>DAOTVT010000204.1:0-19288 GCA_034436295.1 Anaerolineae bacterium | reverse complement strand
CGCCGCCCGCGGGGGGCACCGCGCGAGGGGGTGAGGTCAGTGCGCAGGCCGGATCGGCCTTTACATTCGTGCCGATTCGTTTGATTCGTGGATGACCGTGATCGGCGCTTCAGCGTCGGGCGGGCTGTTCCCTCTCCCGCCGGGAGAGGACAGGGTAAGGGACGCAGGCGCACCTCACCCCCAGCCTTCGGCATCCCCCTCTCCGCGCGCGGAACGAGGGGGTGAGGTCAGCGCGCACGCGCAGCCCTGAACCCCCGCGCCATGGTGCGAAGGACCTGCGCGCACCAGCGTCTCCCGAAACAGACAACGGGCCAACTGATCTACGTCAAATCGCTCTCGGCTGAAGAGCCGGTACCAGGCGCCCCAGTCTGCATCGGTCAACCCCAGGGCCAAGAGGGCTTGGGCCACCGTGTGGCGCGCGGTTGACGCCCGCGCGATTCTCCCGTACAATACCACCAACGTTCCCAGGAGGACTCGCTTGTTCAGGACTGCTGCCATCCGAATAGGGGTCTTGTTCGCCATTCTCGCCACCCTGGGAACCGTCTCCGCCGCCGGCCCGCGCCTGCCCGTCCGCCGCCCCGCCGCATCGTACTGGGATCGGATTCACGACGCGGTGCAGGCGGGCGCCATTTCCGCCGACCAGGGCCTCGTGTACGGGGTTACCGCCCTGTTCGCCCCCGAGCAACTCCCGCGCCCCTTCGCCCTGGGCCAGCGCGGCAAATGCGGCACGCCCGTTCTCGTTGAGGCCGAAGGGCGCTGGGCGGCGCTCCCCGAATGGGCGCGGGCGGCGCTGGCGCAGTGGCCGGTGGCCGCCGGCGTCCGTGGGCTCACGCGAACCGACACGCGCCCGCCCCTCAGCGGGCCGGAGATCACCCTGGCCACCGACCACTTTCTGCTCCACTACACCCTCTCGGGCACAGACGCGGTAGCCAGCACCGACGCCAACGCCAATGGAGTGCCCGACTACGTGGAAGCCGTCGCGCAGGCCATGGAGCGCTCGCGCCAGGTGCAGGTGCAAACGTTGGGCTGGCTGGAACCGCCCTCCGACGAGAACACCGACCCAGGCTCCCCGCTATACGATATCTACATCGCCCGCCTCTCCGTGGACGGCCTCACGTTCCCCGAGGCCATCAAGGGAGACAACGAGCATTCGCCAGGCCGCGTGGAGCCGTTCGCCCGCACCAGTTACATCGCCCTGCACCATCGCCTGCCGCTTCCCGTCCTCCAGGTAACCGCCGCGCACGAGTACCAGCACGCGATCCAGTTCGGCTACAATGCGGCGGCAGATGGGTTTGACGCCCGCCGCTGGCTTATGGAGGGCACGGCAACCTGGATGGAAGACCAGGTTTACGACGACATCAATGACAACGTGGGCTATTTGCCCAACCTCTTCTCGGGCCCCGACCGCTCCCTTGCGGAGCCGCAGAACCACTACGCTTCGTGGATTTTCTTCCAGTACCTGGAGGAGCATGGCGGAGGCCCCGAGGTCATGCGCGACATATGGGAGCGCGGCGTGCCCCTGGAAGGCGATTTTTCCACGCGCGTCATCCGCGACGCACTCCTGGCGCGCGGGCGCGACTTCGGCGCCACGTTCCTGTCTTTCTGCTCCGCGAATCTCCTCCTGACGCCGTGCGAACTGGCGCCAGGCCCTTTCTGCTACGATGATGCGCTCCTGTACCGCGAGCACGCGGGCTCGGCGCTGATTGAGGGAACGTTCACGGTCGCCAACGGCGAATGGGCCTACATCCCGCCCGACGGGGTGCAGCCGCTCGCGTGCGACAATATCCGCGTCGTTTCGCAAAGCGGCCGTGTCGCCGCCAGCGGGTATTCGGGAGCGCCAGGCACCACACTGATGGCCGCATGGCTCGGCGCGAGGGGTTTCGCTGCCGAAGCCATCCCCGTGCCGGTGCAGAACGACCCGCTCCCGCCGCAGTCCGCCGTCTATCCAGGTCTCTACCAGAACCTGTACCTCGTCGTCGCCAACGTAAGCGACCCCGCCGAGGCCACGCTCGCCTGGGCGCGCTACGGGGTCATCTTCGCCGGAACGGACGCAGACACGCCCACCCCTACGCCCACGGCTTCCCCCACAGCCACCCCAACGCCGTCGCCGACGCCCACCCGCACTCCGACGCCTGGCGCATCCCGACGCCTCTGGCTGCCCGTCGCCATTGCCGAGTAGGCAGGGAGCAATTACCGCTTGGGGAACTCCTTCGCCCACACCTGGCCGCGCCACTGGATTTCGGCCCTCGCAATCCACTGGCCGGGCGCGTAGGTCAAGGCGCGGAAGACGGCTTCCTTCTTCTCGCCAGGTTTCAGCGGGCGCAGGTCGTCGGGGCTGTAGTACCACGTGATGACCGGCCGCTCCCCCTCGCCGTCGGTGAGATAGAACACCGGTAGCACGTTGCCGGGCAGGACTTGCGAGGATGCATTCTGAATCGTAACGCGGATGTTGAAACTGCGGTCGTGATAAGCCGGGTCGGCGGGGTACTTGTCGGGATTGGCAAGGTATTCGCCCTCGTACCACCACTCGCCCCACGTGATGCGCAGGTCTCCGGGCAGGGCCGTGGGTTCGGGCGTGCCCGCGGGCGTCGGAGAAACGGCCACCGTCGGCGATGGGGTGAGCGTAGGCGTGGGAGTCTTCACAGCCAGCGGCGACGCCGCGGGGGTTACCGGAGCAGGCGATGGTTCGGGGGTCCGCCCGCCGCAGCCTCCCGCCAACGCAACGAGAAGGAGCATCATCGCGATAAGTCCGATTGTTGTGCTCTTTCTGCTCATCCGTTCCTCCATACCGCGCCTGCGCAAGATTCACGCGCCAGTCCGAGATTCCTCACCGCCGCCCCGCCCGCCATGAGGCGTAGGCCAGCCACAGCCCGAGAGCGACAGCCACGAGCATGGCCAGCCCGCTAGCGACCGCCGCCCAGACCCGCGCCTGCCCCCACAGCGCCGCCGCGCCCAGAATCGCCGAGGCGACCACCAGCGCGCCGACAACCACGCTGGCCGATAGGCGGGTCATGGTGCGGTCCACCCGCTGCAGGCTTTCCCGGACATCGTCCAGACGCACGCCCAACCGCAGGTCGCCTCGCTCTAGCCGATCCAGCAGCCTCGGCGCATGGGCCGGAAGGTACAGCAGCAGTTCCAGCCATTCCTGGAACCCCGATGTGGCCCGCGTGAAAATCGCGGTTGGCGACACCAGCCGCGCCGCCAGGTCTCGCGCGTAAGGCTCCGCAACGGTCAGGATGCTGAAATCCGGCGCCAACTTCGCGCCCAGGCCCTCCATCATCACCAGCGCCTTCGCCAGCAGCCAGTACTCCGAAGGCAACCGCACGCGATGGCGAAACACCATGGGCAGAATGTCATCCCAGAGTTCCGACACGCGCATCTCCCCCAGCCGCACATCCTGATACTTGTGCACCAGTCGGTCCAGATCGCGCTGGAGTGCCACGCGGTTGGCCCCGTATCCCACCGCTTCCATGCGAATCAACTCGTCCACCACGGCAGCGGTGTCGCGCCGCACCGCAGAGACAAACAGCCGCGCCAGCGCAATCTGGTCGGCCGGGTTCATGTACCCCACCATCCCGAAGTCCATCGCGCCGATGGCCCCGTCGTCAAGGATGAAAAAGTTCCCGGGATGGGGGTCGGCGTGGAAGCAGCCCAGGTCAAACACCTCGCGGATCACGATGCGCGCCGCTTCCTCGGCCAGCGCCTGGCGGTCCACGCCGGCGCGGTCCAGGGCGTCCAGATCGTCTATGCGGACACCTCGCAGCCGCTCCAGTGTGAGCACGCGCCGCGTCGTGTACGCCCAGAACACCTTCGGGATGCGCACGGCGGGGTCCTCGGCAAAATACGCGCGAAAACGCTCGGCATTCCGCCCCTCGCGCACGTAGTCCAACTCCATGCGCAGCGTGTAGGCGAAATCCTCTACGATGGCCGGGAAGTCGTACACCTGCCCCCACCGCGTGCGCTCCCGTGCAAGCGCAGCCAGGTCGCCGAGGATATCCAGGTCTGCCGCGATGGTGTCCTCAATCCCCGGCCGCTGCACCTTCACGACCACCTCTTCGCCAGAGCGAAGCGTCGCCGCATGAACCTGGCCCAGCGAAGCCGCGGCTATCGGCTCCTCGTCAAAACTGCTGAAGACTTCCGGAATCGGCGCCCCCAGTTCGCGCTCCACGCACGCCCGAACCGAATCCCACGGCGCTGGCGCGACGGCATCCTGCAACTTGGCCAATTCGGACAGGAGCGCGGGCGGAATCAGGTCGGGTCTGGTGCTCAGAATCTGGCCGATTTTCACAAACGTAGGCCCGAGTTCTTCAATGGCCTGGCGAACCCTGGCTTCCGTGCTCAACCGATCCGAAACCGCGTAGCCTGTAACGAGCCGCAGGGGCCACGGCGCGTAGCCGGCAATCCCCAACTGCTCCACGACGTTGAGGAACCCGTGCCGCACCAAGATGCCGACGATCTCCCTGTACCGGCCCAGATTCCTGTACCGACGCCGAAACTCCAACATGCGCCTCAACCTTCAAACACCCGGCGCAACGCATCCTCGTGTTCCTGCACGGCCCTCTCGCCCGCTGCGATGCATTCGGGGATGCGCGTGAAGCCCGTGAACGTGCCAACGCTCGCAGGGACCTCAGGGCGAATCAGCACATCGGCAGGGCATTGCTCCAGGCGCAGGTCCGTCAGCGTCGCCATGATGAGATCAAACCCCCGCTGCATCAGGGCCATGAGTCGCGGCGCAGGCACCAGAGACGTGCCATCGTCCGCGTTGTCGCTGCCCAGACATGGCGCGCTCCGGGGGCACACATCCACCGCCACGACCCGCTCGGCGCCCATCTCCCTGGCGAGCGCCACGGGCAGGTTGTCCGACGCGCCACCGTCCACCAGGGTCCGGCCCCCGATCTCTACCGGCGCGAAGACTCCCGGGAAGGCCATCGTCGCCCGAACGGCAAGCGCCACATCCCCATCGCGGAGAGGCACCTGCTCGCCCGTGGTGCAGTCCACCGCCATGAGGCCCAACGGTACCGCCAAGTCTTGGAAGCGAGCCTTCCGCAACTTGGTACGGAAGTAGTGCAGCAGACGGTCGCCCGCGATGAGGCCGGTCGCAGTCGGTTTTCGGTCCAGCAGTTGCGCCAGGCGGCGCAGGCTCGTCAGCGCCAGCGCCTCCTGTTCCATCTCGGCAACGCTCATACCCGAGGCGTAGGCGGCGGCGACGATGCCCCCCATGCTGGCCCCCGTCAGCAAATCGGGACGCCAGCCGCGCGCTTCCAGCGCCTTCAGCACGCCGATGTGGGCGAAGCCACGCACTCCGCCGCCGGACAGGGTCAACGCAATTCGGCCCGATCTCATGCTCGTTACTCCTGTAAGTGGTGCGTAAGCCCGGGAGTTGCGCTTCACTATACCGCCAACCCGCCATCCCGTCAAGGCGCGCATGGCCCGCGGCCGCCTCGCGTCGTGTGCCGTCATTCAGATTTGACTTTTTCGCCGGAACTCGTACAATATCCATGCAAAACCGAATACTTCGCTGTTGCAATGAAAAGGCAGTAGCAAATCTGTATCGCGTCGCGCTACTGCCTTTGTTTTGCGCCCGAAACGAGGTGGAAAGTATCCATGGCTGAACTGAACCAAATCCGAAACATCGGCATTATTGCCCACATAGACGCAGGGAAAACGACCACGACGGAGCGAATCCTGTACCACACCGGCCAGACCTATCGGCTCGGCAGCGTGGACGAGGGCACAACCGTTACGGACTTCCTGCCGCAGGAACGCGAGCGAGGCATCACCATCCAGTCCGCCGCGGTTACCTGCCAGTGGCAAGGGCACCACATCAACATCATTGACACGCCCGGCCACATTGACTTCACCGCCGAGGTCCAGCGGTCGCTGCGCGTGCTGGACGGGGGCGTTGTGGTGTTTGACGGCGTCGCCGGCGTGGAGCCGCAGTCGGAAACCGTCTGGCGCCAGGCCGACCGCTTCGGCGTGCCGCGCATCGGCTTCGTCAACAAGATGGACCGAACGGGAGCGAACTTCGCGCGTGTGCTGGACATGGCCCGCCGTCGCCTCTCGTGCAACCCCATCGCGGTGCAAATCCCCATCGGCTCCGAAGCGTCGTTTGAGGGCGTCGTAGACCTGCTCGCCATGAAGGCCGTCCGTTTTGACGAAGACGGGCAGCCTGTTGACGGGCCAATCCCCCCTGCCCTGGAGGCCGAAGCCCTGTCCTGGCGAGAGCGGATGATTGAGCAACTCGCCGACGTGGACGACGCCATCGCCGAGCGCTACCTGGAAGGGGAAGAGTTGGACGCCGCGATGCTATCGGCGGCCCTGCGCGCGGCCACCCTGAACGGCAAGGCCATCCCGTTCTTGTGCGGCAGCGCGGCGAAAAACAAGGGCATCCAGCCCCTGCTGGACGCCGTCGTGGCCTATCTGCCCTCGCCGTCCGACATGCACGCCATTGAGGGCACATCTCCCGAAACCGACGAGACGGTCATCTGCCGTCCCAGCGCCGACGAGCCTGCCGCGGCCCTGGCGTTCAAAATCACCACCGACCCCTACATGGGGCGGCTTGTCTTCATCCGCGTGTACTCGGGCAGCATCCGCAAGGGTGAGTCCTACTACAACCCCCTCGCGGGGCAGAAAGAGCGCGTGGGGCGGTTGGTTCGCATGCACGCCGACCGCCGCGAAGAGGTGGAGGTCATCTCCACCGGCGACATCGGCGCCATCCTGGGCTTCAAGGCCGTGTCCACCGGCGATACCCTGTGCGATCCGGCCCGGCCTGTCGTCCTGGAGAAGATCAACTTCCCGACGCCGGTCATCTCCGTGGCCATCGCCCCCGTATCGCGGGCCGACGAGGCCAAATTGGGCGCGGCCCTGGCTCGCCTCGCCGACGAAGACCCGACCATCCACCTGCGCCAGGACGAGCGCACTGGCGAGACGATCCTGTCGGGCATGGGCGAACTCCACCTGGACGTCTTCGTGGATCGCCTGCGGCGCGAGTTCAACGTCCGCGCCAATGTGAGCGAGCCGCGCGTCGCCTACTGCGAGACCATCACCAGGCCCGTAACGGCGGAATATCGCCTGGTGCGCCAGACCGGCGGCCACGGGCAATTCGCCCACGTCATCCTGGAGATGGAGCCTCTGCCGCCCGGCACGGGATACCAGTTTGAGGATCGCCTGCGCGGCACGTCCATTCCGCGCAAGTTCGTCCCGGCCATTGAGGCGGGCATCCGCGACGGGCTTGAGCACGGCGTCCTGGCCCAGAACCCGATGGTGGACATCAAGGTTGCGCTCGTGGACGGGAACTACCACGAGGTGGACTCGTCCGACATGGCCTTCCGCACGGCGGCATCCATCGCCGTCCGCGATGGAGCGCGCAATGCCAATCCCGTCCTCCTGGAACCCATCATGAAACTGGAAGTGGTAACGCCCGAGGAGTACACGGGAGAAGTCATCGGCGACATCAACATGCGCCGAGGCAGCCTGGTCGGCATGGAACCCCGCGACGGCTCCATCGTCGTGGAGGCGCACGTGCCCCTGGCCAACCTGTTCGGCTATGCCACCATCCTGCGCTCCAAGACACAGGGGCGCGGCGTCTTCACCATGGAATTCCACCATTACGCCCAGGTGGCGCCCGACATCGCCCGCGCCATCATAGAGCGCGCCGCCGCGTAGTTACACCGCATCAACGACGAGACGGGAGGCCCGCGATGGGTCTCCCGTCTTCTTTCCCGCCAACCCTAGCCGAGACTGCCGACGACGGCTTCTACCTCGCGCAGAATCTCGCACGACTTCACCAGTTCCTTCATTGTGTTGTGATCGGGGTACAGCGGGCGGTCCACGTCCAGGAAGGCCACATGGCGGCGGATGACCTCCTTGGCCTTCGCCACCCCGTGCCCCACCTTGTGCGTGCGGAAGTCCAGCGCCTGCGCCGCCGCCATGAACTCAATCCCCAGGACGCCATAGGCGTTTTCCAGAATCTGCATGTTCTTGATGGCCGTGTTCATCCCCATGGACACAAAATCTTCCTGGTCTGCGGCGGCAGGGATGGACTGAATGGACGCCGGCATGGACAGGATGCGCTGCTCCACAATCTGCATGTCGGCCGTGTACTGGCTCAGCATGAGGCCCGAGAACATGCCCGCACCCTTGGTCAGGAAGGCGGGCAGGCCCACGCTCAGCGCCGGATTGTTCAGGCGGTTCAGCCTGCGCTCCGACAGGACGGAGACCATCGTAATCGCCGCACCGGCCATGTCCATCGGCAACGACACCGGCGACCCCTGGAAGTTGGCCCCCGACAGTTGCAGCCGATCCTCTGGGAAGAAAATCGGGTTGTCGGCCACGCCGTTCAGTTCAATCTCCACCTGAGACCGCGCCCAGGCCAGCGCGTCGTGCGCCGCGCCAATGACCTGCGGCGTGGACCGCATGGAGTAGGCGTCCTGCACCTTCACCTTCAGCCGCCCCTCGGCCAGGTCGCCGCCCGCCATCAACATGCGGATGGCGCGGGCGCTGCGGATCGCGCCTGGGAAGCCCCGCGCCTCGTGAATCTTCGGGTGGTACGGCTTCATGTTCGCCAGCAGCGCCTCCAGCGACATCGCCGCGGCGATCTCCGCCTGCTTCAGCCAGTTGTTGGCGTCGTACAGGAACAGGGCGCTCATCGCCGTGAGCACATTGGAGCCGTTGATGGCCGCCAAGCCGTCCCGCGCCTGCAACCCCGGAATGGGAATCCCGGCCCGCTCCATCGCCTCGCGCCCGGGGAGCAACTCGCCCTTGTAGTACGCCTGCCCCTCGCCCAGCAGGAGCAGCGCGATTTGGGACATCGGCGCCAAGTCGCCGCACGCGCCCACCGACCCCTTCTGGCACACGTAGGGCGTAACGCCCTTGTTCAGCATCTCCACCAGCGTCAGCGTGATCTCCGGGCGGCAGCCGGAGTTCCCATGCGCGTGCACATTGATGCGGCTTGCCATAGCCCCCCGCACGTACTCTATCGGCATGGGGTCTCCGATGCCCGCCGCGTGATTGTAGATGAGGTACCGCTGGAAATCCTTCACCTGCTCGTCGGTGAGCACGATCTCCGAGAACTCCCCGATGCCGGTGTTGACGCCGTACATGATCTCCCGCGCCTGGATTTTCTCCTCCAGCATCGCGCGGCACGCCTTGATCTTCTCCAGCGAATCGGGGTGCAGTTCCACCCGCTCGTTGTCGCGGGCAATCCGCACCAGGGCATCCACCGTCAGGTTCTTTCCATTCAGGACAATTGTCATAGAGACGCCTCCTCAAAATTATGAGACACACCAAAGGAAGTGGGGCTTCAACGAAAGGTTGCGGGCTGTCAGAAGCAAAGAGGAATCTGGGTTACCGGCAAATACTTCACCTCCTCGTAAAGTATCCGTGCCTGTGGAACATTGCCACGCCATTGTACCGCGGCAGGGCGCATCTTGCCAAACCCGGCGCTCCGGCGCTTTGTTACATTCGCGTGCATTCGCGGTTACGTCGCAGCACGTAGGGCAGGTTCCCATACCTGCCGCTGGCTCCAGCGCTTTGTTACGTTCGCGTGCATTCGCGGTTACGTCGCAGCACGTAGGGCAGGTTTCCATACCTGCCCCTGGCTCCGGCGTTGTGTTACATTCGCGTGCATTCGCGGTTACGTCGCAGCACGTAGGGCAGGTTTCCATACCTGCCGCTGGCTCCGGCGTTGTGTTACATTCGCGTGCATTCGCGGTTACGTCGCAGGCGATGGCATTGGCGCTCTCCCGACAACCGGCCTATAATGTGCCGGCAGTTCGCTCGCATTCCGCCGTTCCGAGGAGGTGCCGACCATGCAAGACTCCAGGTCGCTGGACGAGCAGTGCGTCAATACCATCCGCTTCCTGTCGGCAGACGCCGTGCAGAAGGCCAATTCGGGCCACCCCGGCGCCCCCATGGGTGCCGCGCCGATGGCCTACATCCTGTGGGACCGCTTCCTCAAGCACAACCCGCGCAATCCGCACTGGCCCAACCGAGACCGCTTCGTGCTCTCGGCGGGGCATGCGTCCATGTTGCTGTACTCGCTCCTCCACCTCACCGGATACGACCTGTCGCTGGAGGACATCCTGAACTTCCGCCAGTGGGGCAGCAGGACGCCCGGCCACCCGGAGTATCCCCATACCCCAGGCGTGGAGGCCACCACCGGCCCACTCGGCCAGGGAATCAGCCACGCCGTCGGCATGGCCATCGCCGAGGCCCACCTGGCAGCGCGGTTCAACCGGCCCGGCTATCCCATCGTGGATCACCACACCTACGTCCTCGCCAGCGACGGCGACCTGATGGAGGGCGTGGCCTCAGAGGCCTGCTCGCTGGCAGGACACCTGCGGCTGGGCAAACTCATCGTCCTCTACGACGCCAACCGCATCTCCCTGGCCGGCTCCACTGACCTTGCGTTCACCGAGGACGTGGCCAAGCGCTTCCGCGCTTATGGCTGGCACGTCCAGCGCGTGGACGATGGCAACAACCTTGCGGCTATAGAGGCAGCCATCCGAAGGGCGAAGGCGCACCGTGCCCGCCCCTCGCTCGTCCTCGTGCGCACGATTCTGGGCTATGGCGCGCCGCGCAAGCAAAACACGTTTGAGGCGCACGGAGCGCCCCTGGGCGACGAGGAACTCCGCGCGGCCAAGGAAGCCCTCGGCTGGCCGCGAGAGCCGTTCCACATCCCTGCCGAGGCGCTGGCGCACTTGCGCTCGGCGGTGGCGCGCGGGCACGAAGCCGAAGCCCGCTGGCAAACCCTGTTGGCCCGCTACGAGAAAGCGTACCCTGACCTCGCCGCCGAGTTCCTGCGCCGCGCGGCAGGCCACCTGCCCGAAAACTGGGAGGCCAGCCTGCCCGTCTTCCCGCCGGACGCCAAAGGCCAGCCCACGCGCAAAGCGTCCGAGACCGTCCTCCAGCGCCTGGCCGCAGCCGTGCCCGAACTGATGGGCGGCTCCGGCGACTTGAACCCCTCCACCTTCACCTGGCTCAAGGGGCATGGCGACTTCCAAAGTCCCCGGCACAACCCCGAGGACCGGCAGGGCGCGGTGGGAGGCGAATGGGGCTACGGCGGGCGCAACATCCACTTCGGCGTCCGAGAGCACGCCATGGCCGCCATCGCCAACGGCATGGCGCTCCACGGCGGTATCATCCCCTACACGGCCACCTTCACCGTCTTCGCCGATTACATGCGCCCCTCCATGCGTCTGGCGGCCCTCATGGGCATCCGCGTCATCTACGTCTTCACCCACGACAGCATCGCCCTGGGCGAGGATGGCCCCACCCACCAGCCCGTGGAGCAGATCATGAGCCTGCGCGCCGTGCCCAACCTCACGGTCATCCGCCCCGCCGACGCAGCGGAGACGGCAGAAGCCTGGCGCGCGGCCCTGCTCAACACCCATGGCCCCACAGCCCTGTTCTTCACGCGGCAGAACGTGCCGACCCTGGACCGTTCCCGTCTGGCCCCCGCCGAGGGCCTGCGCCGAGGCGCCTACGTCCTGTGGCAGTCCGCGGACGGAACCCCCGACGTGATCCTGATCGGCACGGGCTCCGAGACGCACCTCGCCCTGCAAGCGGGGCAGCAACTGGCAGCCGAAGGGATCAACGCCAGAGTCGTCTCCATACCGTCGTGGGAACTCTTTGAGCAGCAACCAGAGGACTATCGGGAGAGCGTCCTGCCACGCGCCGTTCGCGCGCGGGTCTCCGTGGAGGCAGGCGTGCCGCTGGGCTGGGAGCGGTACGTCGGCGAGGATGGCGCCATCGTGGGACTTGGGCGCTTCGGAGCCAGCGCGCCCGGGCCGGTCGTGTACGCGAACCTGGGATTCACGGTGGAAAACGTAGCCGCCCATGGCCGCCAGGCGCTGAAGCGCGCGCGACGCTGATACGTGCGTTTGTGTTATGTCAACTTACGGCTGGTGGGTCAACGCGAGGCCAGCAGCGCCGCGCACAGGATCACCGCGCCGCCCACGCCCTGCCACAGGCTGATCGGCTGCCCCAGAAACAGCATGGACAGGACGATCACGCTGATCGGCTCCACCAGGAGAAGCACGCTCGCGGTCGTCGCCTCGGTGCGGCTGAGGCCCGCGTACATCAGCCCATACGGGACCGCCGTCCCGAAAATCGCAATGCCCAGAAAATCCCCCAGCGTGCGCAGCGTAACCGCCTTCGGCAATCCGAGGAACACTTCCCCACCCCAGTTCATCAACTTCATCGCCAGGCCGCCCAGGCAAAGCCACCCAAGCCCGAAGATGAACGACCACATCGTGAGCGCCAGTGGGCGCATCTGCTCGCGCACGCTCCCGCGCCGCCCCAGCACCACTACCCCCGCGTACACCACGCTGTTGGCCAGCGCGAAGAAATCCCCAATCCGAACCTGGCCCAGGCTCCGAATCGTCCAGAATTCCACCATGACCGCCGCGCCGGCCACTCCCGCCGCAATCCCCAGCCCTCTGCGCCAAGTCAGCCGCTCGCCCAGCGCTCGGGAGCCGATAAGCGCCACAAACACGGGATACAAGTACACGAGGAGGATCGCCTTTGCCGGCGGCGTGCCCAACGCGATGGAGAGCACGTACGTCGTGAACGCCGACACCATCAGCAACCCGTTGAAGGCAACCAGTGTCCACTGCCGCGGAGAAACGGGGCGCCTGTTCCCTGGCGAAACCCTCGCCAGAATGATGGCGAACACGCCGATGGACACCACCAGCCGCACCGCCACCTGCAACCCCACGCCGACCCCCGCTCGGCTCAGCCACGTAACGAAAAGCGGCAATGCCCCGAACGATACGCCCGCCAAAACGGTGAGGGCCGTTCCTGACCAATCGCGTCGTTCCATGTAGTGCTCCTGAGATGTTCGCGTGGATTCGCCTTCGCGGCGACGGGCAGATTGTAATCGCGCATAGCCTTTGGCACAAACGGACGCCAACAGTTCACGCGCCGCCACCCGATTTGACACGCCACACGGCTGTGCTAGAGTACAGGCGTGGCGTACCCGTCAGGGTGAGCAGACGAGTTTTGACCCGTCCTGACCCTTCTCCCACCGCCGCTTCCACTCTCGCCGGCAGCCCAGGCTGCCGCGCTCGCCCTCAAAGTCCATGTCTCGCCGCGCCGAGACAAGGAGAGTAACCCATGAGATCGCGACTGTTCATTCTCGGTTCTGTGTTTCTGGTTCTGGTTTCACTCATCCCTGGCCTGGTTGCTGCTCAAAGCCCCAGATCCCAGGCTCCAATGGGCACCGCGTTCACCTATCAAGGCCGCCTCAACGCAGGCGGAAGTCCCGCAGAAGGGCTATTTGACTTTGAGTTCAGACTGTACGACGCCGCAGAAGGCGGGGCTCTGGTCGGTGGCCCCATCAATCAGGTGGATGTGCCCGTCAGCCGGGGCCTGTTCACCGTGAGCCTGGACTTTGGCCCCGTCTTTACCGGCCAGGCGGCATGGCTGGAAGTGGCCGTCAAAGGCCCTGGAGACCCCGCCTTCACCACGCTGGCCCCCAGACAACCCCTGATGCCGACACCCTATGCGCTGCATGCGAACCACGCCGCGGATGCCAACACCGCCGGCGAACTGAAGACGGAGGTTGGCGGCATACGGCTGGAGCCAGGCGGTGTCTACTCCGGCGGCCCCAGCGTGATTGGCGGGTTCACGATGAACCACGCTATCCCAGGCTCCTACGGCGCTACCATCGGCGGCGGAGGTGGGCAACTCAAATTGCCACCGGACGTGGGCTACTGGATCAACACCGCAGGAAACTATGCCACGGTCGGCGGAGGCGCGGACAACCACGCGGAAGGCGAGAACTCTACCGTAGGCGGCGGGTTGCACAATGCGGCAAGTCAGATGTGGAGCACAGTCGGCGGCGGCATCTCAAACGTTGCCTCCAACCAAGGCGCTACGGTGGCTGGTGGCGGCCGCAATACCGCCGAGGGCGGCTTTGCTTTCGTGGGCGGGGGCAATGGGAACCACGCGAGCGACTGGCACTCAACGGTGAGTGGCGGCGAGGAAAACCTTGCCAGCGCAGACCACGCTACAGTTGCCGGCGGGCTCCAGAACACCGCCAGCGGACAAGCCGCAACCGTCCCGGGCGGTGAAGCCAACCTCGCGCAGGGCGATTACTCGTTCGCGGCGGGCTCCAACGCCAAAGCGCTCCATGAGGGAGCCTTCGTCTGGGCCGATGCAACGGGTGGCAACATTGCATCCGCAGGCCCCAACCAGTTCCTGGTGCGGGCTTCGGGTGGCGTAGTGTTCACCACCACGGTCGGATCCATGTTGCGAATGTACTCGGAGGGAATGGGCCCCGGCATGGAGTTCTCCGCCAACATCATCGGCGGCTACAGCGGGAACAGCGTAGCCGTCCCTGTCGTCGGCGCGACCATCAGCGGAGGCGGGGGAACGTGCTATGGCTGCTGGAGTTCCGGCCCGAACCGCGTAACCGCCAACTTCGGCACTGTGGGCGGCGGCCTTGGCAATCAGGCCGGCGGCTCCTCTGACTACAGCAGCGACGCGGCCGCCACAGTCGCCGGTGGCGCGCACAACACCGCCAGCGGCTATCACTCCGCTGTCGGAGGCGGTGGCGGCAACGAGTCCAGGGGCGACGATTCTACCGTCGCCGGGGGCTCTACCAACTTGGCAGCAGGGTTGAACGCCTCCATCGGTGGGGGCTTCTACAACATCGCCGGCAGTGCCACAGATCCGATGAGCGGCTGGTATGCGACGATCGGCGGCGGAGCGGGCAACCGAGCGACGGCAGACTACGCCACCATCGCCGGCGGCGGGAACTACGACGCCAACCTGGGCAACCGCGTAACCGACAGTTTCGGGACGGTGAGTGGCGGCAGCAACAACCAGGCCGGGGATGGTGCGGGCACTGCAGAAGACAGGTCCTATGCAACCGTCGGCGGAGGCAACTCCAACAGGGCCAGCGGCGAAGCCGCGGTCATCGGTGGCGGCAAAGAGAATGCGGCCAGCGCCAGATTCACCACCGTCGGCGGCGGCGTCAGCAACACGGCCACATTCCAGTTCGCCACCATTGGAGGCGGCTGGAGCAACACGGCCAGCGGCGATGGCTCCCTCGTAGCCGGGGGTGTGGGCAACAGGGCGCTGGGGCTGAACGCTACGGTGGCGGGCGGCAACGACAACCGAGCCGGCGGCGAGATCGCCACCGTGGCCGGAGGACGCGCCAACAACGCCAGCACCTATGCCGCGACCATCGGCGGGGGAGCCTCCAACCAGGCCACTGGCGAGCGCACGACCGTTGGCGGCGGAACCGGCAACAACGCCAACGCCTACGCCGCGACCATCGCCGGCGGCATGAACAACATCGCAAGCGCCACCCGCGCCACCGTCGGCGGCGGCCAGGGCAATACGGCCAGCGGCCCCTACGCCACGGTTCCGGGAGGCGATACCAACACCGCGCAGGGTTCCTACAGCCTCGCCGCGGGGCGTCGCGCCAAGGCGCTCAACACAGGTTGCTTCGTGTGGGGCGATTCCACCGATGCCGACATCACGTGCAGTGCCAACAACGCCTGGTTTGCGCGCGCGACCGGCGGCGTGTACTTCTACACGAACGCCTCCCTCACCAGCGGCGTCCGCGTCTTGGCAGGCGCGAGCGCATGGTCATCGGTGAGCGACCGCAAACTGAAGGAGAACTTCGCCATTGCCGACGGCCAGGCGGTCTTGGAGCGCCTCAGCAAGGTTCCCATCACCACATGGAACTACAAGGCGCAGGACGACACCATCCGCCACATGGGGCCCGTGGCGCAGGACTTCTACGCGGCCTTTGGCCTGGGCGAGGACGAAAGGCTCATCAGCACCATTGACGCCGACGGGGTGGCCCTTGCCGCAATCCAGGGTTTGTACACCATGGCCAAGGGTCAGGCATCGCGCATCCAGCAGTTGGAAACGGAGAATGCCGACCTGAAGCAGCAGATGTCGGAGTTGCAAACGCGCCTTGCGAACCTGGAAGCGATTGTCTCCCAGATGACACAGCAACGCGCAGGAGGCCAACAATGAGCACCGCGCGCCGCATCCAGATAACGGCCGCTGTCATCCTGACGGTACTCCTGCTCACCGTCACAGCGACGGCATCCGGCCCTTACGAACTGACATGGTATTTCATCGGCAGCGGAGGCATGCAGTGCCAGGGTGGGCCATACACGCTTGCAGCCAGCATCGGTCATACCGGCGAGTCCGCGAGCGGCGGGGCCTACAGCCTCACCGGCGGCTTCTGGGCGGGAGTTCCGCCCGCCTACCTCCGGTATTTGCCGGTCATCTTCCGCTAGGCAAACGGACGGAGGGCAATCACCCGCTTGCCCTCCGTCCCACCGTGCACCGATTGCGAAGCGGCGGATAGCGCCCGCGCCCTACCGCCGCCAGATCAGATGCACCCGATTGCCCGCGGGGTCGGTCTGCTTCAGGAAGACCGCCTTCACGTCCGGGAGAATCTTGGGGGTCTCAAACTCAAAGCCTTTGGCCTGGAGGTCCGCCATGGCCGCCTCAAAGTCCGCCACCTCAATGGCCACGTGGCTGCGGTCCGTGCCGCCTTCCTTGAGCACTTCAATGCGCCCAGGCCCGGGCCCCGCCACGAAGAAACTCGTCGTCCCCTCGCTCATGCGGAACCCAAAGGCGCGGCTGTACCACTCCGCGATCTCGCGTCCTGTGGCTCCCCCGTAGGGATACAGGCCCGGATGCTCCACGCCGAGGTACAGGCTCCCGCCGCGCGCCTCGCGAATCCAGCCGATGACCTGCGCGGCCAGGCGGGAGATGGAAGTCCAGTCCTGCGCCTCCAGCCATTGCGGGCGCAGCAGGTTGCCGCCGATGCCCACAGCCGCCACGCCCGCCTTGAACCACGCCTGGATGTTGTCCCGCGTGGCTTCCACCGCCGCGCCCGTCGGCATGATGCGCGACCAGGGCGTCGGCCCCAGCAGCGCCCGCACAAAGTCCGGCCCGCCCACCGACGCCGCGGGGAAAATCTTGCAAATCTCCACGCCCGCCTCTTCGGCCTCCGAGATTTCGCTGGCGCTGCCGCACCCGGGCATGTAGGCCACCTTGCGCCGGTTGCACACCCGCGCGACCTCGGGGTTGAACACCGAGCCCACGATGAAATTCGCCCCGCTGGAGATGTACAGCGCCGCCGTCGCCGGATCCAGCACCGAACCAGCGCCCAGAATGACCGACGGATCCGCCTGGGCGAAGTGCATCACCAGATCCGAGAACACGCGATGCGCATTATCACCGCGGTTCATGTACTCCACCACCCGCGCGCCACCTGCCGCGCACGCCTCAACGATCCTCTTGGACGTCTCCAAGTCGGGATGGTAGAACGTGGGCACCATGCCAATGCGAAGCGTTTCGTTGAGGATCTCAAGCCGACTGAATCGGGCCATTTCCACCCTCCTGGCGTAGAAGTTGCGCGCACCGACGCCGGACGCCCGGCCATCCCTGGGGCCGATGTGGCCGCCCGCATGCGCGCCAACGGAGATGATACTCGGAGTCGCGCTCCCTGGCAAGCGGGGAGCGTCTCGGTTTCAAGGTTTGTTGGCGCCCGCCAATACGGACGGCGAGGGCGCGGTTCCGCTTTGTGTTGGTGAGCGAAAAACGACGCGCTTCCGGACGTTCGTCGCACCCTTGCCCATGCCGCGACCAACAGAGTCTGGAACTGTTACGGCGAGGCCCCATTTGGTAAAACAGGCCATTGATGGTATAATGCCTTTGCATTGGGTGCTGAGGTCATTGCGAAGAACCGCCTCGGACAAGGCCCGAGGCGGTTTTTGTGCGATTACGCCAGTTTCACGCGCTTTTCGCGCCGCCTTCACGCCCAAGACTGCAAACATGGTGTATCGTTGTAGCAAGGAAGTTAGGAACAGGTAACAAGGCATGCAACAACCAGACGCAACAAGCAACGGGCTTGAACCTGCAACGTGGAGCGCGTGGCTCGCCCGGCGCATCTCCGACGTGTTCAGCCCGCCGGTTCTATCCGGCAGTGTCGCCGTGCTCCTCACCCGACTGGCAACCCCCACCTGGCTGGCTGCTTTGACGTGGAGTGCGCTCTACATCCTCCTGGCAGACCTGGTGCCCCTTGCCTACTTGATTCGCCTCGTGCGGCAGGGCAAAGTGGGAGACCTGCACGTCGCCATACGCGACCAGCGACTTCGCCCGCTGGCCGTAACGTTGGCGTGCATGGCCGCTGCGCTCGTTGCCGCCATCGCCCTGGGAGCGCCGCGCCCGCTGAGCGTGTTCCTGGGCATCGGCCTGATCCAGGCAGTGCTCCTGACTGCGGTAACCGTCTTCTGGCAGATTAGTTTCCACGCGGCGGCAGCCTCGGCGCTGGTATGCGCATTCGCCGTGGTCTATGGAACCTTCGCGGCCCTGCTCCTGGCGCCGATCTTGTTAGCCGTGGCCTGGGCGCGCCTTCGCCTCAAACGGCACACGTTCCGGCAGATTGTGGCCGGCGCCGCCATCTCCGGCGTCCTCTACGGCCCTGTGCTGGCCTACGCTCTACTCCCACGGTAAGGAGGCTTTGCGCCACTCGTGACCCCATTCTACACCGGCAAGGCCGACATCCACATCCACAGCAACCACAGCGACGGCGCTGCAAGCATCCGTGAGATTCTAGACTACGTCCGGAAGCACACCGATCTCAATGTCGTCGCGATCGCAGATCACGACACGCTGGACGGCTCCCTTGCCGCGCGCGATGTCGCCCATGAGTACGGTCTGGAAGCCATCCCCGCCATGGAGGTCTCGTCCAGGCACGGGCACATCTTGGCCCTGTGGGTGGAGCGGCCCATTCCGGCCGGACTGCCGGCGGGCGAGACCATCGCGCGGATTCACGAGCAAGGCGGCATCGCCGTCGCCGCCCACGCCATAGAGCCGTTTTCCGCGAGCCTCTTGTCGGTGCGTCCGCGCGTCCTTGCGCCGTGGCGTCTGAAAGACCTGGAGATAGACGGCCTGGAGGCGTTCAACGCCAGCATCACCATCCCGCCCGTGGAGTGGCTGGCCGTCCTTGTCGCGCAGCATTTGGGCGTGGCCGTAACGGGCGGGAGCGATGCCCACTATCTGGGAACCATCGGGCGCGGCGTAACGCTGTTCCCGGGGCACACAGCGGAGGACCTCAAAACAGCCCTCCTGGAAAGGCGCACCATGGCGGGCGGAGCGCGCTATGCGCTCAAACACTACGCCGGCCACGTGTGGCATCGGCGCATCAGCCACACGCGCCTGGGGTTGTGGGCCTCGCGGAACTTAGCGCCCGCGTATGCGCGCATCCCCCGCTGATACCGCGCCAAAACATAAAAAGGCCCCGAGA
>DAOTVT010000203.1:0-19384 GCA_034436295.1 Anaerolineae bacterium | reverse complement strand
TTTCCTATCGTCGTCTTGGACCGCTATCTGCAAAACGAGTTCATCTTGCCCATCCTGCTGGACAACCCTCAGGGCGTGCGCGAGGCATTTCAGCACCTCCACCAGCAGGGGGCGCAAAGGATCGCCTTCGTGGCCGGCGCACCCGATTCCTTTGACAACGCCGAGCGAATGCAGACCTTCCTGAGCGAGGCTGAGCGACACCATCTGCACGTGCCCGTGCACCAGGGCAACTTCACCGAAGTCTCCGGGTACGAAGCCGCGCAAGCCATCCTCCAGTCCGCCCCCCTGCCCGAGGCGGTCTTCTGCGCCAACGACCAGATGGCGATCGGGTTCCTCCGCGCCATGCGCGAACGCGGTTTGCTCGCACCCCGAGACATCGCCATAGTTGGCTTTGACGACATTCCCATTGCCCGCTACATGCAGCCTTCGCTCTCCACCGTAGGAGCGTCTCGTACAGACTGGGGCGCGGTGGCCGTGCGCCAACTCATCGCCTTCCTGGATGAGGGCACTCCTTTCCAGCCCCTGCGCATCCCCATCCACTTCATCCCACGCCAATCCTCCGCCCGCCGGACCACGGGATAGTCATGGACGCGCATTCCATCATCCACCGCGAATTGCAGGGCTCCATTGACTTCTTTCTGCAATTCAGCAACCTCAACCCGCACAGTCCGGGGTGGGGGCTGACGGCCGATTCCACCAGGAACCCGCAACGGGCCTCCATCGCCGCGACGGGGTTCGCTCTCACGGCCTGGGTGATCGCCTGTGAGCGCGGAATCCTGCCGGCGGGCCAGGCGCTGGAGATCACCCGCGGAACCCTGCACACCCTCTTGCACCATGCGGCACATCATCGCGGGTTCTTCGCCCACTTCCTCCACATGGACAGTGCCCAACGCTGGCGCAAGTGCGAATACTCCACGATTGACACAGCCCTGTGCCTGAACGGTGTCCTCACCGCAGCCGCCTACTTCCAGGACGGGCAAATCCGCGAACTCGCGCAGCAACTGCTCCAACGGGTGGACTGGAGTTTCATCGTTTTTGAGAAGGACGGTCTGGCGCTATTCCGCATGGCCTACAACCCCGACGAGGGCGGCGATTACGTCGGTGCCCAACCCGGGTTCGTCGGCCAGTGGGACATGGCCGCCGAACAAAAGATGATGTACCTTCAGGCCGCCGGCTCCCTCCCGGCCGATCTGGCGCGTCGTCTCTATCAGGGCTTTCGGCGCGACCTGGGACATTACCACGGATGGGACATCATCTTCAACCCTGGCGGCTCTCTGTTCGCGTACCTGTTCACCGAGGCATGGCTGGACACGGCCCGCTACCTTGACCCGCAAGGAGTGGACTGGTTTGAGAATACCCGCCGCGCCGCCCTGGCAAACCGCCACTTCTGCATGGAACACGCCGCCGAATACAAGACCTATCGCGCCAACTGCTGGGGCTTGAGCGCCGGCGACAGCCCGCACGGGTACCGTGTATTTGGCAGCGAGCCATGCCTGGGCCATCCGCACCATGACGGCACCGTTTCCATCTATGCCGCCATCGCCTGCCTCCCCTTCGTGCCCGATGAGGTCCTGGACATGGCAACGTACCTTTACCACCATCAACCGCAGACGTGGGGACGATACGGATTCTTTGACGCCCTGAACCTCGCCGTTAGCCCGCCCTGGTACAGCCAGACGATTTACGCCATTGACAAGGGCTGCTCTCTGCTGATGATAGAGAACTACCTTAGCCACTTGGTTTGGGACGTGTACACGAACAGCACGACCATTCAGAACGCGCTGAACGCCCTGGGCTTCAGCAAGCGCGCAGGAGTGTGATCTATGACCCGCCTTACCGTCAAGCAAAACCTATTCTGGCTGGATGACAAGCCCCTCTTCATACACTCTGGCGAGTTCCACTACTTCCGCACCCCTGCGGATCAGTGGGCGCATCGCTTGAGCCTGCTGCGCGCCGCCGGTTTCAACACCGTGGCCGCGTACATTCCCTGGCTGTGGCACCAGCCCAAACCCGAGGTATCCGATCTGGACGGCCACACCCACCCCATGCGCAATCTGGCCGGCTTCCTGGACTTGGCCGCCGACATGGGACTTTTCATCATCGCCCGCCCCGGCCCCTACATCATGGCCGAAACCATCAACGAGGGGATTCCGCTCTGGGTGTTCAGCCAGTATCCCCAGGCAGCGTTCGTGGCGCAGGACGGTAGAACTCACAATGTCGCCAGTTACCTGCACCCCGATTTTCTGACGTGCGTGGAGGGATGGTACCGCGCCGTGTTTGGCGTATTGGCGCCTCGCCAGGTTACGCGCGGTGGCAAAATCCTGCTGATTCAACTGGACAACGAGATGGGCATGGTGCAGTGGGTGCGAAACATCGTGGACACCAACCCCGACACCCTCACACGCTTCGCTGCTTACCTGCGCGCGACCTACGGCGAGCGCCTCAGCGAACGCTTCCCCGACGGAGCCTCGCCCGAATTCCTTCGCGAGCAGATCGTGCGCCCCAGGCCGCCGCACGCCGCCCTCGTTCTGGAGGACTACCGCCGTTTCTATCGCACGTACCTGCGCGAGTATGCCGCCTGGCTCTGGGAGCGCGCAAAGGCCCACGGCATGGAAACCCCGCCGGTCGCCAACATCCACGGCTTCGCCAACGGCGGCAAGACGTTCCCCATCGGCCTCTCCCAATTGATTGACGTGATGACGATAGATGGCATGATCAGCGCTACCGACGTCTATCCGCAGTTCATCGGCGAAGGCAATTTCCACCAACTTCTCCTGGTCAACGAGATGACCAAAGCCCTGCAAAACCCACAGCAGCCGCTCTTCTCCATAGAGTTCCAGGCAGGGGGCAATCAGGATTTCAGCGGTGCGCAAACCTCGTTCTACGACCTGCACGCCCGCCTGTGCATCTCCTGCGGCATGCGCGCCATTAACCACTACCTGTTCTTTGACGGCGAGAATCACCCCATCCTCAGCCCTGTCAAACGCCACGACTGGGGCCACCCCGTACGCAAGGACGGCACAACCCGAAGGCACTATGCCCGGTACCCGCGGCTTTCGCAGACCCTTGCGGCTTACGGCCCTGCCCTGACCCTCGCCCGCCCCAAGACCGTTACCACCATCGGGTTCATGCTGGATGACTTCATGACCGAGGTCAACAACGCCTTCACCGAGGAGCAGACGAGGATTCTTACCTATCAGCGCGAAACCGTGCTGTTTGACTTCATCGCCCGCGGCCTCGCGCTCACGCATCGCCCTTTCAACGCGCTTGAGTTGAGCCGCGCCAGCCTAGACCCGGGCGAAACGCCCACCCTATGGGTCATGATGGAGCGCCAGTGCGATGCGGACGTGCAGCAGAAACTGATTGAGTACGTGCACGCTGGGGGGCAATTGATTTTGGTCGGGCGCATGTGCCTGGAGGACTTCGCCCATCAGCCCTGCACGCTCCTCAAGGACGCCCTCCGCATCGGCCACGTGCAGGGTGGACACCCCTTCCAGCCCGAAACCATCCGCGCTTTCGGCTATGAAGACGTGCCGGCCTCGTTTGTGGAAGCCTATGCCGGTCAATTTGACGAAGTCTTCGCCACCCGCAGCGATGGGGGAGCAACGGGCTTCGTCCAGTCGCTCGGCAAGGGTCGGGTGATGGCGTTCGGCGCGGCGCTTCCCGCCAACACGTTGGACGACCTGGACATCCTGCACCGGATGGCCGACCGAATGGATTGCGCGCCGTTGTTCACCCTGAGCGACTGGGCGGACGTGCGCCTTTTGGAGGGGCCAAGCGGCGATTTCCTGTTTGTCAACAACTACCAGGATGACCCGATTGAAACGACCATTTCGTCAGCGGGCGTGGTCCTCCTGGGTGGCCACCCCGTGTTACTCCCAGCGCGGCGCGGGGTCATCCTCCCCCTAGAATGGCGCCTCAAACCAGGCATTGTGCTTCACTACGTTACGTCCGAAATCATCGCGGTGAGCGATGAGGGGGCGCGGCTCACGCTCAGGACT
Organism: Anaerolineae bacterium; assembly: GCA_034436295.1. Taxonomy (GTDB): domain Bacteria; phylum Chloroflexota; class Anaerolineae; order DTLA01; family DTLA01; genus DTLA01. Next base: position 15,383 of record DAOTVT010000203.1, on the reverse strand, counting down.
GACCCGGCCGAGTTCCACGCCGAGGTAAGCCTCACCGGGTACCAGTGCGACGACGCCTTGATCGTCCAGAGACTTGGCGAGCGCCGGCTGAAGTTGCATGGGCAACGCGGACGGATTGAACTGGCCAAACTGTAGGCGAGCGAGAGAGCCGCGAACCCTACTGCTTCGCGGGCAAGCGCATCGCCGTGCGGGTGGATTCGCGCTATTCGCGGTTACAACACCAACGGCACCACGCCCACGACCTACCGCTTTACAGGCCAGCGCGAAGAGGCTACAATAGGTCTGTACTTTTACAACGCCCGCTGGTACGACCCGGCGCTGGGGCGGTTTGTGCAGCCCGACACGATTGTGCCAGACGTGTACGATGCATCCCTATCGGCCCTGTCTGTGAACTTCGCCAACCCCGCGTTTCTGGAAGAGGTGGGCCGTGAGAACCGCTGGCGCGCTAGTCAGGACACTTCGCGCCTGCAACCGTTGCTGGCCCGTAGCGAGAAACCGCACGGGCTGGGCATCGTGCAATGGTTTCAAGTGTCCCCAGCATCTCCGTCTCTAGACAAGGCAGGAGTAGTCCATCGACATCCTCCTCCCAACTCCCATGCACAGGCCCAGGCGATCCCCAGAATCTCAATCGCTTCACCTACTACCCTGTCGAGTGTGAATCTTTGGATACAAATGTCTCAGTTTGATGCGCGCATCGGCGGTGGTGAAGCGCCAGTCTACACGCACAGCTTTTTGGTTCCGTTCATCCGCCCATGCCCGCGCTTCCCGACGCAAGGTAGCCTGGTCTGGGATGCGGCGGTTCAGACAGGTCCTCACCAGGGCGCTCAATTCAATCTCTGCCATATCCAGCCAACTGCCGTGCTTGGGAGTGTAGTGGAACTCGAAGCGCTCTCGTAGCCGCCGAGCCTCGGCGGGCTCAAAGGCCTCGTAGAGGAAGCCGGGCCGTGCGTGTTCAGATTGTCCATCACAATAACAATCACTTCTGCGTCCGGGTACAGTTCATCGGCCAGATGACGCATGGCGTAGGCCCAATCCACTTTCGTGCGCCGCTCGCTGACCTGGATATGCCGTTTGCCCGCCAGAGGCTCGAAGAACAAGAACAGATTGCTCACCCCTTTGCGTTCACACTCGTAGTCCTCACGCAGCGGGCACCCTGGCTCCATCGGCAGGGGCTCCCGCACATTCATCAGGAGTTGCTGAGGGGCCTCATCCATACAGACCAGTGGCCGCCGGGGGTCATAGGGACGCCGGTAAACCTCAAGCACCTCCTCCATCTGGCATACAAAAGCCGCATTCGCCTGCGGGGGAATACAGTACTGCTTCTTGAGCCAGGGTTTCAGTTCGTTTTTTCACACCTGACGGATGGTCTCGTGGGAGACCTCTTCCACATAGCCCGCCTCCACGAAGCGATCGCGCAACAGACGCAGGCTCCAGCGGGCGTGGCCTTCTGGAGGCTGGCTACAGGCCAGTGCGATCAGATGCGCTTCGGCTTCCCCGTCCAGAACGGTGGGCGTATTCGCGCTCCGGCTTCTTGCGATTCAAGGCGGCTTCCAGGCCACCTTCACAGTAGGCCTTGCGCACAGTAGTAGCGGTCGTTGCCGAGACGTCAAATGCAGTACAGATGGCCTGATACCCCCCAGTTCGGTCCCTCTGGACTACTGTCGGACTTGAGCAAGACTTGTGCCCATCGGATCTTGCGGGCCGGTGCTGTACCGGATGAGATAATCTGTTTGAGTTGGGAACGTTCTTCTTCGGTCAGTTGCACAACGTACTTGCGGTTCATTGCTTTTCACCTCTATCGGGTAAAACACCGCCGGAGGCGAACCTCTACGAAATCACTATATCACGCTTGACGGAGTACTAGACTGGAGATGAGAATGTTCTACATTTTAAAATCTCCAATCTTCCCCAACAAACGACCTCCAGCCCCGATACATCATCATCGCATCCACAACAGCCATAGCCACCATTGCCTCCGCAACGGGCACAATGCGTGGGACAATGGTTACGTCATACAGGGTCTCAGAAGCGATGACGGCCTCTTCCAGCGTGAACATGTTGATAGTGGGCTGGGCCTTGCGCATAGTGGGCGTGGGCTTCACCGCACACCGTACGACGACGTCCTCGCCGTTTGTAATACCGCCGAGCAGTCCTCCCGCGTGATTGGTACGGAAACGCACCTTGCCATTCTCCGCGTATGGAATGTCGTTGCTCTCACTGCCCCACTTGCGGGCAAGGGCAAACCCTTCGCCGAATTCTACACCTTTGACCGCGCCAATACTCATCAGTCCATGCGCGATGACAGCACTCAACTTGTCAAACACGGGCTCACCAACCCCGGCTGGTACACCGCGTGCAATGACCTCTACAATGCCCCCAACGGTATCCCCCTGTCGCCTGGCCTCCATAACGCGTTCAACCATCTGCTCCGCGGCCTTCGTGTCTGGACAGCGGGCCATATTACTCTCCGCGTTGGCCACAATCTCCTCAAAACTTATCTCGGGGCACGCGACTCCCGCCATCTCCTTTGTATAGCCCACGATTCGGATTCCTTCACGGGCGAGAATCTTCTTTGCCACAGCACCCGCCGCCACGCGAGCCGCCGTCTCGCGCCCGTTGGCGCGTCCCGCGCCGACCCAGTCCCTGTACTCACCATACTTGACGTGATACGTATAGTCCGCGTGGCCCGGGCGCATCAGCTGCCTAACCTTGCGGTGCTGCTCAATCTGCTGCGGCGTGGCATCCACATTGTAAATGATGAAGCCCAACGGCGCTCCGGTGGTAACCCCCTCCAACACCCCCGAGACGATTTTCACCTTGTCGGTCTCGGCCCGTGGCGACGTGATCGGACTCTGATGAGGCCGCCTCCGATCCAAATCTGGTTGGATGTCAGCTTCGCTCAACGGTAACCCGCACGGCACTCCATCCAAAATCGCTAAGAGTGCGGTGCCATAGGCTTCCCCGGCTGTGGTCAGTCGGAATACACGTCCAAAACTGTTTCCCAACATGGTTCAAACCTCCTTCTCAAAGATTCGTCCGCTACTGTGCTGTTCCGTCACAGAATCCATGTCCCTCCCATCACCCGCGAGACAGGACGCCAGGTGGCAAATGCTTTCCTGCGCGTCCAGTTGCCATAGCATGGCCTTCACCCGTGGGGCGCGGTGGGCCGACATCACGCCTTCAGCAAGGCTGTCAAACTTGGCCTCCAGTTCGGCATCCGAGGGGCCTCGGTAGCGATCCCAGCGAGCGTGCGCAACCTCCCTCGTCAAAACGCGACCATCCCGCAAACGAATCTGAACCACGCTTGACCTGGCCCCCGTGGGTCCGGAGCCGTAGCGTGCCGCTGGAGACACTGTAATGCGTTCGGCCAGAGCGAGTGTTTCTCTATCCGCCAGCGCCTCCGGCAGAAAGGCCTCAGGGCCGAGTTTGCCCGTTCGGATGGCGACAGCCACCGAATAGGGGATATTCAAACGGGCCGAAATAGGCGTTGCCAGCGTGCTGTGTGCGCTCAGGTCTGCCGCAAAGGGGTACGTTTCCACATCCACGGTCTCTACATCCGCAGCAGTGAAACCGTGCGTTTCCATCAGTTCAAGCACTGCGGTTACTGTGGGGTGGACGGCGCGGCTTGCGGCAAACGGCTTGAAGTATATCTGGTCAATCAGGAAGGGTTGCCCCAAGTCGGACAGAAGGCGTGCCGTGTCGCTCGTGCCCTCATGAAGCAGCAACCGCCCCACCGAGTACCTGCCTTCCAAAAACCGGTGAGGCCCATTCATGCCATGCCGGGCCAGTTCTGCCGCGACGATCCCCACGAATCCGGCCCACCCAGCGTACAAGTCCTTGGTCAGCGTGCCCTCCACGAAACTTTCGTAAGGGGACACCGGGAGGAGGCTACCTGCCGTAGTCATTGCCGCCGCCATTTCCCGTTCTGGCAAGCCCATGAGCAAACTGGCAGCGGTGGCTGCACCTAGTGCCCCCATCATCCCCGGTCCGTGCACGCCGTGTTCCCGAATGCCCTGCGCGACCGCTAGTCCTGCGCGGATACAGACCTCGTATCCCAGCACCACCGCTCGGATCAGGTCGCGCCCAGATGCCCCAACCGTTTCACCGACTGCAATAGCCGCAGGGATGACCGACACTCCTGGGTGGCTCGCTGCCTCCAGGTGTCCGTCGTCCAACTCCAGGTGGTGTGCCTTAGTGCCGTTGACCAGTGCCGCGTGAGGTGCGGGCACCCTCACCCCACTGCCCCACACCCATGCTTCCGGAGTTCCCTGAAGACCATGCACGTATTGATGCACGCTCCTGTTGTAGCCCACACGGATCCCACCCAGGGCACAGCCAACCAAATCCAGAACTGCGCGCTTGGCCTGATGGACCGTCTGTGGCGGCAGCGCCTCATACGGGGTCATCATGCTGAAATGTGCCAGCCGATCCAAGAACAATCCGCTCATGGCGCCGTTCCTCACCGTAGCGTTCACAGACCGGTACTGCGCCCGCGGGCTGTCATCCCTCCGGGACATCCAGAACCTGGCGCTGCTCCCGCCTGCGCCGCCACGGCATAACAACCCCTTCAAAAGCCATCAGCCCATAGGTCAGCACAATGCCCAGAATCATGATGACAATGAGGCCCGCATACATCTTTGGAGGATTCAGCACCTCCCAGTAGTACCATGTGATGTAACCCACGCCGGATTTGGCGCGGACGAACTCAATGGCGACAATGACAATCAGCGCCGTCCCAAGGGCCAGCCGCAGCCCGGCAAAGATCATAGGCACAGCTGCCGGCAAAACGACATGGCGAAACAACTGAACCCCGGTTGCGCCGTAGTTCCTGGCTGCCTCTATGTAGATCGGCTCAATCTCGCGGACGCCGGCCATCGCATTGATCAACACCACAAAGAATGCCGAAATCGCCACGGTTACGATCTTGTACGTCTCGCCGAACGGCGTGAAAATCAGCATCATCAAGGGCAGGATCGTAATTTTGGGTATCACGTACAGCGCCGAAATGACCGGATCCAACATGCAACGGATGGTGCGGCTGTAGCCCATAGCCACGCCCACAATAAGTCCCGGGATGCTACCCGCGACGAAGCCACTGAAGATGCGCATCAACGTAACCCATAGGTGGCTCTCGCCGAACAAGGCCTTGACGCCGGCCCAGCCCTGCTGTGAATACATCTGAGGAATCAACCATGGACGTCCCAGCAGGCTCGTCTTGTTGAACCTGTCGTACTCCGTGGCCAGTTCCCAGAGGGCCTTCATGACTCGGCTAGGGGGCGGGAACCATGTCGGATTGAGAACACCCCCCCTGACCAGCAATTCCCACGCCGCCAACATTATGACAGGGAACCCAAAGGCCAGGATCCGCTCGTAAGCCGATAGCCTGCGTACCGGAATATAGGAGCTCAGCCATTCAAGCACCAAGACAATAAGTACAAAGTTGACGCTGATTGCAAGAATCCAGTTACTCTTCCACAATCCCAGAAGCGAGAACGCCCCGTTGAAGACCGCAAGGCCGAGCACAGCAAGGACGATGTTCAGCCACGCGGGCCTGGCGCTCCCAGGTTTACGTGAGAATGACTTGCTCATGCCAACCGCGCCTCCATCGTCTTCAACACTTCTGTCTGAAGGGCTTCCCAAATGCGGTAATTCAGCTGTGCAAACTCGGCGGTTCCGGTTAGGCGAAGGTCGCGTGGCCGGGAGAAGGGCACACGAAACGATGCCTTGTTAGTCCCGGGACGCGCAGTCATCAGGACGACCCTGTCGCCCAATAAGACTGCTTCCTCTATGCTGTGAGTGATGTACACAACCGTCTTCCGGTCCGATTCCCAAATACGCAGAAGCTCACCTTGCATTACCGCACGCGTTTGCGCATCCAGCGCCGCTAGCGGCTCATCCATCAGCAGCACCTCAGGGTCATTGGCAAAGGCGCGGGCGATGCTAACACGCTGTTTCATGCCACCAGACAACTCATGAGGATAGCAGTCCGCGAAATCGGTCAACCCAACGCGCCGAATCCATTCGCTGGCGATTTCCAGCCGTTCTTTCTTGGAGACACCGCGCATCTGCAAACCAAACGCCACGTTATCCCGCACCGTTTTCCAGGGAAAGATCGCGTACTCTTGAAACACAACGTTGTTCAGAGGCTTGCCGGGCGGCGAGTCCGGACTCGGAAAGATGCTGCACCTGCCACAGGTAGGTGGCTCTAGCCCAGCGAGAATGCGCAAAAAGGTGGACTTACCGCAACCTGATGGGCCAACGATGCAGACAAACTCGCCGTCCTCAACTTCCAACGAGAAGCCCTTTAGGGCAACCACCTGGCCCCGAGGCGATGGGAAAATCTTGGTAAGCCCCTCTGCCACGATCTTTTTCGCATTGGCTATCGTCATCTCCAAACCTCGCGTAGGGTGATGCGTGCAGAAGCATGCCTCTGCACGCATCACGCTAATTGCGACTACTGACCATAGGGCCCGAGGATCATCAGCGCGTACTGCTGCCAGGAAGTGTCCACGATGGCGTCAAGGGGCAGGGGCTCCTTGTACTCCAATCGGCCATTCTTCATGTGCGTCGCTTGAACATCCGCTAGACTCTCCACCTTCACGGTCAGGTTGGGATCATACAGCCCAGGCGGGGTCTTGCGAATCGTCTCCTCCGTTGTCTTCATGTACTTCAGATACGCCGCAATGTTCTTCTCATCCAGATACCCCGCTCCCTGAAGCGACCGCGCACCCTTCATCAGCGCCAACATGAACCGCTTGGCTGCCTCCGGACGCTCCTTCATGAATTTCCCCGAGTACACATACACTACCGTCATGGACCCAGGCGTCATGTCCTTCGCCAACACGACCCCCGTGCCCGCCTCCAAAATGGCCGTGGAATACGGAGTCCCGGTCAAAACCGCATCCACCGCCTTCGCCTCCAGTGCCGCAGGCATGTCCGCATTCCCAACATTCTGCAAGTTCACGTCAAAGATGGTCAAGCCCGCCGGCTCCAGCGCCTTGGACACCAGGTACTCACCTCCACTCCCAGGCCCACCAGCAGCCGCCACCGTCCGACCCTTCAAGTCCGCTACGGTCCTCACCGCGCCACTATCCCACAGATCCTTCCGAACGATGAGCACCGCTGACGGATCATCCTTCATCAACTTCAAAGCACCAGGGGCTACTATCTTCAAGTCCAGACCCTTCGCAAACGCGTTCCACGTGGATGCAACTACCGCAATAGCCCCAACATCCACCTGACCCTCGGCCAAGAACGCTACCGCCTCCGTCCCCGACTTCACCGACTCAAACTGCACATCCAACCCGTATTCCGCAAAGTACCCCTGCCCAGCCGCAGCATACGCCGCCGCAAACGCCGAAATCGGTACATACGCAATCTTCACCGTTTCCACAGAGGGCTTTGTAGGCTCAGGCGTGGGGGGTGCCGCAGTTGGCTGCGGTGTCGCTTCGGGCGGAGTTGTCGGCTTTGCCTGATACGGGGGCGGCGCGGTTGGCGCTGGCTTTGCGCCGCAGGCAGCCAGGGGTGCAACGATGGCCACCACCAAGAGCAGGGCAGCCAATTTCCACAGTCCGCGAACTCGCAACATCTCTACTCCCTCCTCATTCGGGTTCACAAAGGTCCTCCCAACAACGAACGAATCACCCTCGGCTGTTCGCTAGTGCACTGGGGGAATCACCTCCTTTCAAACTTCAACCCCAAGCGCTCCATATCGCTGAGGAACGCCGGATACGAGACGGCGGCTACATCGACGTCCTTGACAAGCGTCTCACCTTCTGCCAAACTACCTGCAATGGTCCACGTCATGGCCAGCCGATGATCGTATGCCGAGTCCAACTCCGCACCGTGAAGTCGGTCAACTCCGCGGATTTCCAGGCGATCTTCAAAGACCTCAACCCGTGCGCCCATCTTGTTCAACTGTCGCATCTCGGCAAGACGATCGCTTTCTTTGACCCGCAATTGGGCAATGTTATAGATGGTGCTCTTCCCCCGAGCGAGAGCACAGGCCAGCGTCATAATGGGAACCACGTCGGGGCTATCGTTACCATCCCACTCTATCGCCTTCAGCGGGCGTCCCCCAACCAGTTCAATACTCTTGGCCTCGGCGTCAATCCGCAGGTCGGCCCCCATGCCTTGCAAGAACGGAATAATACCCTTTTCAGCCTGTATGGAGTTGATGTCCAGGTTTGTGTACCGAACGCGACCGCCGGCCAACGCCGCCGCCACAAAGCCGTAGGCCGCAAGAGCGAAATCGCCGGGAATTCGGAATGTCGCGGGGGTAAAGTGCTGCCCAGTGGGAATGCAGAAAGTGCGGAAGTCATCAGACGCATGGACGCGCACCCCAAACAAATCCATCATGTAGATTGTCGTGCGTACGTAAGTGGGAGAGTCCAGAGCATCCACCACCCGCACCTCAGCGTCCCGCCCCGCAAACGGGGCAAGGAGTACCAGAGAACTGATCCACTGCGAAATCCACCCACTGGATTCTACAACGGGCTTCAGTCCCTTGTGGGGCTGCACTACGATGGGAGCCTGGCCGGTACCCCTAGTGGACCAACAGGGTACCCCCCAGCGATTCAGCGCATCTATGAGCGGCCCGAAGGGCCTGCGGCGAATAGATTGGTCGCCCGTGAAGACCGATGTGCCCGGTGCCGTGGAAGCCAGTCCCATCATGAACTGGATGGTGGTGCCCGAGTTGCCGACGTCAATTACGTTGTCAGGGGTCTGATAAGGTCCTCCCCAGACCTTATACCCGCCGTGGATTCTTTCCACCCTTGCCCCAAAAGCCCGGATGGCGCGCACCGTGGACATGTTGTCCTCAGCATCAGATGTGCCGGTGATTGTTGTTTCCCCCTTGGCCAATGAGCCTAGTATGAAGGCGCGGTGCGTGTAGTATTTGCACGGTGGCGCCTCAATCTCCGCATCAAGATGTCCCGTCAATTTGCGAACAAGCAGGTCGGCCATCCCTCAACTAACCCCTTCCTCTGCGTCGGTGTGCGCTGCAAGACCGAGTGTGCGGAGCTTGCTCGCCGATGGCTTGCCGGTTCCCCTGTCCCAGTCGCGAGCAGCATAGTACTCTTCCAGCATCGGCTCAAGGGGCACCACCCGGCCCGCGGATCCCCCTTCCTGGAGCGGTTCCTGCAAGTACCGCTTGGGCAGCGTATCATCTTCGGGCTTCAGGCCCTCGCGCAGATTGAACAAGCGCTCCAGGTTCGTGATACGCTCCCCAACCAAATCCAGTTCCTTGACCGTGAACCCAAGCCCTGTAACAGCGTTCAGGATATCCACCTGTTCTTCCGGAAAGGCCAGGCTGTTCCTTGCCACGAAACGGCAGGCGATCAGCGAGTCGCCCAACGAGCGCAGGTCTTCAAAGAATGCTACTCCACGCCCCTTGCCCTTCCACTCCAACCGCTCGTTGACGGTAACGGGAACGCCCATCCGCTCTGCCTGATCTTCTTCCACACCGCCGAACTCAAATACCGAGTACGCACGCATGTGACAGGCCCCACGGCTGGATGTGGCGTAGCCCAATGCCCAGGCCGGGTACGCACGTGGATCCGTGCCAGGTGGCTCCAAGCCCTTGGAATCACTTCGGAACCAATCGCTCCCCTTTCCCCACCGTTCCGCACAGACCCGCGAACCTTGCGCGAGGTCTTCACCAATTCCCTCTCGGCGGGCCATTCTATGCAGCAGTTCCCGAACGACTTCGCCTCGGCCAAATTCCAACGCCAGGCCGCCTGTGGTCGCCTTACTGATGATGCCCCTCTCAAAGGCCTCTATGGCAAATGCTATAGTGGCAGGCGCAGAGATCAGATCAAGGCCCAGGCGGTCAATCTCCACGTGGCAATCCAGGATGTAGCGCAGGTCCTTGACCCCAACCCGAGCACCCAACTCCTTGAGTGTAGAGGCCGATGTTGCTTCGCCAAACGTACCACCGCGGGGCCCCTTTTCCACCTGGAAGTAGCTGGAACAAGGCAACGGACAACCGAAGCAGGCAATACGCCCCAGCCAGTGCTGCTCTTTGTAAACCCGACCATCCATTTCCCGCCAGTCGGGGAAGACTCCCTTCTGCCCATTGAACGTCATCAGCCCGCCTGCCTGAGTGTACCGGTCTAGGAAGTAGGTTGTGCCCCATTCCAGGTATGTCCGGAAGTGAGCCTCTCCCATCAACTGGCGCGTCATGCGGAACGCCTCGCTCACAGCCGCCTTCGCGTCGTACACCGGCACGGACCCCTCACCATACACCGCCACAGCCTTGAGGTTCTTGCTCCCCATGACCGCTCCGGCACCGCCGCGCCCCGCCGAACGTGCGCGGTCGGCGACGATCGTCGTCGTCGGGACGAGATTCTCGCCTGCAAGACCGATAGTGGCAACGTGCACATCCCAGTTCCCCTGTTCCGCCCGGATCGCCGCCTCTACCTCTGTCGTATCCTTGCCCCAAAGGCCGGGGGCGCGGACAATCTCAACTTTATCATTTGTGATCATCAGGTAGACAGTCTCAGGCGCACGGCCCGTAATGATGATGGCATCAAAGCCAGCCCACTTGAGATGAGCGCCAAACTGGCCACCGCCCGTCCCAATGGTGAGCAGTCCGGTCTGCGGCGCCTTACAACCCACAGCCCACCTACCCGCCGACGGTGCAACCGTCCCTGTCAACGGCCCGACGGCGAAGATGAGGGGCATCTCGGGCGCTAACGCATCGGTGTGGGGCTTCACGCGCTCGTACAGCCAGTTCACGATGAAGCCCCTCCCACCTACGAACTTGCGAGCAAGTTCCTCGGTCAGTGGCAGAGTCTTTATCGTGCCAGTGGTCAGATCAACAACAGCGTACTTTCCCGCGTACCCGTACCACATCAGACAGCCTCCGCCTTGTCCAGTTCCCGAACGCCGATGTCCAGGACCGGGCATGCCATCCAGCCTGCTCTCAGCAGACTGCCCCACTCCGCTTCATCTGCGAAGCGAATCGCCTGAAGGGTACACAAGTTCACGCATTGGCGGCAGCGCTTGCACCTTGTCCCCACCGTGACCACCGCCGTCCCCAGGCGTGGGTGCCGAAGTACCCGAATGTACGAGTCGCCCGAGGCGCAACGCCCTGCATTCTGCAGGGAACAAGCCATTTCACAGATGCCACAGCCTGAACATTGACTCGGATTGAAGAAGAGAATACGCTCGTCCATACGCACGCTCTTTCACGCCGAGGCTTCAAAGAAAACCTTGACCGCAAGTCGGTTCATGGCCGCGCGGAATCCTTCTTCCGCCATGTCCAACGGCATGCGGTGCGTAATCAGACGAGACCCAAGGACTTGACCACTCTGGATCCAGCGCAGTGCTTGCTCAAAGTGGCGTCCCACGCCGCCCAGCACGCACTGGATGTTTAGGCAACTGCGAACTGCGTCCAGCGGTGCAAATTCGGCCTGTTTCGTGAATCCGAGAAGCGCCACCTGCCCCGCGCCACGCGTCATGCGCAGTGATTGATTCACCGCCTCCGCAGTGCCCCCTGCTTCAATCACAATATCCGCACCCACGCCGGAGGTCCACCCGCGCACAGCCGCAACGGCATCCACCCGGCTCCCATCCAGCACGTGAGTAGCGCCCAGTGAACGGGCCACTTCAAGACGGCGTTCATCCCCAGCAGTGCCGATCACGATGGTCTGTGAAGCGCCAGCGGCCTGCACAGCCTGAAGGTGAAACAACCCAAGAGGACCGGGGCCGACGATAACCACTGTATCGCCAGGCATTACTTTGATTCGCTCCAACGTATGCGCCACCACTGCAAGAATCTCAAGAAAGGCCACGTCCTCCCATGAGACATCATCCGGGATCGGTCTCACAGCGCTGGCCTTGATCGCGGTATACTCCGCAAAGGTGCCCCCGAATGAGATGCCCAAGTGCGACCAGTTTGGACAAAGGTAGGTCAGTCCTCTACGGCAGAAATAGCACTTCCCACAGCCGATGAGCGCCTCTAAAGCCACGCGGTCCCCGACCTGGATCCCTTTCACCTGGCCGCCGACCTGCACGACTTCGCCTGCACCCTCGTGACCCAGGATTATGGGGGGGTATACGGGGCTGCGGCCGCGGTAGGTCCAGTTGTAGAGCAACACATCGGTACCGCAGATTCCCGTGCCCCGAATCGCCACCAGCACTTCATCTGGACCTATCGTAGGCACAGGAACATCCTGGACTTCTATGTTGCCAGGCCCCGGGGCAATCTTCACTACAGCTTTCATGGATCGGCTACCTCCTCCCATCGTCTTCCGAGATTGCTGCATTGCCGGATTGTTGGGCTATTCCTGTCAGCATGACATCCCCTGCCGACCGCCTTCAACCAAAATCATGCCATGCCGAACCGATTGCAATGGCAACGCAACCTGAAGCGGTGCCCATCTCCAACTGTGCGCGTACCGATGGTTGCTACCCTGACCCCGGACCGGCTACTGCCCAAGATGGACGATCATGCGGCAACGCGGCACGATCAAGCACGATGCTCAGAGGCTTCGTCGGCGGGATCCGCTTTCGTTGTGTTATGCAATGGGGTGCCTAGCTGCCGAGAAATTGCGATAGCAGTGTCCCGCACAGCCTTGCCCATTGCAAGTAATCTTTCATGCGGAATGCGGTAGGAAGGTCCGGCCAGACCTATTACCGCTGCCAGGTTTCCATTCTTGTCCCATATCGGGGCCGCGACAGCCGAGATGCCGAGCTCAAACTGCTGCTCGCTAGTGCTGAAGCCTTGCTCGCGAATCCGCTGGAGCTCATCCCGCAGCAGAGCGGCATCGCAGACTGTGTGGGGCGTATACTGCTTCAACGCGCCCGAGAGCACGTGCTCCGCTTCCTCAGGCGGCATATGGGCGAGAAACACCTTACCCGTTGCCGTGCAGTGCAGGGGCAAACGACGGCCGGGCCTCGCAGCGATCTTGACGGGGTGGGGGCTTTCCAGGACGTCCACGTACATGACCTCCTTGCCTTCCATGATCGTGAGACTCACCGTCTCCTGGGTCTCATCACGCAGAAGGCTCAGCCTGGAGAGAGCGATGCGCCGAATGCCCATATGTTCCAGTCCTGCCATGCCCAATTCAATGCACACGACACCCAGCCTATACCGCCCCGTCACTTCATCTCGTTCAATGAACTTGCTGGCCTGGAGCGTCTCCAATAGTCGGAGCGCTGTACTCTTGCTCAAGCCAGTTCGCTCGGCAAGCTGTTTGAGACTCAACTCGCGCGTTTCGTAGTTGAAACACCGCAGCAACGCCAAGCTGCGATCCACAGCCCGCACAGGTCCAGCCATAGCATTTCCTCGCAAGCATGGTCTATAATTCCATCATACGGAATGTTACGCCATACTATGGAATTATACCATGGATTTTGTCTGTTGTCAAGTACTTTGGGGGACGGATCTCTGCTGGCTTCTTTCGTTCCCTTGCATCTATCCCCAGCTACCCCATCGCTACTCATCTTCAGAGGTCTCCAAATGCGAATCCGGGCGCGCACAATCTTGACGCCCGCCGGTGCTTGCATATAATGAATCTGCGGTGTGAAAAATGATTCCTTAGGGTGGAACAGGAGACTCAGATGAACGACTTGGTACGTTCCGTAGAGCGTGCGCTAGCAATTCTCGGATGCTTTGGCGCAGAACATCCGCAGTTGGGAATCAGCGATATCGCTGAACAGTTGCACCTCCCCCGCTCTACTGTGCACCGCATCCTGACCACTCTGGAGGCATGGGGCTACATTCAGCAGGATGAATCCTCTTCCAAATACCAGTTGGGACTTAAGTTATTTGAGATGGGCACGCTCGTGCGGGCAACATCCTCTCTCAGGCATGCTGCCTTGCCAGTACTGGAGCAACTGGTCCAAGAGACGAAAGAGGCCGCTCTCCTCACGGTCTACGATAACGGAGATGTTCTTTACCTAGAGGTCCGGGAGTATCCGCAACCGGTCAAGATTGCCGCCAACCCTGGGGACAGGTTGCCTGCCTATTGTACCGCTTCGGGGAAGGCCCTCCTTTCGGTGTTGCCTCCGGAAGAAGTAGAACGGGTACTGGCCCGCCCCCTAATCCGCCGAACCCCAAAGACGATTACGGACCCTGACCAACTCCGGCACGAACTTGCCCTTATCCGCCAGCGTGGCTACAGCATCAGCGACGAAGAGCACGGCGTCGGCGTCAGGGGAGTCGCAGCCCCTATCCTCACCCGCGAAGGCAACGGACTCGGCGCTGTCGCCATAGTCGGGCCCGTCATCCGGCTTTCCGACCCTGTCATGCAACACTTCGCACATCTCATAGTCGCCGCGGCCCGCCGGATTTCCGAACGCATCCAGGGGCGCAACCCCCAGTAACAGCAATCCAACTACACCAAGGAGGCAGTCCCATGGAAGATCTTTTGGGGAAGGTAGCCATTGTTACAGGAGCGGGAAGAGGCATCGGGCGCGCCATTGCTCTCCGCCTTGCCCGCGACGGCGCAGATGTCGTCGTCGCCGATGTCAATCTACCAGCGGCGGAGAACGTCGCAGGCGAGATTCATCACTTAGGGCGGCGCGCCCTGGCGGAGAGAATGGACGTAACACAGAAAGCGGAGGTGCAGGCTGCGGTGCAGCGGGCGGTATCGCAGCTAGGCCGTGTTGATATCCTCGTCAACAACGCAGGAATCCTTGGGCCCACCACTCCGGTTGTGGATACCCCCGAGGAGGAATGGGATCGCTGCCTGGCTGTTCACTTGAAGGGTACATTTCTCTGCTGCCAGGCGGTCTTGCCGTACATGATTCGCCAGGGGTACGGCAAAATAGTCAGCATGGCTTCCGTAGCAGGCAAAGAAGGCAACGCTAACCTAGCCGCCTATTCGGTGGCGAAGGCAGGCATCATCTGCCTGACGAAGTCGCTTGCCAAAGAGGTTGCGACTTTAGGCATCAATGTGAACTGCGTGTCGCCCACCGTCATTGAGACTGATTTGATCAAGGACATGGACCCGGAGCAAATTGCTCCTCTGATCGCCAAGATCCCGATGAAACGCACCGGCAAACCCGAAGAGGTAGCAGCCTTGGTGAAGTTTTTGGTTTCTGACGAATCGGCGTTCGTAACAGGCCAGTGCTACGATCTGTCGGGCGGACGGTCGGTATACTGATTCGGCGCCTCCACGCGTCTCGTCGGAGTGGCAGCGGTGTGAGGTAAGGCGGAATTTGTACCCGACTGTCGAAGAGCCCATCCGAAAAGTTTGGTTGCTCGGAAGGTAATCCAGGCACAAGCGAGATGGAGCATAGCCAGATCGTTCTCGACCTTCTTCTCCCAGCGGATCAGCAAACGCCGGAATCGGTTGAGCCAGGAGTGCGTACGTTCGACCACCCATCGCCGGGCTCGGTAGCCGGGGACCTCGCGTTTCGCCCGAGATTCTTCG
>DAOTVT010000202.1:0-1884 GCA_034436295.1 Anaerolineae bacterium | reverse complement strand
AGTTTTCAATGTTGGGCAGCGCAACCGAATCCAGAACCTCGTTGACCTCGCCGGCCCCCAATTCCACCGCTTCCAGGTGCAGGGGATACCTGCCGCCGACGTCCATACTTCCGGCGATGCGCCCGATGCCCAGAAGTTGGTCTTGCCTTTCCAGCAGTATGACCTCGGCGCCCGCTTTCCGCGCGCCCACCGCAGCCGAGATACCTGCTATGCCACCACCGATTACAACGATTCTTGCCATGGGATGGACCTCCATTTTGGTATGATGTCTGAAAGTGAGGCACGAAGAACCCTTTTCACCTCCCATTCTACAGCAGGATACATTCCGCGACTATCGGCCTTTTGGCGGATTTTTGCCCGCAGCCGAGGCCTTCGGGCAAGGGTGCGCGGGGGATAAGACGGTTTGCGAAGTTACCCAAAATGGTGTAAAATGCCGTTTGTTGGGCAACTCCCCAGAGAGGAGGGCAAATGCGGAAATCCCGCAAACCTGTGGTGAGAGACGGCCTCCTGTTCGTGGACGCCGCGTCGCCCGTGGCCGTTGGGACGCCACGCTGGCATGAGTGGCTGGCGGACAACGTAAGTTTCATGTTTGAGGGGCGCGCAGGGCACTTGACCGCACGACGCGAATTCCGACGAGGCGTCGCGTATTGGTATGCCTATCGGCGGCGGGATGGGAAACTCCTCAAAACCTATCTGGGCAAATCGCAAGAACTGACGCAAGAATGCCTGGAGGAGGCGAGCGCACGCCTGGCAGGGCAGACCCCACTGACCCACGTGGCGAATCGCGCCGAACCCCTCGGTCTCATGGCTTTGCCGAGAAATGGGCAGAACGGCGCAGGGGCCGAGGTCGGCCTGTCCGTCTTGCCCCTCACCAAGGTGAAGCCGCCCGCCCTGCCGGACAAACTCATCGCGCGCCCACATCTCGTCCGGCGGATCGCCATGCCGGTAACCCTGATTTGCGCTCCCAGCGGGTTCGGAAAGAGCACACTGCTGAACGAATGGCGGCAAACCTGCGGGATGCCGGTGGCATGGGTTACACTGGACGCGGAGGACAACCGCCCGCTCCGTTTCTGGTCGGCGGTGGTAACAGCGTTGCAGAGGATCAATCCCACCCTGGGCCAGGCCTGGCTTTCGCAGATGCGTACTTCTGCTTCCGCCCTCTCCAAGATTGTCATCCACCTCACGAACGACATCGTCCGTGTGACGGAGCCGCCGGATGCGTCGCATGGGATCGGCTTGGTTCTGGACGATTATCATCACATCCAGAATGCGGAGATTCACACTTCCCTCCAGACTTGGCTGGAGCACATCCCGCCGACATTGAGGTTGGTGATTGCAAGCCGTACCAAGCCGCCCCTAGCCCTGGGCTATCTGAGAGCCAGAGGTGTTGTGGCCGAGTTGGGGCCAGGCGATTTGCGCTTCACTCCGGAGGAGGGGATTGAGTTCTTGCGGCAGCACATGCCCGCACAGCGCCTGGCGTACAACGATATGGAGACGCTGGCGAAACGGACAGAGGGCTGGATCACAGGGCTCGTGCTGGCCACCTATGCGCTGTCCCAGCAGGAAGAGCGCACCCGGTTCGCGCAAGCGTTCACCGGGGCTCACCCATTGCTGCGCGAATTCTTCAGGGAACATGTGCTACGCGGGCAACCCTCGGAAGTGGAGGCGTTCCTGTTGAAGACGTCCATCCTGAAGCACCTCACCGGGCCGCTGTGCGATGCGGTTACCGGGCAAAGCGACGGCGCCGAGATGTTGGCTCGGCTGTCGGGCGAGAACCTTTTCCTTGAGCGATTGGAGGCGCCAGGGTGGTATCGCTACCATGGGTTGTTTGCCGAGATGCTGAGCGCCCAGTTGCAGGAACAATTCCCGGCTGACATTCCGCAC
>DAOTVT010000201.1:0-3487 GCA_034436295.1 Anaerolineae bacterium | reverse complement strand
AGTCTGACAAGTTTCCACCGAAAGACACTACCCCCGGCTCAGAAACCTGCATTTGCTCAAGAAACGGAGTGGGATACAATGAGCAGCGGCGGGCACGACAGCATCCTGCCGCGCCCTTTCGCGTGTTGAAGTCGTTTTGACAAACTGCGACCCATCCGCCGGGAGGAAAGGACATCATGACGAAGACCGATCGTAACGCATGGATCGCCCTTCCCGCCGTCATCCTGCTCGGCGCGGCAATCGCCTGGGCCGGCAGCCAGGGGGGAGCCTCTGTCGTTGGCATCCCGATCTTCGCCCTCTCGGTCGCGCTGGCCTTCGCCATCCAGTGGTTGGCGTTCATCCCGGCCTACCTGCTGCAGAGCGAATCATTCTTTGACCTCACCGGCAGCCTCACCTACATCTCTGTAGCCGTAATCGCGGTATTGCTCAGCCCGGTAGTGGATGGCCGATCCATCCTGCTGTTGGCCCTGGTGGTCATCTGGGCCATCCGCCTGGGCAGTTTCCTGTTCCGCCGCATCCGCAAGGCAGGCAAGGACAGCCGTTTTGACCAGATCAAGCCTTCCTTCATCCGCTTCCTCAACGCCTGGACTGTCCAGGGCTTGTGGGTAACCTTCACGCTGGCGGCTGCCCTTGCGGCCATCACGACGACCACCCGCAAGGAACTGGACGCATTCGCGGCGATCGGCTCCCTCATCTGGGCTCTTGGGTTTGCCACCGAGGTTACAGCCGACATCCAAAAGAGCCGCTTCCGCGCAGATCCCAAGAACAAGGGCAAATTCATCCGCACCGGCCTTTGGGCCTGGTCTCGCCACCCCAACTACTTTGGCGAGATCATGCTCTGGA
The DNA here is from genome assembly GCA_034436295.1 of Anaerolineae bacterium. GTDB lineage: Bacteria > Chloroflexota > Anaerolineae > DTLA01 > DTLA01 > DTLA01. The sequence goes on along the minus strand of DAOTVT010000201.1, from coordinate 2,644 downwards.
TCGGCGTGGCCATCATCGCCGTACCCGTCCTGCGGGGCTGGCAATGGCTCACCCTGATCTCTCCGGTGTTTGTCGCCCTACTGATCACCCGCATCAGTGGCGTGCCCCCGCTGGAAAAGCAGGCCGATGAGCGATGGGGAGGCCAAGAGGACTATGAGGCCTACAAAGCACGCACCCCCGTGCTAATTCCTCGGCCTCCGTTCTTACGTAGAGGATAACGGCGTCCTCAGCGGATCGCGCTGTAGAGGCGGCACAGCGCCCGTCGCGCGTTTCCGCTGGCGGGGTGTTCAAAAGCATCCACGTCAGTACGTGCAACTACGCGCCTCTTCGGCAAAGGCGCGAATCAGATCAGGGTCGGCGTCAAAGAAATGGTCGGAGGGGCACAGGATATAGCCACCGCCTTCTCCAGCGGCTTCAAAGCAGCGGCGAACTGCTGCCCTGGTTTCCTGCGGAGTGCAGCCTATGAGATAATGGAACTGATCAAATCCCCCAATCATACAGACCCGATGCCCAATCCGGCGCTTGGCTGCTGCCAGGTCCACATCTCCTCCCATATCCGGAGGAGTAAAGGTTTCCATAGCATCAGGCCCCATGTCGGCGATACGCTCCAGTATCGGCATCATGCCGCCGCACGTGTGATAGACGATCCTCTGTCCCACCTCGTGTGCCAGGGCGATGAGATCGCGATCATACGGGGCGACGAACCGATCAAAGATCTTGGGCGAGATCACGGTGGTTGAGGCGTCGCCTCCCCCAAGTTCCAGCACATCATACATGGCTCCCTCAAGCGACTGGATGTAAACCCGCTTGTGCCGCTGCAAGATGCGCAGGAGTTCGTGTACCCAGCCAGGGTCATCAAACGTGGCCATGATGAGTCTCTCGGTGCCAACCAGACACGCGGCATCCTGCCAACAGCCAGGCTGTCCGAATATCTGGAATCCGATAATGCTACCGCGTACAATCCCCCGTTCTCCAAATGCTCGGGCCTCGCTGTTCACTGTCCCCACGTCGCAGTAGATGGGCGGCATGAAGTCAGCCAGCAAGTCAATGTCGCGCTTCTCTTTGATGGGATACTCCCTCACCCAGGTAGTATACTGGTTAGATTGCAGCACGCCTGTAAGCACACCTCTGGGAGTGGTGATGCGGTAGCGTCTGGTAACGTATTCCCGATCGGGTATTGGCTCCCACTCCAAACGCCACGTGTCGGTTACAATATACCCGTCTTGTTCTTGCTGTCCCAAAGCCTGTTTGGCTTCTACCGGAAATGTCCAGCGGATTGCATCCAAACCGAAATGGTCAAAGAACTGGAGTTCCGTCATGCCCCCCATGTAGGTCTGGAGGAAATAGGGCATCAGGTGGTGCGTGGTAGCCGGCAGGCGATCGGGTTTGTCGCGGTTGAGCGCGGCGAGCAAACGTTGCCGAGAAGTCATCCATGCCATGGAAGCATCTCCTAACCATCCAAGTGTCGCCGTATGGTATTCCGCGCGCGCCTTTTGTCAAAATGTCGGTCTTTGCCGAGCGATTGCTGCAGAGTCCTTATTGGTTTGACAAAAACGGCATTCTGGAGTATAATGTTACGACGATAGGATGTTCTATGTCGCTCCAAGGCAGGAGTCTCTTTCGGTGTCCCCTGCCAGCATCAGAAGTGTCGCCAGGCGCAACTGCTCGCAGACCTACAGCCGGCCATACGCTCATGACCATTACGTTGTGATGCAGGAAGCGCAGTGGCTTTGAGAGGAGGTGATGGGACCCGTTCAAAGACAGCCTCGCAGATTTTGCTCCTTGTTTACCCCGTTGAGAAAACACCATTGCTTACGTAAGGAGGATTGAGAAATGCTAGCAAGGTACAAATGGGTAGCCATGTTGATAGCGCTTGTGATTGTTCTCACAAGTTGCGGCCCCACACCGACTCCGGCGACCACTGTGGTCAAGGAGACAGTCCCCGTGCCGGTCAAAGAGACCGTAACCGTAAAGGAGACGGTTGTAGTCCCCAAGGACAAGGTTACGGTTACCATCGCGTACGGACGGTTTCTGCTGGCGTCCTTTGGGCCTGGACCGGCGCCGCTGGACGTGATCAAGACCGAAGTTGCCAAGTTGTACCCCTACATTGACGTCCAGATCAACCTGATGCCCGATACCGTAAACGCATGGCATGATAGCCTGGCGGTTTGGCTCACGGCCAAGGACAAGACTGTGGATATCATGGGTATAGACACTCCCTGGCTTCTGGAGTTTGGCAAGGCTGGGTGGGCTGTACCTCTGAACGACAAGATCCCGAACCTGGAAAACGATTTCTTCACCGCGGGCTTGGATGCTTGGTCGTATGAGGGCAAAAGGCTGGCAGTGCCCTTCTGGGGCAGCCTGAGCGCCCTGTTCTACAGGAAGGACCTGTTGGCAAAGTACGGGTTCCAGCCGCCCAAGACATTTGATGAGATGATCAGCCAGGCCCAAACGATCGCCGCAGGTGAGAAGGACATCGTCGGGTTTGCCTGGCCCGGAAGCCGTGAAGAGACACTCGTGATGGTCTGGGCCAACATGCTGACCAGTTTTGGCGGCACCTACTACACACCCGATGGCAAGTTCGCGGCAAATTCGCCCCAGGGCGTGGCCGCCGTCCAGGCACTCCTTGATACGATCAACAAAG
>DAOTVT010000200.1:0-7315 GCA_034436295.1 Anaerolineae bacterium | reverse complement strand
CGACCACAGGCGCACCGTGCAATCCTCGCGGGGACGGAAGACGATCCAGATGTCGCGGTCAATCGCCATCGGCAGCACGAAGCCATCGTTGTAGTCGGTGTGCTCGCCGATGAGATTCACCCGCCCCGGCGCGCGGGCGCACAGGACAGGCTCCGCGCCCCACTGGCGGCGGAATGCTACGCGCAGGCGTTCCAGGCGATCATCGTTCGGGTTCATCTACCTTCACCTCTATGGCCCGCAGGCGCGCCGCGGTCTCCTCGGGGAGCGTGTCGTTGATGAACGTGCCCGCGCCCGATTCGCAACTGGCGCGATACTTCAGTTTGTCGGCGGCGCGGTGCGGCGGGTAGAACTCCACGTGGAAGTGATATTCGGGGTGCGCCTGGCCATCCGTCGGCCTCTGATGCATGAGCATCATGTAGGGCAGCGAAAAGCCGAACAGACGGTCGTACTTCATGAGCACGGTCTTCAGGATGCGCGCGAAGTCGGCGCATTCCGCGGCGGTGAACTCGGGCATGGCGCCGATGTGCCGCCGCGAGAAGATGTGCACCTCGTAGGGCCAGCGGGCGAAGAACGGGACGAAGGCCGCGAATCCATCGTTCTCGGCCACCATCCGCCGACCATCCGTCCTCTCCTCCGCGAGGATGTCGCAGAACAGGCAGCGCCCCGTTCGGGCCTCGTGCGCCGTGGCTTGCTGAATCTCGCGCTCCAGCACGGGCGGGATGAACGGGAACGCGTAGATTTGCCCGTGCGGGTGGTGCAGGGTAACGCCGATTTCCTCGCCCTTATTCTCAAAGATCAGCACATACTGCACATAGGGCAGGTTGCCCAATTCGGTGTAGCGGTCCGTCCACACCCGCACGAGTTTCGCGTACTGGCTCAACGGCAGTTGCGCCAGCGTCGTATCGTGCCGAGGCGTGTACAACACAACCTCGCAGACGCCTTGGGCCGGCCGCACCGCATACAAGTCCGTTGCCGACACCAAAGGCGCGGGCGGCGCGGGAAAGAATGTCGGGAACCTGTTCTCAAACACGGCTACATCGTAGTCGGGAAACGGCACCTCGCTCTCAAAACCGCCAGGCTTTGTGGGGCACAGGGGGCAATGGTCTGGAGGCGGCAGAAAAGTACGCTCCTGCCGATGGGTCGCCGTAACAACCCATTCTCCCAACAGCGGGTTCCATCTCATTTCGGACATGGGATGCACCTCATAATCATCAAGATGGCTTCATCTGTGGATGGTGTTGGAAAGCAACCTTGTTTTCCTTTAGGTTTGTATCTTGTAACCGCCGTAGTTGCAGGCTTGTGGACATGTGGAAAACTGCCGTTCTTCGGCCCTCTTGTAGTGAAGCGCGGCCACCCCCCACTAGCGGTAGTGTTCTCTGCGCGCACGGTTGCGGGGGACAAGTTGTGGACAGGGGCCGAACCATCCGTGCGCCGCCGCCCGATATGCGCGCCGAGGGTGGGTTTTGTGGATGTCTGTGGATATCTTTCGCGAGTTATCCACAGGAAAGGCCTGATTCCGACGTTAGCCCCCTTCCACCAGTTTGTAGCCAACGCCCCAGATGGTTTCAATGGAAACGCCGCTGGATTGAATCTTGTTGCGAACGTGGGCAACATGGACGTCCACGGTGCGGGTCTCGCCGTAGAAGTCATAGCCCCACGCCAGTTTCAGGATTTGCTCGCGGGTAACGACCATGCCCTTGTGCTGCGCGAGGACAAGGAGCACGTCAAACTCCTTGGCGCGCATGTCCACCCGCTCCCCTCGGATGGTAACCTCGCGGCGCTGGGGGTCTATCGCGAGGTCGCCGATGCGGATCGGCTCGCCCGAGTCGGCGGGGGCTTTGGCGCGCCTGAGCACGGCCCGCACGCGGGCGACCAACTCGTGGGGGTTGAAGGGCTTGGTGAGGTAGTCGTCGGCCCCCAGTTCCAGCCCCACGATTTTGTCCACGTCGTCGGTGCGCGCCGTCAGCATGATGATGGGCACCTGCGAGGTCGCGCGGATGCGACGGCACACCTCCCAGCCGTCCACCTTCGGCAGCATCAGGTCCAGGACGATCAGCGCGGGATTGAGCGAGGCGGCTTTGCGGAGGGCCTCCTCGCCGTCGCCTGCGCATTCAACGGGAAACCCGTCTTTCTCCAGATACGTGCGCACCAACCGCACGATGTTCTCCTCGTCGTCCACGACCAGGATGAGATCTGTGGCCATGCTGACCTCCTTGGGACGGGCTCATTTTACGGCAGTTTTCGGGATTCATCAAAGCCGCCGCGCGAGACGGTTCGTTCCCACACAGAGGACACAAAGGAAAACCCTTCGTGCCTTCGTGTCTTTGTGTGGACTATTCTTCTCACACAAAGGCACAAAGACACAAAGGGAAAAAGACGCGGAGAAAACCCTCCGTGCCTTCGTGTCTTTGTGTGGACTATTCTTCTCACTCAAAGGCACAAAGGGATAAAGACGCGGAGAAAACCCTCCGTGCCTTGGTGTCTTTGTGCGGACTATTCTTCTCACTCAAAGGCACAAAGGGATAAAGACGCGGAGAAAACCCTCCGTGCCTTGGTGTCTTTGTGTGGAATATTCTTCTCACTCAAAGGCACAAAGACACAAAGGGATAAAGACACGGGAAACCCTTTGTGCCTTGGTGTCTTTGTGTGAGGTTCCGCTCCCGCGCAAAGGCAAGGCGTGGCCGAGGGGGTGGGTTTGATTTTTCGGCGACTGTGGGATAAGATGAGGCCATGAACATGCTGATCACGGGCGGAGCGGGCTACATCGGATCCCACCTGGCCGACCGCCTTCTGGCCGACGGGCACTCTGTCATCGCGCTGGACGATTTGAGCACGGGGCGGCTTGATAACGTGGCCCACCTGCGCGACAACCCGCGCTTTTCGTGGGTCCAGGGCGACGTGCGGGATGCGGCGCTGGTGGCCCGCCTCGTGGAGCGGAGCGACCTGGTGTTCCACCTGGCCGCGGTGGTGGGGGTGGCCCATGTCGTCGCCGACCCGCTGCGGTGCATCCAGGTCAACGTCGGGGGAACCGAGTCGGTGCTCGCGGCGGCCTTCGCTCACAAGCGCCGCGTCCTGTTCGCGTCGTCGTCCGAAGTGTACGGCAAGAGCGCGCGCGTTCCGTTTCGCGAGGAGGATGACCGCGTTCTGGGGGCCACGTGGGTCCCCCGATGGGCCTATGCCGTCTCCAAGGCGCTGGACGAGCACCTGTGCTTCGCCTACGCCGCCCGCGGGCTGGAGGTCTCGGTCGTTCGGTATTTCAACTCCTACGGCCCGCGCATGGATCCGCAGGGGTACGGGAGCGTGGTGGCCCGCTTCATCTCCCAGGCGCTGAGGGGGGAGCCGCTCACCGTGTACGGCAGCGGCGGGCAGACCCGCTGTTTCACCTACGTCTCCGACACGGTGGAGGGAACCATGCGCGCGGCGACCCGCACCGAAGCCCTCGGCCAGGCGTTCAACATCGGGAGCGACCGTGAGGTAACGGTCCAGAACCTGGCGGAGATGGTGCTCGCCCTGACGGGCAGCGCGTCGCCCATCGTGCATGTGCCTTACGAGAAAGTCTTCGGCGACAGTTTTGAGGAAGCCACGCGCCGCCGTCCCGCCATTGACAAGGCGCGGCGACTGCTGGGGTTTGAGCCTGCCGTGTCGCTGGAGGACGGGTTGAAGCAAACCATCCGTTGGTTCGCGGAGCGAATCCACCGCTGACAACGTTCTAGCGGCGCAGATTGCGAGTCTGGGGCCAACGGCGAACAGCCAGAGGCCCGTGCAGAAAGACGCCTTACGAGGAGAGCATAGCCTTGACCGAGACGAAACTGGGCCGATACTGCGACAAGATCATTGAGGCGGGCTGGCTGGCGGCGCTCATCGCGGTCCCGCTGTTCTTCAACATCTACTCCAGCCGCGTGTTTGAGCCTGACAAACTCACCCTGCTGCGTTCCATCGTGATCGTGATGATCGCCGCGTGGATCGTGAGCAAGGTGGAAACGTGGCAGCGAGGCGAGGAAGGGCGCGGCGAGGCGGAGGCGCGGCCATCCCTGTGGGAGCGCGTGCGTGCCACCCCTCTCGTCCTGCCGACGCTGCTGATGATCGCGACCTACCTCATCGCGCTGGCCTTCTCGCGCACGCCCGTCATCAGTTGGAAGGGGTCCTACGTGCGGCTACAGGGCGTCTCGTCCACCTTCTCCTACATCGTCATCTTCTTCCTGATGCTGGAGCGGATGCGGACCCGCGACCAACTGGAGCGCGCCGTCCAGGCCATCATCCTGAGCAGCGTGCCCGCGAGCCTGTACGGAATCTTGCAGCACTATCGGCTGGACCCGCTGCCCTGGGCGGGGGAGACCGCCGAGCGCGTGGCCTCCACCATGGGCAACGCCATCTTCATCGCCGCCTATCTCCTCATGGCCTTCTTCGTTACCCTGTACAGGGCGCTGCCCATATTCGGGCGGCTGGCGTCGTCCAAGGAGCAAGGCTCCCTGCGCGATGCGATCCTGGGCGGCGTGTACCTGTTCATCATGGCGATCCAACTCGTGGCCATCTTCTTCACCCAGAGCCGCGGCCCCTGGCTTGGGCTGCTCGGCGGGCTGTACGCCTTCGTCCTGATCCTGCTGGTCTCGTTGCGGCAGCGCGCGGGGGGCGAGCGACGCATGGCGCTGGGCGACCTGGCGCGGGGGCTGGGCGTGGGGGCTGGCACCCTCGCGCTGGGCGGCGTCCTGGCGTGGGTGTGCATCGCCCGCCTCAAATCGCCGCTGGTGGGCGTGGCGCTGCTGGGGGCGGTGGTCATCCTGTCCTACGTGATTCTCGTCCTATCGCGCAAGGGGTGGCGGTGGCTGTGGATTTCCTGGATTGTCCAGACGCTGCTGGTGGCGGCGTTCCTGGTCGTGTTCAACCTGCCGCATACGCCGCTGGAGTCGTTGCGCGAGACGCCCTACATCGGCCGCCTGGGCCAGGTCTTTGAGACCGAGGGCGGCACGGGCAAGGTGCGCGTGCTCATCTGGGAGGGCGCGGTGAAGATGATCGCGGCCAGCCCGTTGCGCGCCCTGGTCGGCTACGGCCCCGAATCCATGTACGTTACCTACGAGCCGTTCTACCCGCCCGATTTGGCGCACTACGAGGCCCGCAACCGCACGCCCGACCGTTCGCACAACCAGACCTTTGATGCTCTGGTGTCCACGGGTATCCTGGGCTTCCTGGCGTACATGTTCCTGTTCTCCAGCGTGTTCTACTACGGCCTGCGGTGGCTGGGGCTGATCCGTTCCGCCAGGGAGCGCAACCAGTTCGTGGGGTTCATCGTGGGCGGCGCGGTGGTCGGCGCGCTGTTGGCAAGGGTGATCACGGGCGGGTACGCCTTCGTCGGCGTGAGCCTGCCAGCGGGGTTCATCGCTGGCCTTGTGCTGTACCTCATCGTTGCTGCCGTGAACCCCACCGCCAGCGAGGCGGATGCGCTGCCTGGCGTGGACAGGCTGCTCATCGCCGCGCTCATGGCGGCCATCCTGGGGCACTTCATTGAGATTCACTTCGGCTTCGTCATCGCGGCCACGGGCACGTACTTCTGGGCGCTGGCGGGGCTGTTCGCCCTGGTCGGGTCGGGGCGCATCGGCGAGGCCGCGCCCGCGGAGGTCTCCAGGCCCGCGGCCCCCGTCCGACAAGACGCGCCCCGCAAGCACAAACGCAAGAAGCATGCGCAGGCGGCAGCGTCCCGAGCGCCCCTGCAGCGGGCGGAAGGGCGGCGGTGGCGCGAGTTTCTCGCCTACACGCTCATCGTCGTGCTCATTGTGGCCGTGGTGGCCTTTGATTTCACGTCCAACCAGGCCAGGGAGGCGAGCATCCCCGCCATCCTGTGGAACTCCATCGCCAAGGTGGGCCTGCTGACCGCGGAGCCGCGCGGGTCGTGGGGGATAGCCATGCTGTTCGCGCTGACGGCGCTCACGGGGGCCGCCGTAACGTTCCACCGCGCCTACGACGCCGACGACCCGCCGAGCGGGGGGTGGGTGCTGGGAGCGGTGGCGGTTTTCCTGGCCGCGGTCGTGTTGATTCCGCTGGCCGTTGCCTGGGCCAAAGCCGACTTGCTGCGGGTCGGCAAGGATGTGAGCGGAATCATCGCGCGGTGGTACGTCCTCTTCTTCGCGCTCGTCTTTGCGCTGGGGGCGGCGCTGTACCGTCCTGGCCCGTCTCCGCGGCGATACCTGCGCGCCGAGGTCTCCTGGGCCTACGTTGTCCTGGCCGTCGTCGCGGGCCTCGTCATCTGGCAGGGCAACGGGGTCCTGGTCAAGGCCGACATCCTATACCAGCAGGGGTACCTGCTGGAGCAGGACTACCTGAAGAACGCGCCCCAACTCAACACGGAGCAGCGGCTGCAGGTGCTGGATCGCGTGCTGGGGCTTTACAAGAACGCCATCCAATATGCCCCATCCGAGGATTTCTACTACCTGGCGGAGGCGCGGGTGTACCAGCAGATGGTGCCGTTGGCCCAGACGCCCCAGAAGAAGCAGGTTCTGCTCAACGAGGGCATCGCCACGGTGGAGAAGGCCCGCTCCATCTACCCGCTGAACGTGGACCACACGGCCAACATGGGCCGTTTCTACCGCACGTGGGCCGAGCAGGCCAGCGACCCAGCCGAGAAGCGCGAGAAACTCCAACTGGCGTCCGACTACTACGCCCAGGCCACGCAACTCAGCCCCAACAAGGCGCACCTGTACAACGAGTGGGCGCTGACGTACTACCTCATGGGCGACTACGAGAACGCGAGGGCGAAACTGGAGAAGTCGCTGTCGCTGGACGCGGAGTACGACCAGACCTACCTGCTGCTGGGCCAGTTGTACACGCAACAGGGCGACTGGGCCAGGGCCGAAGAGATGTATCGCAAGGCCGTGGAACTGAACCCCAACGCCGTGGAGTCCATCAGCATGCTGGGATACGTCCTTGACCAGCAGGGCAAGATCACCGAGGCCATCGCCCAGAACCTGCGCGTGCTGGAACTGGCCCCGCGGGACTACATCACGATCCGCAACCTGGCGGTGCTGTACAACAAGGCTGGCGATTACAAGCAGGCGCTGGCCTACGCCAGGCAGGCGCTGGAGGTGGCGCCCGAACAGGACAAGGCCCAACTGGAGCAGTTCGTGGCGCAGTTGGAGGCGCTGGCGGCGCAGAAGTAGGGCGAATTCGCAGGAGCGAGCACCATGCTAGTGTACATGCTCATCTTCTTGTCGGCGCTGTTGCTGGCGGTGGGGGCGACGCCGTTGGCGAAGCGGTTGGCCCTGCGGGTGGGCGCGGTGGATCAGCCCAGCCCGCGCAAGGTGCACCGAGTGCCCATGCCCCGCCT
>DAOTVT010000199.1:0-6439 GCA_034436295.1 Anaerolineae bacterium | reverse complement strand
CAAGGGGCTGGCCGAGGCTCCGATAACCGGCTCGTGGGTTCCCCAAGACCACTGGTGGTGGTGGCGGGCGTCTCGCGTGGTCTATGATATGAGCGCGCTGGGGGAACACCAGGAAGTCATTGACGAGTTCCCGTACTTCAGTTTCATCCTGGGGGATATGCACCCGCACGTGCTGGCACTGCCGTTCGTGATGGTGGCGATTGCCCTGGCGGTGCAGGTCATCCGCTGGGCGGCGGAGCAGAAGCCGCTCGCGCTGCCCAAGAAGGGCGGCGTGAGCGCCTGGCTTCCAGCGTACCTGGCGCAGGACTGGGAGCGGAACCTGCTCATCGCGCTGTGCCTGGGCGCGCTCGGATTCCTGAACACGTGGGACTTTCCCATCTACTGGGGCGTGGCGGCATTGTGCTATGCTGCCGGCCGGTATGTGGCGAGTCGCAGGTTGGACAAAGCGTACAGTCTGGATGTGATTTTGTGGGCTGGACGGGCGCTTGCTGTAGGAATCCTGCTGTTTCTGCCATTCTACATCTCCTTTAGTTCGCAGGCCAGCGGCATCGGCCTGGTGATCATCAACAGGACGCGCCCGTGGCACTACTTCGTGATGTTCGGCCTGTTCCTGGCGACTGCCGTAGCGTTCGCGGTGTACGCGACGCGCGCGGCATTCCGCCGGCGCAAATGGGCCGCGACGGGCGACGTGCAGGCCATCGCCGCAGTTGTGGGGGTTCTGGTGCTCCTGTCGGTCATAACCGGCAAGTGGATGGCGCTCATCGCAATCCTGCTTGCGGGCGTGCTGGCGATTTCCGCGACGCGGCGGCTGGCGCAGGACACCGCCGCAGACGAACACGCGCTGACCGACGCGACCGTGGCCGTGATGATGATGGTGGGGTTCCTGCTGACCTTCGCGGTGGAGTTCGTGTACCTGAAGGATTCCTTCGGCACGCGAATGAACACCGTATTCAAGTTCTACTACCAGGCGTGGGTGTTGCTGGGATTGTCCGGCGCGTATGCATTGTGGGCCATCTTCGGGCGGGGCGCGGCGGGCCGCAGCCGATGGGCAGCCGCGGGGCGCGCCCTCTTCGCGGCGACGTTCGCCGTGCTCCTCGCGGCGAGTTTGGTCTACACGTTCGCGGCAGGCTACTCCAAGGCGGGCGGGTTCCGCGGCCAGGCGACGCTGAACAGCCTGGTCTTTGTCCAGAAGTACTACCCCGCCGAGTACAATGCCATCGCGTGGCTGAACGCGAACGTCAAGGGCGCGCCAGTGATCCTTGAGGCGACCGGTGGCTCCTACACCGAGGCGGCGCGGGTGTCAGCGCGGACGGGCCTGCCCACGGTGCTGGGGTGGGACTTCCACGAACAGCAATGGCGCGGAAAGCGAAATCCGGCGGGCAGTCGGGCGCTGGACGTGGAGAAGATGTATCGCGCACCCGACAGCCCCGAATCTTTGACGCTGTTGGACACCTATGGTATAAGTTATATCTACATAGGGGATTTGGAGCGCAGCAAGTACGGCTTGAGCGAGGCCGTCGTCAACCGGTGGGATCGGATCGCCGTGCGCGTGTACGATGCCGGCGGCGTGCGCATCTACCGGTACGCGCCCCGAACCCCACGATGACCGACAAGGAAGCCGCAAATCGGGATGACCGAAAAGCCTGATGCCAAGAATAGCCTCTTCGCCCGCATAACGACAGAGATGGCGGTCTATGGCGTCCTTCTCCTGGTATCCCTCGCGCTGCGCCTGGTGGACCTGGACGCGCGCCCGTTGAGTTCCGCGGAGGCGGCGCGGGCGCTGGGCGCATGGCAACTGGCCCAGGGCCGCGAGCCGGCGCTCGTGGGCAGCCCGCTGCTCACCAACGGCACGGCGGTGGTGTTCTTCCTATTCGGCGCCAATGACTTCACGGCGCGCCTGCTGCCCGCGCTGTTCGGCGCGCTGATGGTGCTGCTGCCCTACTTCTGGCGCGAGCGGCTGGGGCGGGCGGGTGCGCTGCTGGCGGCGGCGCTATTGGCCATCTCGCCCATGGCGCTGTTCGCGTCGCGCTCCGTCGGGCCAGAGGCGCTGGCCGCTGCGTTGGGCCTGGGCCTGGCCACGGCGCTGGTGCGGTTCGCGGACACGGGCGCGCCTTGGTATCTGTACGCGGGCGCGGCGGCGCTGGGGCTGCTGCTCGCGTCGGGGGCGGGCGCGTATTTCGTCCTGCTGGCGCTGCTTGCGGTTGCGGTGGCGGCGTGGGTGTTGGGCCGCAGAGGGAATGCGGCTATCGCCTCGTTCCGGGAGCGCCTGCTGGCGAGCCGCGCACCACTCCGCACGGGCGGGTTTGTGTTCCTGGGGACGGTGGCGGGCGTCGGCACGCTGTTGCTCTTCCACGTGTCGGGCCTGCGCGGGCTGGGCGATGTGCTGGGCGAGTGGTGGCGCGGCTTCGGGGCGGCGGGGGCGATGCCCTGGTTCAGCCCGCTGCTGTGGCCCCTGCTGTACGAGCCGCTGGTGGTCCTGTTCGGCATCATCGGCGGGATTCGCGCCGTGCGCGAGCGGGACTTGCTGGGCAGCAGCCTGCTGGGATGCGCCCTCGGCATTCTGGTCATGCTGATGGCGTGGCCGGCGCGGACGTCGGGGGACATGCTCCTGGTGTCGGCGCCGCTGGCGCTGCTGGCGGGCAGACAAATCGCCGAGTTGCTGCGCGACGCGCGGGCCGATTGGCGCGGCCTGCGCGATGGGGTGTACGTGGCCGTGTTCGCCATTCTGGTGGCCTATGTGTACCTCCAGTTGGCCGGCTTCGCGGAGCGGGGCGATTCGGTCTTCCTCATTCTCGCATGGGTGGGCACGGCGCTGTTCGTCGTGCTGACGATGGGCCAGGGCGTTCTGTACGGCGTGGAAAACGCGCTGCGGAATCTGGGGCTGGTGGCCGCGGCGCTGACGCTGCTCATCACGCTGTCGGCGGCGCTTGGCTCGGCGTACGATGCGGGGCAGGGGCGCGCCGAGATTCTGGAGCCCACGCCGACATCGCCGCAGGCGCGGGCGCTGGCGGCCGATGTCGCAACCTGGTCCCTGCGCCGCATCGGCGACGCGCACGAAATGTCGGTCGCGGTGGTGCTGCCGAATCCCACGGTGATGCAGTGGTACCTGCGGGAGTTTCGCCATCTGCAAGTTCTCGTCGGCACGGCAGCGCCTGTGAGCGCCGAGGCCATCGTTACGCTTGAAGGCGCGCAGCCGGCGGCGCAAGGGTCGTATGTCGGCCAGCCCTACGAGTTGACGCGGGACTTCCGATGGCGAACGCTGCCGGCCAGGGATTGGTGGCGTTGGGCCTTGTGGCGCGCGCTTCCTGCGGCGTCGGAGAGCCGCGCGGTGCTGTGGATTCAAACCTCGTCAGAGTGATGGGACAGATGGCTGAAGTCGGAGCGGTTTCGGACGGCAAGGACTGGTGGGAGACGCCGGTCCTGCATAGCCTGCAGAACCTGACGCGGGAGAAGGCCGCGTACATCGGGATTGCGGTTGTGGCGCTGGCGCTGCGCCTGTGGGCGTTGGGCGCGCGGGCCGTCAGTTTTGACGAGTGCCAGCACCTGTATTTCTCGTGGCAGCCCTATTCCGTTGGCTCCATCTTCAAGTTTGACCCCGTTACCGGGCCGATCACGCATGGGCCGTTCCTGTTCCTGGCGAACACGCTGATGTACACGCTGTTCGGCGTGAGCGACTACACGTCGCGGTTGGCGTCGGCGTTTTTCGGCACGGCGCTGGCGCTTCTGCCGTACTTCCTGCGCAAGTACCTGGGGCGCGGCGGGGCGCTGGCGGCGGCGGTGATGCTGACCGTGTCGCCGTTCCTGCTGTTCTACTCGCGGGACAACCTTCACGAAATCTACGGCGCGGTCTGGACCATGCTGATGGCCATCGGCTTCCTGCGCTACGTGGACGAGCGGAAGCCGAAGTACCTGTACCTGTTCGGCGCGGCGGTAGGGTTCTACCTGTGCACCAAGGCCGTGGCGTACATCATGGGGTTCATCGTGGTGGCGTTCGTGGTGGTGGCGCTGGTGTGGGAGCGGCTGTCGGCGCAGGCGGCGCGGACGGCGCGACGCGCGGGGCTGGCCGTGAGCGCAGGGGCGCTTGCGCTGCTGGTGTGGCTCACCAATCGGCCCCAGCCCGCCGGCACCCCCCGGAGCGGATTGCTGCCGATTCTGGTGGTCCTGGCGTGCCTGCTGGGGGCGGCGGTGCTGGCAGGTTGGGCGCACCCCGGCGGCGGCAAGGAGCGGCCGGTGGCCCGCGCCCTGGGGGCCATCCGCGGGGCGCACTTCTGGACGATGGTCGGCATCGGCCTGGGCGTGGTGGTGGTGTTGTACACCACGTTCTTTACCAACCCCAGAGGCTTGACCGGCCCCATTAGCCAACTGTCCTACTGGTTCGGGCAACATGGCGAGGCGCGAGGCGGCCAGCCGTGGTACTACTTCCTGCTGGTGCTGGCGCCCATGTACGAGTTTCTGCCGCTCGTGGGCGCGGTTGCGGCGATTGTGTACTACGCGGCGTTTCGGCGGCGGCCGCATCCCGAACGGGACGCGGTGCCCTTTGTGCCGTTCGTCATCTTCTGGGCGATTGCGGCCATGGCCATCCACAGTTGGACGGGCGAGAAGATGCCGCAGCACACGGTGTACCTGGTGCTGCCGATGATTCTGCTGACGGGTCGCCTGCTCCAGGACTGGCTGGGAGATGGGAACGTGGGCCAGGAGCGGCGGCGCGAGTTCGTTGCGTTCTTCGCGCTGCTGCCTGCTGCTGGATACTCGGTGGTGCGGCTGCTGTCCGTTCGGCCCTTCGCGGGGCTTTCGCAGGCGCAGCTGAATCAGACGATGGTCTGGCTCGCGACGCTGGGCGTGGCGGCGGGCCTGGCGTGGGCGCTGGGGCGGCTGGGCCAGCGCCTGGGCAAGGCCATGGCGCTGCGGGCGTGCGCGGCGTCAGCCTTCGCCGTCCTGCTTCTCCTGACCGTGCGGGTTAGTTGGATGGCGAGTTTCGTGAACTACGACACGGCCAAGGAACTCATCGTCTATGCGCATGGAACCCAGGACGCGAAGGTAACGCTGAACGAAATTCTGGACATCTCGCGCCGAACCGTCGGCGACAATCGTATCAAGGTCGCGTATGATTCCCGCACGGGGTTCCCCTTCGCCAACTGGTACCTGCGGGACTTCCCGAACGCCATTTCGTTCTCTGGCGAAAGCCCCAGCCGCGAGGCGCTGGACTCGCCCATCGTCATCGTGCACGGGTGGAACGACGCCAAGGTGCGCCCGATTCTGGCGGATTACGACCGCTTCCCGCGCCTGGTCATGTGGTGGCCCGTGGAGGACTACAAGGGGCTGACGCCCGCGCGCCTGTGGGCCATGTTGCGGGATCCGGCCAAGCGCGCCGAGATGTGGGGCATCCTGTGGGCGCGCACGTATCCCTATGCGCTCAAGGACTGGCCGTACCGCGAGGAGATGATCCTCTACATCCGCAAGGACATCACGGCGCAACTCTGGCAGTATGGCGTGCTGACCGCGGCCGCAGCGCCGCAGCCGACGGTGGTGGCGGAGGATCCGTACCAGGCGAAGAAGGTGCTGGTGCCTGCGGTGCTGACGTTTGGGCGGCAGGGGCAAGGGCCTGGGGAGTTCCAGGATCCGCGCGGGGTGGCGGTGGACGCGGCGGGGAACATCTACGTGGCGGACACGGGGAATCATCGGGTGCAGGTGTTTGACGCGAACGGGAAGTATCTGCGGGGTTGGGGTCAGTACGGGAGCGGGCCAGGGGAGTTCAACGAGCCGTGGGGGATTGCGGTGGACGGAGAGGGGAACGTGTACGTGGCGGACACGTGGAACTATCGTGTGCAGAAGTTTGACGGCACGGGGAAGTTTCTGACGATGTGGGGGGAGAGCGGAGACACGGGTGGAGATGCGGGGGCGTTGCCAGGGGCGTTCTACGGGCCGCGAGCGGTGGCGCTGGCGAGGGATGGGACGGTGTTGGTGATGGACACGGGGAACAAGCGGATTCAGCGGTTCACGGCGGACGGGGAGTTTGTGGGCGGGTATGGTGGGTTTGGAGCGGGGCCAGGGCAGTTCTGGGAGCCTGTGGGGCTGGCGGTGGACGGAGAGGGGAACGTGTACGTGGCGGACACGTGGAATCATCGGGTGCAGGTGTTGGATCGTGAGATGAGGTATGTGAGGGAATGGGGGGTGAAGACGTGGGCCGGGGAATCGGTGTTGAACAAGCCGTATGTGGCGGTGGATGGGCGAGGGCACGTGTATGCGAGCGATCCGGAGGGGCATCGGGTGTTGGAGTGGACGGTGGGCGGGGAGTTTGTGGCGAGTTATGGGGAGTATGGGGTGGATGAGAGTCGGTTCAGCCTGCCGGTGGGTTTGGCGGTGGATGGGAGCGGGCGGCTGATCGTGGCGGATTCTGGGAATCATCGCATTATGGTATTTGCGCCTTTCGGGCCGTGAG
>DAOTVT010000198.1:0-5526 GCA_034436295.1 Anaerolineae bacterium | reverse complement strand
AGAGGGTGAAGGCCAGGCTGAAGAAGAGTTGGGTCTGCAGGAGCGGCCCGACGCAGGGCAGGCTCAGCGCGTCCCAGAGAAGGCGCAGGGAGAAGGCGGCACGGGGTTCGCGCGCCCGTCGCTCCCGCTCCTCTTTCGGGAGCGACTCGGGCAGCCACACCAGTACCCCCAGCAGGTTCAGCAGCGACAGCCCTGCCGCCACCAGCGCGGGCAGCGCGTAGTTCCCGCCCCCGGCCAGCGCGCCGCCGATGGCCGGCCCGAAGATAAAACCCAGACCGAAGGCAGCCCCGATGAGGCCGAACCCCCTGGTGCGCTCCTTCCCCTCGGTTACGTCGCTGATATAGGCCTGGGCGAGGGAGATGTTGCCGCCCAGGAAGCCGTCCACAATCCGGCTGGCGAATAGCATGGCCAGCGAGCGGGCCAGCCCCAGCATCAGGAATCCCGCCACCGTGCCCGCCAGGCTGAGGAGCAGGAGCGGCTTGCGGCCGTAACGGTCGGAGAGTCTGCCCAGCACAGGCGCGCCCAAGAGTTGCGTCAGCGCATTGGCGCCCAGGAGCAACCCCACCACCGTCGCTGTCGCGCCAAAGGTGGCCGCGTAGTACGGTAGAAGTGGCAAGATCAGGCTGAAGCCCAGGACGTCCACAAAAACGAAGGCGAAGAGAAGCCCCAAGGCTCGTCGCTTGTTGGTCATCGTTCACCCCTCCCCTTTGTCGCCAGCAGTCGCTGGATGTCGCCCACGATCTCCAGCCCCCCGTTTCGGGCCATTTCCTCCAGGATCGGCGCGCCGGGCTGGCCCAGCCGGGTGAGGCGGACCTGCGCCGAGGAGCGCATCGTCTCAGGCACGCGGCCGGTCATATCCGTCAAGTCGGGCGCGTAGAGGATGGCGGTGTCGGCCCGCTGGATGTGCAATTCCAGCCGGTGGTCGGGGCTGCGGAGCACCAACTCCACCGCGTCGTCGCCGACCTGCAGATGCTCAATCTTCGCGCCAGCATAGGTGGTGAACCGGTACAGAGTCCCAGCGTGCCAGAGGCCGACGATGAACCCGCGGAAGGTGCCGCGCAGCCAGGGGATCAGCGCCACCGAGGCGGTGAGGCTGGTCTCCGGCGCGGGGAAGTGGTTGCTCTGGAACCAGATCCAGGCGGCGGGGAAGCGCCGTCCCCAGTCCTTCTCGGCGTACCCGCGCCCGCCTGTGAAGTCAATGGGCGTCCCGGCGACCTCCAGCGCCCCTGCTATGGCGTGGTCCAGGCTGAGGATGCCGTGGTAGCATTCCATGAAGGGCATCCAGGCGTACCAGCCCATCACCCCGGGCGAGCGGAGGCTCACCGGCCAGGGGTGGGTCCCGTTGAAGCGGAGGCTACCCTTGACGGTGCGCTCCGGCCCCTCCAGGTGCAGGTCAATCCGGTCCACCCGAAAGCGGTTGGGGCCAATTCGCAGGTCAAAGTCGTTCGGTGCGGCATGGAAAGCCTCCGCCGGGTAGCGGAAGTAGTCCACCCGCCCGCTCATCCCGTCCATCACCTGTACGAAGGCGTGGGTCGTCGCCGGCGTCAGCCCCTTGTAGATGCCGGGGATGACGGCCAGGCGATGCTGCTCGCTGGCGTCCACCAGTTTGTAGTACCACCCCTCAAAGTACGGATATCCCCGCCGGGCGCCCTGATACCGCTCGGGGTGGAGTGTGTTGGCGACGAAGCGCATCATCCACGCGCCTCCTTTGCCGCGTCCATCAACTCCTGCCGTCGGCGTCGGTACTCTACAACGGGCCGGTCGCCCTGCACCAACTGCTCATCCGCCCGCAGCGCGCTGGGTTTGGGGCGTTGCGTCTGCACCACGCGCCGATCCTGGTGCGCGACCATTACGTTGAAGGGCATGGCCAAGCGCGCCGCCAGGTTGCCCAGCAATGGCCACGCGAGGAACCGCTGATAGAAGCGCAGATAGAGCAGCGTGTGCTCCTCATCCACGGGCACGAAAGCAGCGACAACGCGCACGTCCTCAGAGATGTGGTTCTGCCACAGGTTGGGGAAGATGAATTCCAGATAGAATGTCTGGCCGGTAACGTCCACCTCCTCGGGCCTCAAGGGTGGTCGCCCGTCATCTTGCCGGCTCGCCACGTACACGCGAAAGCGGTCTGAGTCCAGCCACTGGACAACAGGCCCATCCACGATGGTGCGGTTGCCCCTCCCGATGGTGTTGTAGTGGACGAAGGGCAGATGGATGGGGTCCAATTGATTCTCAATCACCCGCGAATAGTGGGCATCCCAGGGGTCTATCGCTTGACCCCAGCGGAAGCCCTCCAAATCCTCAAAGAACCGCGGCGGTCGGAGGTCGGCCGGTGGGTCGTCGCCCCACCAGATCCAGATGAACCCGTGAGCCTCATGGGTGGGGTAGGCGGTAACGCGGAAGCGGTCGGGGACGGGGCTTTTGCGGCTGTTGGCAGGGATGGCTACCACGCGGCCTGAAGGGTCGTACTCAAACCCGTGGAACGGGCACTGAAGGCGCCCTTCGGGCAGTACCTTGCCGGCGCTGAGGGCTACGCCTCGGTGGACACATCGGTCCCGAAGGCAACCGACGCGGCCCGCGGCATCGCGCCAGAAGACCAGTTTCTCGCCCATCCGCGTTGCACCGATGGGGCGTTCCCGCACTTGGCGGGAGTCCAGTACGACGTACCACTGATTGCGGATCATGTCATTCCTCCGATTCCAGTTCTATCTCCAGTGCTACGGCTCCGAGGGCCTCCTTGTCTGGAGGGTACAGGGCGCGGAGCGCGGCGAGGAGTTCGTCGGCGGTCATCCCTGGCGCGATGCGCGCGGCGTCCTCTGCCGCCACCAGCGCCGCGAAGTCGGGGTACACGGTGATGCGCCGCACGCGCGCCGGGTGGGCGTCGTTGAGGCGCAGGGGCGAGCCGGGGCGCAGGCGCAGGATGTTCGGATAGCCGACGCGTACCTCTATCGTCTTCTGGCGCGTGAGAATCTGCGCCAGATAGGGTTCCTTGATCCACAGGGTTTTGGGTCGGTCGGACATCACGAACCTCGCGGGTGCGTACGGGGCGAGTTTACACAAGGGTTGGGCGGCTGTCAACCGCAGGGGGCCGTCTCCTATCCGGAAGCACGTGCCGTCTAGAGAGCGGACTGCTTCCATCATCCCCCAAGCGGATCCCTGGACAGCCGCTTCTACGTTTTCCTCGTGTTCGGCGGCTTATGCGGCAGCGGGGGACTTCTCGGTTAGGATGAGACTAACGAGTGGGAGTGCTCGCAGTTCCAACCTTGATAGGTCAATGAACTTGCTGGCGTCCTCAATTTCAATCCCGACGATCCGATTCCGCTCGTCAAAATCCAGCACAACCCCAGGCGCGATCTCTTCGGACTCCGTGCTGACGCCTTCGCTCAGTTTGATATACAGCATGTCCGTATCAGGGTAATACTCAAATACCATGGTTTTCTCCCTACTCAAGGTTCAAAACGGCGGTCAAAGAAAGCGTTGTGCACGGTCTCCCCATCCGATTCTGTTACGACTCGCAGGTACTTCTTCATCTCCGCGATGTATCCCCAATGGCGTATGCGCCCATTTGGCTGCCGTTCCGTGCGGACAGGGTTCTTCAGGACGTGCTCAATCCATTCCGTCCTGAGATAAGGGCGGCGCGACATGACGCTCGTTCTGAAGTATGTCGTGGTTTTCATGCGAGTCGCGTATTTGCGCCGTGCGCCCTGCACCGAAGTTACGCGGCTGTATTGTATCACACTTGGCAGCGCTGGTCAATGATTTGCAAGGGTCGGTAGTGTGTACATTTCGGTGGAAACTGTCAGACCGATGAGCGGCAGCATGAAGCGCATAGAGCGTAGCGCAGGTTCCCATACTCCCCTACGCCTTCGGCGGCTATGGGAAGCCGCCCTACATGTCTTGGCATTGCGCCACCAACCTGTGGCGAGATGCCCCCTCACCCTGCCCGCTCCCCGCAAGCGGGGCGAGGCGATCGTGCCAGCCGCTCGGCTCACGCTTGGCCTCTCCCTGGCCCGAAACTTGCAGCCGCGAGGGGTTGGAACGCCCCCGCAAGGCGCAATAACCCCGCAGAATTACCCAAAGGGGTTATTGAAATCTACGGCGGGTTGACGTATACTGTAACATGAAGGCGGTAACGAATGCCTTCATGTCGCGTTATTGTGCGTGGGATGGCAGTTTTGAAACTCAAGAGAGGAGACAGGAATATGAAACGAACCGTACTATTCACCCTCATGGCGGTGCTCGTGCTGCTGGTGGGGAGCGTGCCCGCCTTCGCCCAGGGGTCCTATCCGCCTGGGACCACGTGGAACTCGCCCTTCGTGGTGCAGAACATGGGCAGCACCACGGCGATGGTCTACGTGGAGTACTACCGCATCTCGGATGGCGCGTTCATCAGCACGGCCACCGAGTCCTTCTCGCTGCAGCCCGGGCGAGGCCGGCTGGTTGACCCGAAACTGAACCCCGACCCGAACCTGACCGCAGGGCTGTACTCGGTGGTCATCAGTTCTGATGAGCCTGTGGCAGCCGTGGTCAGCGAGGAAGCCACGAACCGGCAGATGGGCTACACAGGGCTTCCGGCGGGCGGCGAGAAGGTGTACCTGCCCAACATCACCAAGAACTACTACACCTTCAACACGCCGTTCTACATCCAGAACAGCGGCACCAGCACAACGTCGGTTACCATTGAGTTCTTCTACTTCAGCAATGGGCAGAAGGTTACGAGCGCGACCCGCGTGATCTCCCTTCCGCCGAACGTGAGTTACGAGTACGACCCGGCGCTGGTGTCCGATTCGGAACTGCCGACCAACAAGCAGTATTCGGTGGTGGCGACGGCGTCGTCGGGCGGCTCCATCGTTGCGGCAGTCAACCAGATTAGCAGCAACACGTATCTGGCCTACTCTGGCTTCAGCGGCGGCGCCGATACGGTCTATGCGCCCAACATCGTGAAGGGGTACGCGGGCTACATCACGCCGGCCGTGATCCAGAACGTGGGCACGGTAACGGCCACGGTTACGGTGGAGTACTACGGCATGACGGATGGGGTCTTCTACTCCGGCGCGGGCGCCAAGAACGTCCAGTTGGGGCCGGGTCTCTCCCTGCCCGAGCGCCCCTGGACGTGGCCCGACTCGGTCCTGCCCAACAACAAGCAGTACTCCATGATCATCCGCGGCAACCCGGGCGACAAACTGGTGGCCATCGTGAACCAGAACCGCAGCGGCCCCACGTACATTGACGGCACGGCCTATGACGCCTTCACTGCCGGCTACCAGAACGTCTACCTACCCTGGGTCATGAAGGGGTACGGTGGCTACCTGACGCCCATCGTGATCCAGAACGTGGGCACGACCGCGGCGACCTTCAGCGTGCACTACTACGATCTGGACACGGGCGTGGAGTACCCGAACGCGGGCGCGAAGAACTTCACGCTCAACGCCGGCCAGTCGGTGCCCGAGCGGCCCTGGACCTACTCGGACACGAACCTGCCGAACAACAAGCGGTTCACCGTCGTGATTGAGGGGCAGGCGGGCAACAAAC
>DAOTVT010000197.1:0-19276 GCA_034436295.1 Anaerolineae bacterium | reverse complement strand
CTGGCCCGATCACTCAAGACGCTGCGTCTGGAGGACCGCAACGCTGGTCACCGTTGGCTACCCCGCTCACCTGCTATGGTGGCTGGACTCACAGACCATGTGTGGACTGTTAAAGAGCTGCTCTGGACCGTTGTGCTCCCTGTCAACACTTAACGGGGAGACTATCCGCGGCTTGACCGGCCCACTGTTTTCGCCCATCACAGCCGGAATTCGCCGCGCAAGCCACGCTGACTATCGGGAGCAATCCAAACCTTGAAGGCGCCTGGCTCCACCCCGAACGTGCCGTCGGCGCGAATGAACGCCAAATCAGCCTCATGCAGGGTGAACGTAACGCGGCGCGTCTCGCCCACCTGAAGGGCAACCCGCTGAAAACCCTTGAGTTCCCGAATCGGACGGGTAAGCGAGCCCACCAGATCGCGCACGTACAACTGAACGACCTCGGTACCTGGGCGCGGGCCGATATTGGTAACATCCGCGCTCACTTCCAACGAGCCACGCAGCGTCTCGTGGCTCACGCGCAGGTTGGCGTACTCAAATTGCGTGTACGTCAGCCCAAAGCCGAAGGGAAACAGCGGCGTGGAGGGCAGGTCAACGTAGCGGGTGCGGAACAACCCGTCCGGCGTGATGGGACGGCCGGAATTCTTCCGGTTGTAGTAAATCGGCACCTGGCCGGTCGCGCGAGGGAAAGTAACAGGCAGCCGCCCCGACGGCGATTGCAGCCCGAAGAGCACCTCGCCCAACGCAGCGCCGCCCTCAATCCCCGGATGCCAGGCATATAGAACCGCAGTGGCCTCGCTCACCTGCCGGGAAATCGCCAGCGGACGCCCGGCGAGAATCACCAGCACGAGGGGTTTGCCCAGCGCCGCCACCCTGCTGACCCATTCGGCCTGCCCGGGCGGGAGGCCCAGATCGCTCACGTTGGCGTTCTCCCCTGACCGCCGAGGATGCTCGCCCAACACCAGCACCACCGCGTCCGCATATTGAGCCGCGCTCAGAGCCTCGTCGCAGTGCTCGGCAAACCAGAGTTCCACATCTCGGGGAGCAACCTGGCGCAGCGCGTCGCTCAGCGGTGTTACATCCTCAGCACGACCGTCAGCCGTCCACGTGCCCAGCAGTTCGGCGCGAGCATGAATCAGGCTGCCCGCGAACAAGATCCGACGAAAGCCCCGCAAGGGCAACAGATTGCCTTCGTTCTTGAGCAAGACCATGCTCTGAACGGCCAAAGTTCGCGCCAATGCGCGCGCTTCAGGCGTCAGCACATCGCGGGCAGCGCGCGCCGGATCGGTAAACGGGTTCTCAAACAACCCAGCGCGATGCTTGACGCGCAAGACGCGGCGCACCGCCTCGTCAATGTCGGTTTCCGCAATCCTGCCCTGCCGCAGGCTCTCACCCAGCGTCCTCAGATACGCCCCGCTGACCATGTCCATATCCACCCCGGCACGCAGCGCCAGACAGGCGGCGTGCGCCTCGTCCTCGGCAATACCGTGATGAACGAGTTCCCCCACCGATTCCCAATCGGAGACGACGAAGCCATCAAACCCCCACTCGCCGCGCAGAATGTCCGTCAGCAGGTGTCGATTCGCCGTGGCGGGGGTGCCGTTCAGATCAATGAACGCCGCCATCACCGTGGCGACTCCTGCGTTCACGGCCGCGCGGAAGGGAGGCAAATAGACATCCCGCAGCGTGGGTTCGGAGATTTCGCCGTTTTCGTAGTCGCGCCCCCCTTCGGCCGCGCCATAGCCGGCATAGTGCTTGGCGCAGGCGACAAGTTTGTCAGGGGCCGACATTCTCTCGCCCTGCAGGCCCTTCACGATCGCGGCCGCCATTTGCGCCCCGAGGAAGGGATCCTCACCGTTGCCCTCCGCCACCCGCCCCCAACGCGGGTCGCGGGCAATGTCCAGCATCGGCGCGAACGTCCACTTGATGCCGCTGGTCGTCGCCTCACGCGCAGCCACCGACGCGCCCTCGCTGGCCAGTTGCGGATTGAAAGCAGCCGCCTGCGCCAGGGGGATGGGGAACACGGTACGGAACCCGTGAATGACGTCCCGCCCCAAAAGCAACGGGATTCTCAGCCGCGACTCAACTGCCAATGTTTGAATATGGTTACTGATCTCGGCATCCCCGGAATCGGAAAAACCTTGGCCGGTCAGCGCGCCCGAGCCGATAATCAGCGACCCGATTTTGCCCTGACGCACCAGTTCCAGGTTGAGATGAGGGTCGGCGCAGCACTGGTTCAACTGGCCGATTTTCTCCTCCAGCGTCATTTGCGCAAGCAGATGATTGACAAAGCCCTCAGTTTCTTGAGACACAGCCCTCCTCGCAGAACAGAACTGGGCAAACTCTACGCGCCGCGCCTTCCAACAGGCTAGTCCCGCACATCAGCACGCGAATATACCATTCCCAGGCGTGTTTGGCAAAAAGCGAGAGCAAGTGGCCGCACGACGGCTTTTCTCGGCCCCCTATCGCCTGAACGGTAGACTCTGCCTGCAACCCAAAAACGGAGACCAAAATTCGCGCCCCAACCCCTTGACAAATGCAGAAAGGTGTGGTACAATCAACTGAAACGTTTCACTGGGCCGGCAGATGGTTCAAAGCCAAGCCCGCGTTAGGAAAGGAATCCAGGCCACGTGAGCGCGAAATTCCAGTGCCGCTATGGATACTTCGCGGAGGACGGGCGCGAGTACATCATCACCACGCCGCTCACCCCACGCCCCTGGGGGAACGTCATCAGCAACGGCGACTACGGCATGATCGTCTCCCAGACCGGGTCTGGCTACAGTTGGCGGGGTAATGCCGGCCAGAACCGCATCACGCGCGCCTTCCAGGATCTCGTCAAAGACAATTGGGGCAAGTATCTGTACATCCGAGACCTGAAGCACCATGTGTACTGGTCGGCCACGTATAAGCCCGTCATGCACCCCTACCAGCATTACGAGACTGTCCACGGCCTGGGCTATTCCCGCTTCATAGAAGAGATAGAGGACATCCGCAGCGTCCTCACCGTATTCGTGGCCGCCGATGCCCCACTGGAACTCTTTGAGTTGACCCTGACCAACCGCGGCGACGAAAAGCGCGAACTGGACGTAACCTCCTATGCCGAGTGGCTACTGGGTTTTGCACCCGATGAGCACCGCGAATTCCACAAACTGTTCATTGAGACCTCCGCCGATGTTCACGCGCGAGCCGTCTTTGCGCGCAAGTGTTTGTGGGGATTCCCCGACGAGAAGGGCCGCTACAATAACCTGGATTGGCCCTACACAGCCTTCATGGCGGTCAGCGAACCGCTCAAGTCGTTTGACTGCGACAAGGAATCCTTCCTGGGATTGTACAACAACGAAGACCGCCCCCGGGCCATGCTGGAGCCAACACTGGCGGGCCGGGCGGGGCGCTTCACCGATGCCATCGCCGCGCTCCAGGTAGGCGTAACCCTGTCGCCGGGAGAATCCAAGACGATCGTCTTCACCCTGGGCGCCGCCGAAGACGGGCGCGAAGACGTCCGCGAACTCATTCGCCGCTACACCTCTCCGGAAGGCAGTGCCCGGGCATTTGAGGCCGTGCGACATCTGTGGTCGCGGTTCGTGGACGCCGAGCGGGTGGATACACCCGACGACGCGCTCAACTTCATGACCAATGTCTGGACGAAGTATCAGGCCATCTCCTGCCGTTTGTGGGGCAAGTCAGGCCCGTATCAAGTGTCCGCTGGCTATGGGTTCCGCGACCAGTTGCAGGACAGCCTGATCTTCCTGACCAGCGAGCCTGAATACACCCGCAGGCAACTCTTGCTTCACGCCTCCCAGCAATTCATAGAGGGAGATGTGCTTCACTGGTGGTTCTCCATCCGCGGTGGCGGCCCGCGCACCAACTGCTCTGACGACTTGCTCTGGCTGCCCTTCATCCTGGATGCCTATCTCAAGGAAACAGGAGATTTCGGCATCCTGGATGAGCCGGTTCCCTATCTGAACGCGCCCGCCGAGCCGCTCTACCAGCACTGCAGACGCGCCATTGAACGCGCATTCTCGCGCTTCTCGCCGCGCGGCATCCCCCTGATGGGCGATCACGACTGGAACGATGGCCTGAACGCCGTCGGCACATTGCTCAAGGGCGAGAGTTTCTGGGTAGGCGAGTTCCTCCACATGATTCTCGGCAACTTCATCCCGTTGGCGCAGCAGCGCGGCGACGAGATTTTCGCCCACAAGTGCGAGGACGTGCGCGCCAGCCTGAAAGAGGCGCTCAATCGTTTTGGGTGGGATGGCGAGTGGTACTTGCAGGCGACAACCGACGACGGGCTGCCGCTCGGCTCCCATAGAAACGACGAGGGCAGAATTTTCCTCATGCCCAACATCTGGGCCGTGATTAGCGGGATCGCCACGGAGGAGCGTGCCCAGACCGCGATGCGGTCTGTTACACATCATCTCCTGAAAGACTACGGGACCCTGCTCAATTCTCCGGCCTTCACCAGGCCCCGCCCCGACATCGGCTACGTTACCCGCTACGCCCCGGGCCTGCGTGAGAACGGCGGCGTCTACACCCACGCGGCAACCTGGTCGGTCTGGGCTTACGTGCTCGCGGGACAGCCCGAACTTGCCTATGAAGCCTACCGCCGTATCTGCCCGCCCAACCGCAGCGCTGATATTGACACGTACAAAGCCGAACCCTACGTTACGCCTGGCAACACCGATGGACCTGCCTCGGAGTACTATGGGCGCGGCGGCTGGACGTGGTACACCGGCTCGGCCCAATGGCTGCACCGCGTCGCCACACACTGGATTCTGGGCATCCGTCCGCAGGAGGACGGCCTCCTGGTGGACCCGTGCATCCCCGCGCACTGGCCTGGCTTCAAGGTTACGCGTCGGTTCCGCGGCGCCGTGTACGAAATTGAAGTCAGGAACCCTCAGGGCCTCAACGGTGGCGTCCGCTCCGTAACCATTGACGGACAGCCCTATGGAAGCAATCTCCTACCCATCTTTGCCGATGGGAAGACACACCGTGTTGAAGTTGTCATGGGTGCTCCAGAGCCCCTAGAAAGGAGGAAGCCAGCCCCAAAATAAACTCTCTGCTTTCCCATTCGGTTTAGCATCCCATTTCAGTGTGTACAAGAGGAGATGAGGAAATGAGAAACGCTGCCAAACTCAGGAATGCGGTCATCGTGCTTGCCCTGGCCGTCAGCCTGGCGGCCTGTGCCACGCCGGCGCCCACACCCACTCCGGTGCCCACCAAGGCCCCTACCGCAGTGCCAACCCAAGCACCGACACCCACTCCTGTCCCGCCGACCCCCACGCCGCAACCCATCACCCTGCGCTATGCCAACTGGAACGTGGGCACGGAACAGGAGAACAACGTCCAGCGCCAACTCGTCAAAGCATACATGGCCCTGCACCCCAACGTTACGATTGAATTCGTGGACATGTCCGGCGAAGGACGTTGGGACGAAAAGTTGACCAACTACGCCGCCAAAGGCGCTCTGCCGGACGTCTTCATGGCCGACGTTACACCGCTCTACGTCAAGAACGGCTGGCTGGCCGACCTGACCGAATTCGTCAAGGACGACCCCGACTGGAAAGACGTGCCGCAGACGCTGAAAGATGCCGTAACCTTCTCCGGCAAAGTGCTGGCCTTGCCGGCAGCGCAGTTCGTCATGGGCTACTTCGTCAACAAGGACCTGTTTGAGGCCGCCAACCTTGATGCGCCCGAATACGGCACTTCCGTGCAAGACTTCTTCGCCGCCGTAACCGCGCTGACCAACGTCCAGAAAGGCCGGCTGGGCCTGGACGAAATGGAGTTCATCATGGGTTGGTATCCCAGCACGCAGGACAGCAAACTGAAGTGGTTCAGTTTTGACGGGACGCACATGAACTACAACTCCCCTGCCTTCAAGGCTGCTGTGGCGAAGGCCGGAGAGATGAAGCCGCACACCTGGCAGGGGCTCACCGACGAGCAGAAGAAGAACTTCAAGAGCCAGGGCCCCTGGGAACTGTTCATGAATCAGGAGTCGGGCGTGCGCTGGGATGGTGGCTGGGCGATCCCCGGCTTCGCAGGCGCGACCTTCAACTGGGACTTCATGGGCATTCCAGGCGGCAATCAGGCCATGGTCGCCGACCTCATTGTCGTCTCCAAGACGGCCCCCAACCTCCAAGCCGCCTATGACTTCGCCAAGTGGATGACCTTCTCCAAGGAAGGATACGCCAAAGAAGCCGAAATCGCCAAGGCGGCGGGCACCGTGCCCACCAGAATGCCGGTTTCCGTCAACGCGGCGAGCATTGACCTGTACATGTCCTTTGTGGGCAACAAACCCGGACTCCGAAAGGCCCTCGAGAACCTGGACAAAAGCCTGCTGGAATCGCTGTCCAAGATCGTCCCAGGTTATGTCAACGCCCGCTATGAGGGCAAGCCCGGCATTGACATCGGCGCAGACAAGGACGTGAACATGTGGTACATGTTCAACTTCGCCAATGAGGGTAGATTCAAGTACGAAGACTACGCCGCCAAACTGGAAGAGTTTGCCAACAAGATTCTGGATGCTGCCCGCGCCGAATTGCCCAAGTAGTTCCTGCAACCCAGGGGAGCGCTGCGATCGCAGCGCTCCCCTGCTGGGGCGCGACCGGATGCGGATCAGCCGGGCCCTGCTCCACCGACTGGGAATCTGGCCATGTCGTCTACCTTGAACCGATCTTTCAGACTCGCGGTTGCCGCCGTGATCCTCGCCACAACAGTCACGGCCGCAGCCGCTGCGCCTTCGCCACCCAACCCTGCGGCTTCCCCTGCGAGGCATGCTCTTCACGGGCGGGTTATTGAAATCCAGGCCCAATCCCTGGGTCTCCCGCTTTCCCAGGATGACGTGGCCCGCCGGTATCCCAAGCCGTGCGTCTTGCTCCAGGCGGGCGACGCGGCACAGTTTGAGGCCGAAATTCCCGCCGAGGGCGAGTACACGTTGGCCTTTGACGCGGCCACCGGCCCGGCAGTCCTCAGCGCTCCCGAGGCATCGCTGCGCGTGGACGGGGAGTTTCTCATCCCCGACCTGCGGCGCATCATATTCCCGATTTACTTTCGTAACAGCGCCAACACCTTTCCCAAGGACCGCTATGGCAACGACGCACTGATTCCCCAGGTGCGCGAGGTGCGCTGGACCGAGGTCCCGGCCCGCGACGTCAACTTCAGCCAGCCCTACCCGCTGCGCGTGCGACTGTCCGCTGGAACTCACCGCTTCCATTTCACCCTCACCAAGGGCACGCTCTACCTGGGCAGCATTTATCTCAAGGAATTCTCGCCCTACCCTGACTACGATCAGTACCTAGCCTTGCACCCTGCGCCGGACTCATCCGACTTCCTGCTTACCCTTGAGGCCGAATTCCCCTCCTACAAGAACGACACTTCGGTTCGGCCCGTCAGTAGCCGCAGCCTGGGCGTAACCCCATACGACACCTATCGCCTGCTCCTGAACACGCTCGGCGGCGACAGTTGGAACAAGAGCGGCACTGCCGTATACTACGAGTTCTCCGTCCCCCAGGACGGATGGTATGCGGTTACTTTGCGCGTGCTCCAGAACACCCGTCCCAACTTCACCGTGTTCCGGCGCATCACGCTCAACGGCGAAGTGCCGTTTGAGCAATTCAACGCGGTCCCCTTCCCGTCCTCGTCGGACTGGGTCAACGTAACGTTGGGCGGCAGAAAGCCCTATAAGGTCTTCCTGCACCGAGGGGCGAACGTTTTGGGCATTGAAGCGACCAACGCGCCTTACCTGCGTGCCATTGAGACCATACAGAAGGCCCTATTGGACATCAATACCCTCGCCCTGGAGATCAAGAAACTCACCGGCAATCAGCGCGACCCGTACAAGGAATGGGTCATCTCCGACTACATCCCGGACATCAAAGAGCGCCTGGACGCCATCGCCCAGAACCTGATCAGCGACAAGGAAACGCTTCTGGCCATCAACCGTACAGGCGCCTCGGCAGAAATCCTGACCTACCAGATGGCCATTGATAACGTGCTGTTCCTTGCCGCGGACCCGGACAAGATTCCGGTGTACATGAACCGCTTCTCGGAGGGGCCTGGCTCGGCGGCGCAACTGCTCGGCACTCTCCTTCCATTGTTGCAGAATCAGCCGCTCGCGCTGGACAAGATTTACATTCACTCTCCTGCCATTGTCCCTGCCACACCCGCCGTGCCGCCCGGCCTGTCCATCGTGGAGGGATTCAAGCGCTTCCTGCATTCTTTCCGGCCCGACCCTTACGAAGCCACGGCTGCGCACGCCGATGACCTGGAGGTTTGGGTCAACCGCCCGCGCCAATACGTGGACCTGCTCCAACTCATGGCGGATGAATCCTTCACGCCGCGGACCGGTATCCGAGTCAAGTTCTCCATCATGCCCGATGAGTCCAAACTGGTGCTGGCGACCGCCGCCGGCATCCAGCCGGATGTGGCGCTGGGCGTCAGCACCAACATCCCGTACGAACTCGCCATTCGCAACGCCCTGTACGATTTGCGTTCCTTCCAGGACTTTGACCGATTCATCCGCATCTATTCGCCTGGTGCGCTCCTGAGTTACATCATCAACGATTCCGTCTATGCCATCCCCGAGACACAGGACTTCTGGGTAACGTTCTACCGCAAAGACATCCTTGACTCATTGGGCTTGCCTGTGCCCCACACCTGGAACGAGGTCATCGCCATTCTCCCGGAATTGCAACGCTATGGGATGAACTACAACACCCCGCTCTCCAGCGGGACAGGGCTGAAGGGCTACCTGATCACGGCTCCCTACCTGTTCAACTACGGCGCAAAACTGTACAGCGAAGACGGCTTTGCCACCGGCCTGCAGAGCGAGGAGGCCATCGCCGCCATCAAGTTCATGGCCGACAGTTTCACCATCTACGGCATGCCGCTGACCACCGCCAGTTTCTACGAAAGTTTCCGTTACGGCACCCTGCCCATCGGCGTCTCCAACCTGGAAACCTATATCAAGTTGATGACCGCCGCCCCCGAGATTGCCGGACTGTGGGGCATTGACCTGTATCCAGCGACCGTTCTGCCCGATGGCACGCAGAATCGCTATGCGACCGGGTCGGCGCAAGCCTGCATCATGTTCAAAAACACCGACAAGCCCCAGCAATCCTGGCAGTTCCTGAAGTGGTGGATGTCCACCGAAACGCAGTCGGATTTCCAGGAGCGGCTGATACTGAACTACGGGCGCGAGTACCTGTGGAATTCCGCCAACCTGGAAGCGTTCAGCCGCCTGGACATCCCCGAAGAACACAAAGCCGTCATTCTACAGCAGTGGCAATGGCTTCAAGAACCGGTGCGGCTGCCCGGCAGTTACATGCAAGAGCGCGAGTTGAGCAACGTGTGGAATCGCATCGTCTTTGATGGCGCCAACCCTCGCGTGGCGATTGACCGCGCTGTCATCGTCATCAACCGCGAAATCGCCCGCAAAATGGAAGAATTCGGCTACCTGAAGAACGGCCAGAAGGTAAGGCAGTTCAAGGTTCCCACCCTTGAGACGGTCAAAGGATGGATGGAAAATGCAGAGTAGAGGCGCCCTCCGCAACTGGTTCAGCAAGGAAGGCAGCGCCTACGCCTTCCTATCGCCCTACGCTCTCCTGTTCATCGTCTTCATCGTCGTCCCCGTGTTGGCAGCGTTTCTGCTCTCGTTCACGTTCTTTGACGCGATCCAGTTCCCGAGATTCATCGGCCTCCGCAACTACATCACCCTGCTTACGCAGGACGACCTGTTCATGAAATACGTGCTGCCCAACACCATTGAGTTTGCGGTGATTGTGGGCCCCGGCGGCTATGCGTTGGCATTCTTGCTGGCCTGGATGCTGGCCCAGTTGCCACGCCTGCCCCGCACCATCTTTGCGCTCATCCTGTACTCGCCCTCCATGACCGCGGGCGTGGCGATGGCGGTCGTCTGGAAGACGCTCTTCAGCGGCGACCAAACCGGCTACCTGAACAGTTTTCTGATGGGGTTGGGCATCATCCAGGAACCGATCCAGTGGCTACAGTCCCCGCAATACCTGATGCCGATTATGATCTTGGTTACGCTATGGAGCAGCATGGGCATCGGCTTCCTGGCGATGCTGGCGGGCATCCTGGAGATCAACCCGGAACTCTACGAAGCCGCCGCCTTGGATGGAATGAGCAGCCGCTGGCAGGAGATCTTCTACATCACCATCCCCTCCATGAAGCCCCAGATGCTCTTTGGCGCGGTCATGGCCATCGTCGGCACCTTCCAGGCAGGCGCAATTGGCGTAACGCTCTCGGGCAGCAACCCGACGCCGCAATACGCCGGGCAGTTGATCGTCAATCATATTGAGGACTACGGTTTCCTGCGCTACGAAATGGGCTACGCGGCCGCCGTTTCGGTGGTGCTGCTCTTGATGGTGCTTTTCTTCGCCCGCATCGCCAACCGTCTGTTCGTGAGCGAGGAGTGAAGACGGGATGAGACGCAACTGGCTGCACCGCTTCACAGACATACGCAATCGCGGAATCAATCCGCAGGGCTTCCACGTCAGCCAGATCAAGTTCTACGCCCTTCTGTTGCCTCTGGCGGCTTTGATGATGCTGCCCATCATCTTCATCTTCTCCAACGCGTTCAAGCCGCCCGATGAGTTGTTTGCCTACCCGCCACGCTTTTTCGTGATTCGGCCGACCCTCAAGAACTTCACAGATTTGTTCTCCAGAATGTCCACCTCGGGCATTCCGGTCAGCCGCTACCTGTTCAACAGCGTCGTCATTACGCTCCTATCGGTGGTTGCGTCCATCCTGGTTTCCAGCACGGCGGCATACGCGCTGTCCAAGAAGCGGTT
The DNA here is from genome assembly GCA_034436295.1 of Anaerolineae bacterium. Classification (GTDB taxonomy): domain Bacteria; phylum Chloroflexota; class Anaerolineae; order DTLA01; family DTLA01; genus DTLA01. The sequence continues at coordinate 8,471 of DAOTVT010000197.1, read as the reverse complement.
CAAACTCAAGCAGACCCTGTTCGCCGTCAACACGGTGGCACTGATGTTCGTGCCCATTGCCGTAACCATACCCCGCTTTCTGGTGATCCAGAGGCTGCACTTGCTTGACACGTTTTGGGTGCATATCCTGCCGGTGCTGGCCATGCCGGTTGGCCTGTTCCTGCTCAAGCAGTTCATGGACGTTATTCCCAACGAAGTCATAGAGGCAGCGCAGATTGACGGCGCCTCGGACTGGTGGATCTACTGGCGCATCGTCCTGCCGATGATTCGGCCTGCCATAGCCACCCTGGCCATCCTCACATTCCAGGCCGCCTGGAACAATGCCGACACCTCTACTCTTTACGTAACCACCGAGGGTTTGCGAACATTCGCCTTTTACCTTGGCACGCTCACAGCCACTACCACCGGTGCCAATGTGGTAGCAGGACAGGGACTTGCCGCAGTGGCGGCGCTCATCATGTTCCTGCCCAATCTGATCATTTTCATCTTCCTGCAAAGCCAGGTTATGAGCACCATGTCGCATTCGGGGCTGAAATGAAAAAGGCTTTGGCGGTTCTGCTGGTTCTGATTGGACTGTCGGCGGTGTGCGCGACGGCGAGCGCCATCGCCCCCTACACCACCTGGACGATGGGGCCAGGCGGGCGGCTTTTCATGACCCAGGACGCCTATATCCCGCTCACCGAAATTGACCTGCCGGTCTCCGCGCCGGAGGACATGTTCCTTGCCCCCAACGGTGCGCTTTACATCGCAGATGCCGGCAACGGCCGCATCCTTGAACTCAACAAGGACCTTCAACCCGTGGCGGAATTCGGCAAGGGGATACTCAAGTCCCCGACTGGCGTGTTCGTGGACGATGAGGGAGTTGTCTACATCGCCGATGCCGGAAAGAGCAAAATCGTCATCCTGGATAAGAATGGCAACCTGCTCAAGGAATTCGGGCGCCCCACCGAGCCCCTGTTTGGACGGAACCGAGAGTTCTTGCCACGCAAAATCGCGGTGGATGTGCGCAAGAACCTCTACATCGTCAGCGAAGGCTCCGTCAACGGCCTGGTGATGATGAATACCAACGGCAACTTCATCGGCTACTTTGGCGCGAATACCGCGGAAATGTCGCTGAAAATGATACTTCAGCGCATGTTCCTCACCAAAGAGCAACTGGAGCAGTTCATCAAGAACGAAGCCGCTTCCCCCTCCAACGTGGCCATAGACCGCCAATCGCTCGTCTACACCATCACCGCCGGCACCGCCAGGAACAAGAGCATCCGCAAATTCACCATCTCGGGCCGGAACCTGTTTCAGGGGGTGTTTGGCTCCAGCACCTTCCGCGACGTTGACGTCAGCGACAGCGGCCTGCTCCTCGCCGTGGACGCAGGCGGACGCATCTACGAGTACGACCTGAACGGCACACTCCTCTTCGTCTTCGGCGCAGAGGACAAGGGCGAACAGCGCCTCGGCACCTTGAGAAACCCCACCGGCATTGAGCGCGCAGGAGACGACCTGTATGTGCTGGACAAGGACAAGAATGCCCTCGTGGTTTACCGCGCCACCGATTTTGCCAAGCGGGTACACGATGGCGTGCGCCTGTACATGGAAGGCTTCTACTCGGAGGCCAAACCCTACTTTGAGGACGTGCTCACGTACAACGGACTGTTCATTATGGCCTACCAGGCCATCGCCAACGCCTACTTCAAGGAGGGCAACTATTCCGGCGCACTCCAGTTCTACCGCTACGCCGAAGACCGCAACGGCTACTCCGAAGCCTTCTGGGAATTGCGCAACGCCGCTCTGCAACGCTACCTGGGCGCTGCGCTCCTCGGCCTGGTCGGAGTGTGGGTCGTCTCTGCCGTCTTGACCCGCCTGGAGCGGCGTTACCGCTGGCTGGACCCCGTGCGCAGGTGGACGCGGCGGGCGCAGACGGTCCGCCTCGTGGACGACTTGAGTTTCATGTTCCGCTTCATCAAGAAGCCCGCCGACAGTTTCTACTACATCAAGAGAAACCTGCGCGGTAGCCTCACCTTTGCGTTGCTCCTGTACGGCTGGGTGCTCGTTGCACGCGTTCTTTCGCTCTACCTGACCGGCTTCGTGTTCAGCCCTTACGCCAGCCCATCGCAAATCCGGGTTGAAAAGGAAGTCATCTACACCCTCTTGCCGCTCCTTCTGTGGAACGCTGCCAACTACCTGGTGGGCAGCATCAGCGATGGGGAGGGCCGCCTGCGCGATGTCATCATCGGCACCGCCTACAGCCTGTTCCCCTACGCCCTGTTCGCCGTGCCCATCGCCCTGATCTCAAACGTCCTCACCCTCAATGAGGTCTTTGTGTACACCTTCTCCATCCAGATCATGACCTTCTGGACGGCGCTGATGCTCTTCATCATGGTCAAGGAGGTCCACAACTACTCATTCTCCGAGACGGTGCGGAACATCCTGACTACACTGTTCACCATGGTCATGTTCCTGCTGATGGGGTACATCCTGTACGTGCTGTTCAATCAACTGTACGAGTTCGTTCTGGCCATCATCCAGGAGGTGGGTTTGCGTGGCTAGTGTCACTCTCCGCACACCCAAACGCAGACGTGGCTCTGTCGCCCACGCGGCGCTTGCGCTCCTGTTGCTCGTGCCCGTCCTCATCCCGCAGAACGCATCCGCTGCCGCTGCTGTGCAGGCAGAAATCCCCCCCGCCTACCAGGTCGTGGCCGAAAACCCCCGCTTCAGACTCTATGTGGACTCTGAGTCTCTGGCCTTCAAACTGCTGGACAAGCGGAACAACTACCTCTGGCATTCGGGCATTGATGAACTCATCCAAGGCGACCGCCTCAACAAGGCCTGGCAGGCTTTTGCCAGGAGCGGCATCAGCATAGAGTACCTTGACGAGAGGGCGGTCAGCAAACGCGCCTCCATCACGAATGCGGATCACGCGTTGGAGGTCTCTGCGATAGAGCAGGGCATCTCCGCGCGGGTAACATTCCGAGAGTATGGCATCACTGTTGGGATTATCCTCCAATTGGAGGCGGAGGGGCTTCGGGTAGAAGTGCCTTTTGCCTCCATCCGCGAGGAGAACCCCAAGTTCCACCTCAGTCTTGTTTATGTCTACCCGTTCCTCGGCGCAACGCGTGGCGGGAGCACGCCTGGGTACATGCTCCTGCCCGATGGCACCGGCAGTCTGATTCGCTTCGCCGACTCCACCAAAGCGAAAACTATGTTCTACGGAAGGTACTACGGCCCCGATCTGGGCTTGATCGCGTCTCTGCCCTACGACCCGCGTGTCAACCGGCCCTACCCGATTTCCTTCCCCGTCTTCGGAATGGTGCATGGCGAGGGGCAAAACGCCTTCCTGGCGGTCGTAGAAAAAGGCGCCGGCTACAGTGAACTTCAGGCGCATCCAGCCGGCATCATCACGAATTTCAACTTCATCTACAACGTCTTTATCTACAATCAAAGTTACTTCCAGGCCACCAACCGCGCCGGCGCGGGCGTAACCACCGTTCAGAGACAGCCCAACGCCTTTGATGTGGTGATGCACTACCGTTTCCTCGCGGGCAACGAGGCGGACTACGTCGGCATGGCACGCAGTTATCAGCAATTCCTGGTGAGCAAAGGGCTCCTGCGCCGGAACGAGTATCCAGGCCCCAACATCGGCATCCGCTTGGAATTCCTGGGCGGCGACAAGGAGAAAGTCCTGCTCTGGCACCGCTTTGTCCCCATGACGACCATCCGCCAGATGGACGAGATTCTCGCCGCGCTACAAATCGGGAATGCGCAAGTGATCTATTACGGCTGGCAGCCGCTCGGCGCTTCCAGCATGCCGCCCACCTCGCTCAAACTGGAGCGTGGCTTAGGCACAGTTGCGGAATTGCGCGCACTGGCAGACAAGGTCGCGGCGGAAGGCGGGCGCTTGTGGCTCTATCTGGACCCGCAAGCAGCGCTCCGCGACGAGGGCGGCTACGCGTCCCGCAACGACCTGGCGCTGGCGATCACCAACGTCAACCTGGTGGGTTTCAACCGAAACAAGGTCAATTACCACTTCTCCCACGCGGCGCTTCAGCGACGCTTCTCGGCGCTTGCTCGGAGCGTCGCCTCGCTACCGGAGGTTGGCCTGGCGCTGGACGGTATCGGTTCAACGCTTTACAGCGACTTCCGGCGGAGCCAGCCGCTGAACCGCGAGGCGGCCATCCAGGCATACCAGGCCCTGCTGGCTGAATCGCCCGTGCGGTTGAGTTTCTACCGTCCCAACGCCTACCTTTTCGGCCTGGCGCAGGCCTACTACGACATGCCTCTGGGCGACAACGGGTATGTCTACACCTCCGAGGCAGTGCCATTTCTGCCCATCGTACTCGCCGGCTACGTGCCATACTACGGCGCCGCGCTCAATTTCTCCTCAAACCTGCAGGAAGACTTGTTGCGGCACGTGGATTTTGGAATCTACCCGTCGTACTTCCTTACCCATGAAGCCACCGCCAACATGCTCAACACCGCCTCCAACTGGATTTACACCTCCTCCTACGCCCAATGGGGCGAACAGATTCGGCAAACCTACCAATGGATGAACGCGTTACTTGCCCCCGTGCGTGGGCAGGAGATCATCGCGCGTCAAAAACTGGCGGAGGGCGTCTATGCCACCACTTACGCCGGTGGCAAGACCATCGTCGTCAACTACACCGCGCAGCCCTTCACCCGCGATGGCATAACGGTGGAAGCGAGGAGTGCTGTGCTTCTGGAGGCAATGCCATGAGAGTCCCGAACGTCTTTCGCCGTGAAGTCGGCCTTCGCACGCGCGAAGCCTTACAGGGCTATGGCTTTGTCCTGATATGGATACTCGGCTTCGCGCTGTTCACCCTCTTCCCGCTCGTGGAGACCTTTCGCTACAGCCTGAATCAGGTTACCGTTACAGCCGAGGGCATCCGCCTGAGTTATCTGCAATGGGCAAACTACACCCGCGCCCTGTTCACGGACCCCAGTTTCGTGGAACTGCTGATCGGCTACTCCATTGAAACCGTGGTCTCGGTACCCGTTGTGCTTATCTTCTCCATGATCATTGCCCTCTTCCTCAACCGGGGCTTCGCGCTCAGGGGATTGTTCCGCACCATCTTCTTCCTGCCGGTTGTCATCACCAGCGGCCCGGTCATCAAGGAACTAACGGCCCAGGGCGCTGCTTCTGCGCCGGGCATCGCAAACGTTCCGGCGGTCGTTGAGTTCCTGGCGCAACTGCCCCGCGCGGTGCGCACCCCGGTGGAATATTTGCTCACATCTTTCATCCTTATCCTGTGGTTCTCCGGCGTGCAGATTCTCATCTACCTGGCGAGTTTGCAGAAAGTGGACAAGAGCCTGTACGAGGCGGCGGCCGTTGACGGCGCTTCGGGATGGGAGATGTTCTGGAAGATCACCCTCCCGTCCCTTTCCACAGCCACGGTGGTCAACGCCGTTTACACCATCATCACCCTATCCCACTTCTCGGAGAACAAGGTCATCCGATACATCTACGACCAGACCTACAACGTTCACGGCGGCATCGGTTATGCGAGCGCCATGGCATTCCTGTACTTCGCCAACATGGTCAGTTTGCTGGCCATCGTTTACCTCCTGCTCACGCGCCGGACAAAGAAGGAGTCGGCCTGATGCAAGTCCTCCGCCACCCTATTGCGTATCGGCTGCGCAGCATCCTGTTTGGGGGCCGCGCCCGCCACGGTGTAGTGCCCAGCGCGGTCTTGTACGCCGTGCTTTTCGCCATCGGCTTTGTCTATCTGTACCCGCTTCTTTACATGTTCATAACGAGCCTCAAAAGCCCGGCCGACTTGCTCAATCCCATGGTGCAGTGGGTACCAACCGAGTTCTACACAGGCAACTATGTCAAAGCCTTCCGCGTGCTGGACTACCCCCGCACCCTGGCAGCGTCCGCCCTGGTCAGCGTCATCCCATCTATCCTCCAGACCTTTGTCGCCTCACTGGTAGGGTATGGGCTGGCGCGCTACCGCTTCTGGGGCAAGAGCCTTATCCTTCTGCTGATCCTGGCCACCTTCATCATCCCGCCCCAAAACACGGTCATCCCCCAGATGTTGACCTATCGCCAGTTGGGGCTGCTCGGGAACCCCCTGTCGCTCATCCTTCCCGCCCTGCTGGGCCAGGGATACAGAAGCGCGATCTTCATCCTCATCTTCTATCAGACCTTCCTCTCTCTCCCAAGAGGGCTAGAGGAGGCTGCGCGTCTGGATGGAGCCTCGGACCTGCGTATCTTCTTCACCATCGCTGTGCCCGCGGCGATCCCCGCCTACATTGTCTCGTTCATTTTCTCTACCGTCTGGTACTGGAACGAGACGTTTCTCACCGTCATCTTCCTGGAAGGCGGGGTAACGACCCTACCCATGCAACTCTCAAAATTCGTTCAGGCTTACGAGAACCTTTACCCACCGGGCGTGGTCAACATTTTTGACCGCCTGAACGAAGCGGTTAAGATGAGCGGCACGTTCCTCAACATCCTGCCGCTACTGGTGATGTACTTCATCTTACAAAAGTGGTTCGTTGAATCGGTTGAAAGGACGGGAATTACCGGTGAATAAAAGATTGCTTCTCCTACTCGTTGCTGCGGTCGTTCTGGCAGGGTGCGCGGGGCCTGCGACGCCTGCGGCCACCTACGTGGCCCCGATGCTTTCCCCCACGCCCAGCGCTCTCGCCTCGCCCCCGCCAGCCACAGCCACCGCGCCTGCCGCCACGGCCACCCCGACCGTCTCGCTAGATACGGTCATCGCCTACGAGATGAAAGGTGCGTTTGATTTCTTCTGGGAGCAGGCCAACACCGACCCGGCCAGTCCGGGCTTTGGCCTGGTGCGCGACCGTTACCCGGGCTCGCCGGGCATCTCCAGCATCGCCGCTGTGGGTTTTGCCCTCAGCGCCTACCCCATAGGCGTTGAGAAAGGCTACATTACCCGTGAGCAAGGCGCCGAGCGGGCCAACGGAACGTTGGACACCCTGCTGGGCATGGAGCGCGTCAATGGCTTCTTCTACCATTTTGTGGACATGAAGACCGGGCGGCGCGCCTGGAACAGCGAAGTCTCCAGCATTGATACGGCCATCTTGATGATGGGCGTGTTGACAGCAGGCGAGTACTTTGGCGGCGACATACAGGCCAAAGCCGAGCAACTCTACCGCGAGGTCAATTGGCCATGGTTTGTGGACGAGTCGCGTTCCATGTTCTACATGGCTTACCGTCCCGAAAAAGGCTTTGAGGGCCACTGGGATTTCTATGCCGAACAATTGATGCTGTACGTGCTGGCGGCCGGCTCGCCCACCTACCCCACCGACGACCGCCTGTACTACGGGTTCACGCGCCACACCGCCAGATACGGCCAAGGCGAACCGTTCATCCACTCCTGGTTCGGCTCGCTGTTCACCTACCAGTTCAGCCACGCCTGGATAGACTTCCGCCCGTACCGCGACCGCAAAGGCGTGAACTGGTTTGAGAACTCGGTGAGAGCCGCCAAGGCCCATTATGACTTCGCCGTTGCCGTCCAGCAGCAGTACAAGACCCTGGGCCCTTACGCCTGGGGCTTGAGCGCCTGCGACGGCCCTCGGGGCTACAACGGGCTGTACGGCGCGCCGCCTTCCGGCTTTGACAACAAGGCCCACCTGGTGGACGACACCGTCCCGCCCTACGCCGCCATTGCGTCCATCTTGTTTCTGCCCGATGAGGCCGCACAGGCCATGCTCAACTACTACACCCTGGAGCCGCTCAAGGGGCGGTACGGGTTCCAAGATGCCTACAACCTCAGCCAGAACTGGTATGCCAGCGATGTCATCGGCATAGACAAGGGCATTACCCTGCTGATGCTGGCAAACTACCAAAACGACGCGGTTTACTCTATCACAATGAAAAACCAACACCTGCTCAACGGGCTGGAACGACTGCAAATCACCCGCCAGCCATAATACACCTCAAGAGCCGTGAAAGGAGGGCCTCGTGACCACAATTCGCGACGTAGCCAAACGAGCCGGGGTGAGCATCGCGGCCGCCTCATATGCGCTCAACAACAACGGCGCCATCAGCGAAGCCACCCGGAGGCGAGTGCTGGAGGCGGCGGAGGAACTCAACTATCACCCCAACGCCTTCGCCCGCCACCTCAAGAAGCGCAAGACCCTCACGATCGGCGTTTTCATCTCGCGCTTCGGCGGCTCGTTCTACGAGGAAATCCTGGAAGGAATTCACAATGTGATTCTGGAGACCGACTACGAACTCCTGGTCTGTCCCGAAACCCGCTCCCCTCGTCGCATGTTGTTGCATCGGCAGGTGGATGGCGCCATCGTCTTTGACTCCAAAATCCCCCATGAATCGGTCTTGAAACTCGCTTCTCAGCGCTTTCCTATCGTCGTCTTGGACCGCTATCTGCAAAACGAGTTCATCTTGCCCATCCTGCTGGACAACCCTCAGGGCGTGCGCGAGGCATTTCAGCACCTCCACCAGCAGGGGGCGCAAAGGATCGCCT
>DAOTVT010000196.1:0-22838 GCA_034436295.1 Anaerolineae bacterium | reverse complement strand
GCCGCCGTGGATGCTGCCGGTGGAGATGACCCCGCTGTCCAGGGGAGAAATCTGCCGCGCCACCACATGGTTGAGGGCCACCACCACCTGCGCGGCCAGCAGGATGGGATCCACGCCCTTGTGCGGGTAAGCGCCGTGGCTGCCCCGGCCCCGCACGACCACGCGGAACGCATCCGCGGCCGCCATCACCGGCCCAGGGCGCACCCCGGCCGTGCCCGCGTAGGCCTCGTCGTCCACGTGCATCCCGAAGATGGCGCTCACCCCGTCCATCACGCCCTCGGCGGCCATCCGCATCGCCCCGCTTTGGCCCTCGTCGTCCTGCCCTTCCTCGCTGGGCTGGAAGATGAGGCGGACCGTGCCCTGGAACGCGCAGTCTTTCAGGAGCATGGCCGCCCCCACCAGGCAGGCCATGTGCATGTCGTGGCCGCAGGCGTGCATGACGCCCGGATTGCGCGAGGCATACGGGACTTCGTTCTCCTCCTGGATGGGCAGCGCGTCCATGTCGGCCCGCAGCGCCACGATGGGCAGACCGTGCCCCATGTCGGCGACGATGCCGGTCTTGCCGACGCCGACGCGCGGCTTCAGGCCAAGCGCCGTCAGGAGGCCCGCGATGTAGTCGGCGGTCTCGTGCTCCTGGAATCCCAGTTCCGGATGTTGATGCAGTCTTCGGCGAATCTCAACAAGCCGAGGGAGCAGCGCGTGTGCGTTGGAAAGCATGGAGTGGCCTCGCTGATGGCGTCAGAGTCAGGGCAGGCGGACCGCTCGCTTGACTTCGTCCAGCGTCTGCGACGCGATGGCGCGTGCGCGGGCCGCGCCGTCCCGCAGGATGTCCCACACGTCGTCGGGATGATCCGCATACTTCTGGCGAATCTCTCGGAACGGCGCCAGGAACTCCGTCAGTTCCGCGGCGAACATCCGCTTGTGCTCCACGCAGCCCAGCGTCGCGCCCCGACAATCGCGCGCAATCTGATCCATGCGGGCCTCGTCGCCCGCGATGAGCCGATGCAGCGTGAAGATGTTGCACACTTCCGGATGGCCGGGGTCCTTCTTGTACAGGCGGGCGGGGTCGGTTACGGCCCCCATGACCTTGCGACGGATGTCTTCGGGCGAGTCGGCCAGTTCAATGCTGTTGTCCTTCTCCAGCGACTTGCTCATCTTGCTGACGCCGTCCAGGCCCAGGATTTTGGGCGCCTCGGTCAGCACCATCTGCGGCTCCACCAGCACCTCGCCATAGCGAGCGTTGAAGCGGCGCACGATCTCGCGGGTGAATTCCAGATGCGGCGCCTGGTCTATGCCCACAGGGACGGCGTCGGCCTTGTACAGCAGGATGTCGGCGGCCATGAGCACCGGATACCCGACGAGGCCGTAGTTCACGTTGTCGGGCTGTTCGCGCACCTTGTCCTTGAACGTGGGCAGGCGCGTCAGCCAACCGAGCGGCGTTACCATGCCCAAGAGCGCGTACAGTTCGGTTACCTGGGGGACGTGCGACTGGACGAAGACGATGGTGCGCGTGGGGTCAATGCCAGCAGCCAACCAGTCCAGGATCATCTCGTAGGTGTAGTCGCGGAGCGGCGACGTGTCCACCAGCGACGTGAGCGCGTGCAAATCCACCGCGCAGTACACGCAGTCGTAATCTTCCTGGAGGGCCACGTAGTTGCGAATCGCCCCGAAATAGTTGCCGAGATGTTGGCGTCCGGTTGGACGCGCCCCGGAAAAGACCCGTCCCTTCTTCATACCCTCACCTCAACCTACGATCGTCGGGATGTGCGGCCGAACCGGCCGCGCTAGAATCCTCAGTAGCCGTTGAACCCCACGCGGACGCGCCCGCCTTCCACGATGGTGGGGACGGCGCGCTTGCCGCCGTTGAGCGCCAGCATGCGTTCGCGGGCCTGGCGGTCGGCGAGGACGTTGTATTCGGTGAACGCCACGCCGCGCCTGCGAAGGTCCTCTTTCGCCGCTGCGCTATAGGGGCAGCCGGGCTTTGTGAAGATGATGACTTCTTCCTCAGGCATCGCCCGCCTCGCGATCGTTCTTCGGGCCGCACGTAGTTTACCATAGGTGCGCACGGTGGACAAAATCATCCCCGCAGTCGCTGTGTGGAAACCTGCGGTCCTGACGCGTGTTTGAAGGATGAAACAACCCCATGCTATAATACGAACAGCCAAGCGGGGAGGAGGGGAGCCATGGGCAAGCCGAAAGCCTTTGTCATCGTGAATCCGGTCGCCGCCAACGGGCGCGTGGCGGCACAGTGGCCCACCGTGCGGGCGCACCTGACCAGCCTGGGCCTGGACTTTGACTTCCGCCTGACCGAGCGGCCGCTCCACGCGACGGAAATCGCGCGCGAAGCGGCCCAGGCAGGGTACAGCCCTATCGTGGCCTACGGGGGAGATGGCACTCTCATGGAGGTGGTCAACGGCCTGCTGGGTGAGCCGGGCCAGCCCTCCGCAGTGCCGCTGGGCATTATCCCGGGCGGCACCGGCTCCGACTTCGTGCGCACGCTGGGCATCCCGCACGACTACCGCGAAGCCTGCGCCAGGCTCATGAGCGGCACGGAGCGCCTGGTGGACGTGGGCCACACCACCTTCCGGGCCCTTGACGGGAGCGAGCGCGCGCTGTACTTCGCCAACGTAGCCGGCCTCGGCTTTGACGGCGAGGTGGTGGAGCGGGTGCAGCGCAGTTCCAAGGCCCTGGGTGGCACGCTGACCTACCTCGTGAACCTCTTCCTGACATTGGTGTACTACAAGAACAAGCATGTGGCGCTGCGGTTTGACGGGGAGGCGCAGGACCGGCGGATGAATTCCGTGCTGGTGTGCAACGGGCGCTACTTCGGGGGCGCCATGTACATTGCGCCGCCGGCGGAATTGCAGGATGGCGAGTTTGAACTCGTGATCCTGGGCGATTTCTCCAAGCCGGAACTGGTGGTCAACGTGCCGCGGGTGTACAAAGGCACCCACCTGACGCATCCCAAGGTGCAAATCCACAAGGCGCGGGAGGTGTATGTGGAAGCGAAGGAGCGCATGCTGGTGCAGGCCGATGGGGAACTCGTTGGGCAAGCGCCCGCGTCCTTCCGTGTCATCCCGCGCGTCCTGCGGGTCATCGCGTGAGCGGCGCGAGAGGGGGCGCAACGTGAAACGAGCGTGGCAGCAGTTGTGGGGGTGGCGGTGGCCCGTCCTGGGCGTGGTGGTGGGAGCCATCGCCGCGAGCATTCTCCGTTCGTTCGGCGTCGGGGTTACGGTGGAAGAGGGCCTGCTGTGGGGGGCGGTGGCGGGACTCGTGGTGATGTACACGCCCTACTTTCTGCGTTCGGGCAAGATGGTTACGAAGCGCGACAATCGGGTGGTCAATTTCGTCGCGGGTGTATTCGTATTCCTGGGCATCTCGGCCATCATCATCGCCATCTTTCTGGGCATCTTCTGGGTGCTGTCGCTGTTCATCCGGTGAGGGGGGCGAGAAGGCTTATGCGAGGCGCGCCGATGTTCGGGGAAGAACCCAAGCCTGACGCCGACGCTGCGGGGAGTTCGGGGCGCTGGTTGACTGCATCCAGCGAAGCGCGTGCGCGCGCCTTCGGGATGGTGCCGACGCCCGCGGACATCGTGGAGTTCATGGTGGGCCTGTGCGAGCCGCGCGGCACAGGCTCGCTGGATGTGCTGGAGCCTGCCTGTGGCGACGCTCCCTTTCTCCGCGCTTTCGCGATGCGCTATGGCAATCACCACAGGCTCACCGGAGTCGACATCCACGGTGCGGAGTTGGACCTGGCAAAGGCTCACCTCGCTGGCGCCCGATTCGTGGAAGCGGACTATCTCCTGTGGCAGCCCGAGGAACGGTTTGACCTCGTCATCGGCAATCCTCCCTATGGCATTATCGGGGATGCGTCCCATTACCCGATCCACGCGCTTCGGGAGCACAAAGCGCTCTACAAGAAGCGCTTCGTAACATGGTTTGGAAAGTACAACATTTACGGGGCCTTTATCGAGCAGTCCGTGCGCCTGCTGAAACCCGGCGGCAAAGTCGTGCTTGTGGTTCCAGCCACGTGGCTTGTTCTGGACGACTTTGCGAAACTCCGCGCCTTCTTGGCAGAAACAGGAAAGGTAACGGTCTACTACCTGGGCAAAGCGTTCCCCGGACGCAACGTAAGCGCGGTGGTGCTGGTGCTGGCGAAGGGGGAACGTGGCCTGGAACTCTACGATGGCGTGCAACTCGCTGTATCCAAAACCACATACGGCGGGGAGATGATCCGCTTCGAAACCCCTGATTTGCGGGTGTTTGAGCGTAGCGGGATTCCACTGGGCGAATGCTTCAGGGTGCATTTTGCAGCGCGAAGTCCGGAGATTCGCCGGCACCCATCCGTGAGTCCCAAGCCACTGCCGGATTGCGTTCCCATTTTGACGGGGCGGAACCTTCACCGCGGGTGGATCGACTACGACACGTGCTACTCCGGCTTGTGGATGCGGCAAGAAGACGCTCCGCTGCTGCGCGCTTTCTACGGTTCGCCGCATATCGTGGTTGCTCACACCAAAGGGACGCGCGTTGTTGCCGCTGTGGACTGGCGGTGTTACCCCTGGCGCGAGGAGTTCCACCTGGTGCCGCTCGTGGGCATTCCGGACCTGGATGCTTTGGTAGGCTACCTGAACAGCGACGAGGTGCAGCACTACACCCGCGCCCTTTACCGCGATTTCGTGCCGCACCTCACGGCCACTATGCTGAACGTGCTGCCGATACCGAGGAAGTTGATCGCGATGCAAGCGGAAATGCAGTTGAGCCTGTGGAGGAATGGCAACCGTGAACAACCCCACACTGATGCGATTTGAGGACTTTCTCGCGTCCATTCCCTTGGATTATTACCGAGACGAATTGCTGCCCGTCAAGACCGTGGAACAGGATTTGCCCCCGGCGCTCAATCCCTTACCTCCCATCTATGAGAGTTACTGGATGCCCCAGCAGGATGCTCCCGGGTTCCCTTCCTACGAGGAGTTCTTTGAGAGATGGTGGAAGTCGCATCTAGAGCCGCTCGACGATTTCATCGGCAAGTACTTCTGGGGGTGCTCGCGCGATTTCGTGCGCCTGGGGTTCAAAGCCCGGCTCTATCGCACGCTCATATCCGTGCTGACGCAGTTTCACTTCGCCTACACGTGGATTGCCTGCTGCAGGTTGCCGCTGGAAGCCTCGGCCGACGCCGACATGAACGGCATTGATGCGCTGGTGCGCCACGACGACTCTGCGGTCGCGCTCCAGGTGAAGAAGGAAACCTATCGCTCAGAGGCGAGGGGCGTTGGGCGCTTCGCTCAGCGCAAAATGCGAGTTGTCTTGGTTGTAGAAGTGCCCTATACAATCACCCCGCCCGAGGAGTGGCAGCGGCGCGCCCAGCGGGCGAAGACCGTTCACACGCGCGAGCAATACAGTGCCTTTGCCTTCCTGGCAAGCCAACTACAGAGGAGGCTGCCCAACGGGTTCGTCGTATTCCGTGAAGAATACCCGCGAGCGGTGGAAAGGGTCATCGCGGAGGCCATTCAGGACGAGCGCCAGGGTCTCATCTCCTGGGGCGAACTGTTGCAGCAAATTCGCCCGTGGGCACCGACCTCATAGATCCGCGGCGTCAGTAACAAGACGCCAAGGCTTTCGGTGCCGTGCGCCGCAATTGTCCGGCGTGGGGGCATCGAACCGCAGGTCGTTTGCGAACGCCCAGTCGCCGCCGGAGTTGGCGTGGTAGAACTGCTCCACGGTCAGAATCGGTACCGCGACGCGCACCTCGCCCGACAGGAGCGACACGTCCATGCGGATCGCATTGGTCTCAAAGCCGCGCGGCGACTCCTGCGCCAGCGCCTGTGCCCGCGTCAGCGTGTCCAGCGGGATGATGGTCAGGCCGCTGCCCTGCTCGCGCACCAGCGCATGGGTATCCGGCGGGCGCAGGCTGACCCAGCCGAAGGCAAACACGCGGCCGTCGGCCACCGCGCGCGAGAAGGCGTAGGGCCGCAGGCCAAGCCATTCGGCGTGGCGGGATAGGAGTTCACGCCATCGGGGTTCGCCCGTGGGCGCGCCCAGGAACGCGAAGAAGAACATACTCCCCTCCTGTCGCGCTCTCCGTGGGCGCCCAGATGACGCCTGGCTTCAGGCCCGATGGACGGAGACCGCGGCTTACGCCTTCGCCAGGCAGCGGATGATTTCACCCAGGTACATGCGATGGTAGTCGCGCGACGGGTAGTTCTTGTGGATGCTCGCGTCCAGGAAGTGGGTGGGATCTATGTCTTGGAAATAAATCTTGCGGCACTCCAACACCAGGCGCGCTTCGGCGAAGTACACCGCGCCCGTCTCGCCCACGACCGGCGTGAGGCCGGTAGCCCTCGCCTTGTCCACCTGCCGGCCCGACTTGGAGCCGCACAGGTTGAGCGCCTCGCGGTACGCCTCGCCGAAAAACGAGAGCGTGAAGCAGTCCGAGCGCTCCATGAAGTCGTAGGTGTACCGCTGGGGGCGGATGAAGCAGATGGCGATATTCATGTTCCACAGGACGCCCATCCCGCCCCACGAAGCCGTCATCATGTTGAAGAAGCCGCGGGTGCCGGCGGTGATCAGCATCCAGTCGGAGCCGATAAGTTTGAACACATTGTCACGGATGTCTTCCGGTTTGATGGGTACGAATGTGCTCATAGGCATCTCCGCTCGGGTGCATGGGCCGCAGGGGCGTTACTCCCTGGCGTCTCGGTAGATGTTCTGCATGACGCGCAGCAGTTCGGCCGTGTCAAACGGCTTCTCAACGACAGGGCGACCGGCCTTGCGGAGGAAGGCGCGGGTTTGGACGCTGGCCGTATCGCCGGTGATGAAGACCAGCCGCTTGACCAATTCGGGGCGGTGCTCCTTCAGGTACTCGTAGAGGGCGTCGCCGCCGAAGCCGGGCATGCGCACGTCGCACAGGATCACGTCGTAGTGGGCGGCCGCAATGCGCTCCTTGGCCTGCGCGCCGTCGGCGAGCGTGTCCACCTTCTGGTCGTGCTGCGCAAGCAGTTCTCGCAAGAGGAGCAATGTGCCCTCCTCGTCGTCCAGTACCAGCACATTGCCCGGGGGCAGTTCGGGCAGCCGGTCGCTGGCGGCCTTTTCCGCCTCGGCCCTGCGCACCCCTCGCACGGGCAATTCCAGCACGAAGGTCGCGCCGCGTCCGGGCGTGCTTTCGGCCCAGATGTGCCCGTCGTGGTCGCGGATGATGCCGTGGCACACGCTCAACCCCAGGCCCGTCCCTTTGCCGGCGACCTTGGTGGTGAAGAACGGGTCAAAGATGCGCGTGAGGAGTTCGGGCGGGATGCCCGGGCCGTCGTCCGCGAACTCTATGCGAATCCAACTTTCCAGTGTGGACTCGGGCTGGTCGGCCAGGTTCAGGGTAGAGTTGCGGGCGTAGCCCGTGGGCCGCAGCACCGGCATTGTGCGGATGGTGAGCGTGCCGCCGCCGTGGGCCTCCTGCATCGCCTGCTGCGCGTTGTTGATGATGTTGACGAAGACCTGCTGGAGTTGGTACGGGTCGGCGGCGGTCTTGGGCAGGTTCGGGTCCAGGTCCTGCTCCACCTTCACGCCGCTCACGCGCAGTTGGTACGCCAGGAGCGACAGCGTCTCCTCCACGATGGTGTTGATGTCCAGCATCTTCTTTTCGGGCTCCTGGCGGCGGGCGAAGGTGAGCAGGTTGCGGACGATGCGGGCCGCGCGGCGCGTCTCATCGTGGATGACGCTCAGATAGGACGACTGGCGGTCTGTCAGGTCGGTACGCTGGAGCAACTGCACGAAGCCCAGGATGGAGGTGAGCGGGTTGTTCAACTCGTGGGCCACTCCTGCTGTGAGTTCCCCCAGGGCCGACAGTTTCTCGGCCTGCATCAGCCGGGCCTGGGCCGCCTTCATCTGGGTAACGTCGCGGGTGTACTCCACCACCGCCTGGATTTCGCCCCTCGCGTCAAAGATGGGGTAGATGGACACATGGCGGATGCGCGAGCCATCGCGGTCGGTGATCTCGGCCGACGCGGGGCGGCGCGTCTGGAGCACCTGCTGGAGCGGGCAGCCTTCGGGCGGATGAGTAGTCCCGCTCATCGCCTCGCAGCAGCGCTCGCCGACCAGTTGCGTGAAGCGTCGCCCGGCGGCTCGGGCCGCTGCCTGGTTCGCGCGCAGGACCTTGCCCTCGGGGCTGATGAGCAGCACGGCCTCGCCGATGGCGTCAAACGTGGCCTCCCATTCCTTCTTGCCCTGCTGCACGCGGGCGAATAGCCGAGCGCCCTCCAGGCTCATGGCCACCTGCGCCGCCATCACCGAGATGGCCTCAAACTGGTCGCCGGTGAAGGCCTCGCGCGGTTCGCTGGCCTGCAGGCACAGCACGCCCAGCAAGCGGCTCGCCGCCATCAGGGGCACCGCCAGCGCCTCGCCCTTCGCCTTACGGTCCAGGTGGATGGCCAGCGCCGCAAGCCCGCCCCCTGCCGCGCGGGTGTAGGCCAGGAGCGATGGGGCGGGCGCGGCCGTGATCAGGACCGCCTTGCCGTTCTGCTGTACCCACTCGGGAAGGCCCGGCGGGAGCGACGCGTGGGCCATGCCCGGGGCGGACGCCTTGTGCCTTGCGAGCGCGCCCGAATCGTCCACCAGCCACACGCAGCCATCTACGGCCTCGGTGAGCGTTACCGCCTGGCCCAGGAGTTCCTCCAGCAGCGAATCCTGATCCTGGATGGAACTGATGGCCAGGCTGAGACGCAGTAGCCCACCCAGCCAGGAGGGCGCACGCCGGGTCGGCCCCCTCTGGCGCAGGGCTTCCAAGAGCGAGGCCAGTTCGTCGGCGGTGCGGATGCGCTGCACGACGAACCCGTTGCGTCGCGCAAGCGCAGTCTCCAGGCCGTCTGCCTGCGCCGACGACGCGGCAAAAACGGGCATGACCCAGGGCGCGGCTTCGGCCAGCATCTCGGCGATGCGCGCCATCTCTTCGGGTGTGGCCGCCTCCACAATCAGGGCGGCGCTGGTTGCCGGATCGTGTAATTTCATCCTATCCTGCCTGATTGCCACCATGGGTCCTCCCCAGAGACGCGACGGTGTGCGTGGCCGCTCTCTGCGCGTGGCATGGGACCCCGTGAGCCGCCTACTTGGGGACCGAGTCCAATTTGCGGGCGAGCGCCTCCACATCCTCGGGGCGCACGTACCACATCAGCCCCAGTTTGTAGGCAGGCAGTTTGCCTTCGCGCACGTATCGCCGCACGACCTCGGCGCAGCGGTTCAGGCGCAGCGAGGCGTCGCGGATCGTCAACATCTTCTGCGTCGGCAGTTCATTCATGCTCCTCTCCTCCGTGCAGGGCTAGCCCGTCTCGGTCTGCCAGTCTTGCCTCAGCCATTCAGGTGGCTGCCAACCTCCCGTTCCGCGGCGGCTGTTGACCTCCTGGGCCGAGTTTCGGATGAACTGGGGGCCTTCGCGCTTCACGACGCGGACGAACGCGGCGGCCACCGCAGGGTCAAACTGAGTGCCGGCGTTCCGCTCCACCTCGGCCACAATCTCCTCGGCGGGTTTGGCGCGGTGGTACGTGCGGTCCGACGCCATGGCTTCTACGGCGTCGGCCAGGGCCAAGATGCGCGCCTCCAGCGGGACGCTATCGCCGACGAGGCCCCTGGGATACCCCTTGCCGTCCCAGCGTTCGTGGTGCGCCGACACAATGGGCACCAGGTTCTGGAGTTGATGGCACACGCCCAAGATGCTATCGGCCGCCAGAGCGTGCTGCTTCATGACCGCGTATTCTTCGTCGGTGAGGTTACCGTGCTTGTTGAGCACATGCTCGGGCAGGCCGATCTTGCCCACGTCGTGGAGCAGGGCGGCGCGGCGCACCAGTTCCACCCGCTCCGGCGGCAGGTTGAGTTCCCGCGCCAGGGCGATGGCGTACTCGGCCACGCGGGCCGAATGACCGTACACGTAGGGATCGCGCGCGTCAATGGCGCTGGCCAGCGTCATCAGCAGTTCGTCGTTGATCATCTGGATTTCTTCGTTGGCGCGGGCCAGTTCCTGGTTGACCTTGCGCAGCGCCGCCACGTTCTGCACCGTCTGGTCCACGTACTGCTTCTGGGCGTAGCGCATAATGAGCAGCGGCGCGAGGAAAGCCACAATGCCCCAGATGTCAAACGTCAGGTAAGCCACGGCGAAGAACAACGCCAGGAAAGACATCACCACGTAGTGCACCGCCAGCCAGCGGAACTGCTCCCTCCACACGCGCCCTGGGTGCACGCCCTCCGAAAGCCCCAGCGCAGTGGACAGCAGCATGGTGCTGACGAAGTAGTTGGCCATTCCCGCGACCAGCACCGGCACTGCCAGCAGCAGGATGTTGGACACCTGCAGTCGGATGCCCGCGAGGGCGAAGAGGAGCGCCGCCACCGTGCTGGAAATCGTGTGGTTCGCCGCGTTGAATACCACCTGGTAGATGCGCGGCCGCCGCTTGAGCCAGTGGCCGATGGCGATGACCGGCCCTACCACCGCGGCGCCCACAGGCCCGTACATCAGGGCCGCCGCGAAGATTGCGACGAAACTCACCGATACCGTGCTGGCTCCGTACAGGTCCACAGAGAAGAGTTCCGCCGCGCCCGCAAAGGCCGCCAGGATGGCCAGCCCCTTCACGTCAAAGCGGCCCACGGAGGGCAAATAGAAAGCCAGTAGCGCCGCGCCACACGCGACGACGGCCCCCACGAATATCCACGCCGATCTGGGCAGGCGGCGCGGCTTGGCCGGTGGGGTGGAGGCATCGCGCGGGTTGGGCGGCGGGCTTGCCGGCGCCGTCGCGGGCGCAGACCGGTCGGCTCCGACAGCAGGAGCGGGGGGCGGTTCCTCGACGCTGTCTCCCGCGGGCGGAACCGGCGGCTCGTTGCTCTCGCCGGGAACTGACATGCGGACGCGGTTCTTGCCCGAGGCTTTGCCTTGGTACAGGGCCACGTCGGCGGCATGGAGCAACTGCTGCGGCTCGTAGCCATCGTCGGGGTACGACGCCACGCCCGCCGTGATGGTTACGTAGATTGGGTCCACCCGCGTTGGAATCTGAATGGGGGCGGATTCCACAGCCTTGCGAATGCGCTCGGCGACGACGTAGCCCTCGTGGGTGGTGGTTTCGGGCATGAGCAGGGCGAACTCCTCGCCGCCAAAGCGCGACGCCACGTCGTACTCACGCACCTGCTCGCGGATGATGCGGCCCACGGCGGCCAGCACGGCGTCGCCCGCCAGGTGGCCGTGGGTGTTGTTGATATAGCGCAGGCCGTCCAGGTCGGCCATGATGACCGCGAGGGGGCGGCCAAAACGCCGCGCGCGCCGCAACTCATCGTTCAGGGCGTTGGCGAAGTACTTGGCGTTGTACAGCCCCGTCTTGGCATCCACCTGGGCCTCTTCACGTAGGGCTGGAATGCTCAGCGCGCGGTGGATGAGGATCAGCGGCGCAACGCCCAGAACCACCAGCCACGGTCCCAGTTCCCACAGGAACGCGATGGCCCCGCCCACGCAGGCCAGCGCCAGGTCGGTGAGCAGGTTGCCGGGGCTGAGCACCTGGGACTCGCGCAGACTCACGTTGCGCGCCAGCATCAACACGATGCCCACCAGCAGATGATTGACCAGAATGTAAACCGACGCAGCGACCAGCACCGCCACTATTCCCGTCAGATTCGGCGCGGGGATGCGGTCGGCCCCCACCAGCAGTGCCAGCGCCGCCTTGCCCGCAAACCCCGCCAGCGTGTGCCCTGCGATGTTGAACAATTGGATATACCAGCGGTACTTCACCTTCAGCCATTCGGGCACATGCCCCAGCGCCACCACAACGGCGAAGGTAACGGGGTCTTGGAGCACGATGCTGGCGAAGAAGAACGCGGGCGTCAGATAGTAGTGCTGGTGCTTGGGCGTAACGACGGTGAAGTACTGGGCCGTCATCGCGCCGATGAGCAGAAACGCCAGCAGCCCCCAATCGGTGCCCCTGGGCGGGGAAACAGCCGCCTCGGCCAGGGTGGCGACGATCGTCAAGCCGAGAATGCCCAGGATATACGCTCGCGCGGGCTTTGACAGGTCTTTCATTTTGGTTCCCTCTCTCCTCTACGCTCTGGGTAGAATAGTAGCATGCTACTACGGAGAGGTCAAACACAAACCCTGCCTGTGCTCTGGTGGGCAGGGTTGTGTGCGCGTTGGTCTATTTGCGTGGGCCGCCGCCCCAGTTCACCGACCAGGCGGGTGCCCAGCCCCAATTCACCGAGCGGGGCGAATTCCAGGTCCAGTTGACGGAAACCGGGATGCGCGGCTTGCGCCCCCAATTGACCGAGGAGCAATCCACCGAACCCCAGTTGACGCTGCCCCAGTTCACGGAACCCCAGTTGACCGAACCCCAGTTGACGCTGCCCCAGTTGACCGAACCCCAGTTCACCGAGCCCCAGTTGACGGGGTCGTCGCCGGTCCACAGGAGGGCCGAGGCGGGCGTGCCGGTGTTGGCGGTGCCCACGCCTTGCAAGTGGATGGCATTGTAGATGTTCAGGAGTCCCGCGCCGGCGCCGGTCTGGTTCAGCGGCATGGCCGAGGCTTTGAGCAGCATCTTGACCTGGTCGGGGTTCAGGTCGGGGCGGGCCTGGAGCAGAAGCGCCACCGCGCCGCTGGTTACCGCCGCCGCCATGGACGTGCCCGACAGGCGGAAGTAGCGGGTGCCCACGCGGTGGTCGGGATGCTCGCGGCTCAACCGACAGCCGGTGTACGATAGCGTGCTCACGATGTTGACGCCCGGCGCCACCAGGTCGGGCTTGGAGAACCCTTCGGGCGTGGTGCCGTAGCCGGAGAACGGCGCGATGGTGTCATCGGCGGGCGTGCGCGTGCCGTGCTCGTCCACCGCGCCCACGGTGATGACGAACGGATCGTTGGCGGGCGGGTACACAACGCCGCGGCTGTTGCCGGCCGAGACGACCACCACGATGCGGTTGAACCACAGGATCTCCAGCGCAGCGTCCAGCGGGCTTTCGTGGTACGAAATGAGGCTGTTGGAATTGAGCGAGACGTTGACGACGCGAATGTTGTACAGTCGGCGGTTGTAGTACACCCACTGAAGGCCCGCGACGAGGGAGGACTCGCTGCTGGCCCCTGTCGCGTCGCACACGCGCACGGGGAGAATCTTCGCGTCGGGCGCGATCCCCACATACTTGCCGCCGCTGAAAGTCCCGTCGCCCGCGATGATGCCGGCCACGTGGGTGCCATGGCCGTACTGATCCACATGGGCGGGCAACCCCGTGGCGAAGATGCTCCACCCCAGCAAGATGCTGCGCAGGAGGTCGGGATGATACTGCACGCCGCTGTCCACGACGGCGACGGTTACGCCTCTGCCGGTGATGCCTTCGGCCCAGGCGCGGTCGGCGCCGATGGTGAAGTTGTAGGTGTTGACAATCTGATCCAACCGCGGCGTCCATTCGGTCTCAACGGCCTCCCCGTCATCCTGCGGCAGGATGGGCCGGTCGTAGGACACCCAGCGCACGCGCGGGTCGCTGGCAAGGGTCGCCAGCGCGCTTTCGGGCACGCGCGCCGCAAACGCCTGGATGAATTCCAAATCCACGCCGAGTTGGCCGCCGAGGCGCTCCACGAGGGCCTTGACCGGCGCCGCGTCCTCGTACACGCGCACGATCACCGGCGCCATGCCGTCGGTGGGGCGGGCTGCCAGTGCCGCCAGTTCTTCGTCTAGCCTGGGGGGCAGGGCAGACGCAGGACTCGGGACGAGCCCGGCCAGAAGGGTCATCAAGACCACAACCGTGAGCGCCAGTCTCCACATGAGTCGTCTGCCTGCTTTGACCATGCGTTCTTTTACCTCCGTTCACCCGCGGCATCATCGCCGCGCTTGTGCTAATAGCCCCAGTTGACCGAACCCCAGTTCACCGAACCCCAGTTGACGCTGCCCCAATTCACGGAACCCCAGTTCACACTGCCCCAGTTGACCGAACCCCAATTCACGCTGCCCCAGTTGACGGGTTCGTCGCCTGTCCACAGGAGTTTGCTGGCCGTGGTACCGGTGTTGGCCGTGCCGTATCTGCCGAGGTTGATGGCGGCCCACACGTTGAGGATGCCCGCGCCCGCCCCCGGCTGCCGCAGCGGCGTGGCCGAGTTCATGAGCGCCCACTTCACCTGATCGGGGTTCAGGTTGGGCCGCGCTTGGAGCAACAGAGCGACGGCCCCGCTCGCCACGCCCGCCGCCATGGACGTGCCCGACAGGCGCAGGAAATCTTTGGAGTAGATAGCCTCGGGGTGCTGGACGGCGATGGTGCAGTCGGGGCTGGCCAGCAGGTTGATGATGTGTGCGCCCGGTGCTACCAGTTCGGGCTTCGCGAAACTGCCCTCGGTGATGCCATAGGCCGAGAAGGGCGTTACGATGTCATCCCACGTGTAGGGCGTGCTCATGTCGTCGGACGCGCCAACGGTGATCACGAACGGGTCGTTGGCCGGCGGATACAGGATGCCGGGGACGATGCCCAGGGTAGGCGCGCCGCCGTTGTTGCCCGCCGACACCACCACCACGATTCCGTTGAACCACAGGATTTCCAGCGCGGCGTCCAGCGGGCTGGTGTGGTACGATTGTGCGGTGGCCGAGTTCATGGAGACGTTGACGACGCGGATGTTGTACTCCTTGTGGTGCTCGTAAATCCACTGGAGCGCGTCCACCATGTCGGACTCAAAGGCGCGGCCGTTGAGGTCGGCGACGCGCAGGTTGACCAGGTTGACCGCCGGCGCCACGCCCATAAAGGAGCCGGAAGAACTGGCCGCGTTGCTGCCGATGATGCCGGCAATGTGCGTGCCGTGCCCGAAGGAGTCGTACGGAGAAGTGTTCACGCGGCTGTTGTAGGTGAGGACCGTATTGGCGAAGGTCAGGTTCGCCAGCAGTCGGCTTGTGCGCGTCAGGCTATTTGAGGTTGCGAGGAAATCGGTCTTCGGCGTTACGCCGCTATCTACCACGGCGACCGTGATGCCTTCGCCCCTGAAGCCGTAGTTCCAGGCGGTCGTCGCGCCGATGGTGGGGTTGTACGCGTTGAGATACGCGCCGATGAGCGAGACCGTGTCGGGCTGGCCGGTGTCCTGGCGTACCATGGGGCTGTCCCACGAAATCCAGCGCACCAGCCCGCTCCGGGCGAGTTGCTGCACGGCGTCGGCCGACAGATTCGTCAGGAACGCCGGGATGATGGTCCACGAGCGCACAACTTCGCCGCCGAGGTTCTTCACTAGGGCCTCGGCCTCGTCGCCCACACTGGCCTTCTGCACAATGACGGCGATGCGGGTGTTGCCGTCGGCCTGCGCCAACAGCGCGCGCAGGGCAGGGTCAACAGGCAATGGACGGGTGAGAGGTTGCGCGGCGGGGAACAGGGTGGCGAGGAGCAGGCACAGGACGAGAACCAGGTACGAGGGTAGCCTGTAGAAGCGACCTATTCGGGTCCTCACAATCGGCCTCCTAATGTTGGTTCTATCCCCAGTTCACGCTGCACTGGCTGCCGAAGTTGCGATACGGCTCGTTTCCCATGACCGATGTTTCCCTGGGGGGGGCGAATAGGACTACCTAAACAACATGAGGTTCTTCGGCAGCCCGGCGATCTTGGGCGGAGGCCTCAAGACCCGTGGCTTTGCGTCCCACGGTCACCCGTGGTTTGCCCTTATCGGAACCTCGCCGCTATTCAGTTGACTCTTGGTGGCTTGGGTGTCGGGCAAGGGGGCGGCGACGTGAATCTTCCGTGAATCTGCCCAATTATACCATGTATGAACGAAGGTGTGCGTTAAGGTGTCTTTAGACGAGGCCAAAGGAGCGTTCAGGTTTCTTAACGCAGGGGTGGGCTACGGCCTGCTGGCGCGGGGCCGCGTGCGGCGCTCCAAAAGATACCCCTTGCCGCGCGAACTGACGATGTACGGGGGGCCGATGCCGGCCTTCTGGAACTTGCGCCGCAGGTTGTGGATGTGCACGCGCACGATTTCGCCGGCCTCTCGGTCGTCCACGTCGTACCCCTGAATCTCGGAGGCGATGGACTTGGGGCTGACATAGCGGCCCACGTTGGCCGCCAGGATGGACAGGATGTGGGTTTCGGTCGGCGTGAGAGGGATGCTGACGCCGCGGATGGTAACCTCGCGACGGTGGACGTCCAGGCTCATGAAGCCGTACTCGCCGCTGGCGGGTTGGGCCTTGCGGTTCGCCTGTTTCGCGGCGAGGGCGTCGGCCGTGCCCACCAGCGCGGGCAGGCTGCGCACCACGTCCAACGCGCCGAAGATGCCCAGCACCGAGCACTTGGGGTTCAACGTGGCCAGCGCCCGCTGGAACGCCGCGGAGGCCTCGCGCGACATGGAGGCGAAGTCGGCCACCAGCAGGTCAGGCCGCAGTTGCACCGCCTGGTAGAAGCGCGATTCCAGGCATTCCAGGGGGATGACCACGTGGCCTTTCGCTTCCAGGCGTTGGGCCACCTCGCGCGAAAGCTCCAGGTCATCGGAAATCAGCACGATCCTTGCCACGGCGCTTCCCTCTCTCGTTCGGGCACGGTGTAGGCTAGATGTATTATAGACCAGTTTTGTTCACACGTCAATGGGGTTCAAAGGTAATTTCAATTCCAGGGCAAGGGTCGGGCGTGGCTCGGTTCTATTTTGTGTTGGTGGCAGGGTGCGACGAACTTCCGGAAGTGCGTCGCGCCTCTGCTCATGCCGCGACCAACAGGGTTTGAAGCCGTGTCTCAGGCGTCCCCTGTTTGACGGAAACACCCCATCCTGGTATCATAGGCCCTGCAAGGACGCCACGACTGGGTCAGACCGGCCGATGTTGCCCGATTTGATCCCTGGCCCCCCACTGCCGTGGGAGGTGGAACCGCCGAACCATCTGAACACAGGGAGAAAATCGCTCATGCGGATTGGGATTGACGCGCGCCTGGTGCATTACACCCAAGCAGGCATCGCGCAATACATTCTTCAACTGGTCTCACAACTGGCGAACCTGGACACCGGCAACGAGTACGTAATCCTCCAGCATCGCAAGGACAAGGCCCCATTGGTGCAGCGCCCGAACTTCCGACGCCACTCGGTCTGGACGCCCAGCCACCACCGCCTGGAGCAGTGGACGCTGCCGGCGGAGATCCGCGGCTTGAGGCTGGATCTCCTCCACAGCCCGGATTTCATCCCGCCGTTCCGCCGCAACTGCCTGTCGGTCATCACCGTGCACGACCTGGCATTCCTCCTGTTCCCGCAGTTCATGACCCGCGAAAGCGCCAACTACTACGGCCAGATTGACGTGGCCGTGCGCAACACTGACCACATCATCGCCGTGTCGCAGAGCACCTCCGAGGATTTGCAGCGGCTGCTGGGCGTTTCCGAGTCCAAGATTTCGGTCATCTACGAGGCCGCTAACCCCCTGTTCCGCCCCATTGACGACGAGCAGGCCATGGCCGCCGTCCGCCAGCGCTACGGCATCTCCGACGAGTTCGTCCTGTTTGTCAGCACGATTGAGCCGCGCAAGAACCTCCCCACCCTGTTTGAAGCCTTCCGCCTGCTGTTGGACCGGTACGCCAGCGGGGCGAAACTGGTCGTGGTGGGAAAACTGGGCTGGCTGGTGGATGACTCGCTGGCAGCGGTGGAGCGCCTGCGGCTACAGAAGGATGTGATATTCCTCCAGCAGGTTCCGCCCGAAGACCTGCTGTACCTGTACAACGCGGCGCGCGCGCTGGTCATGCCGTCGTTCTACGAGGGGTTCGGCCTGCCCGCGCTGGAAGCCATGGCGTGCGGCACGCCGGTCATCGTCTCCAACGTCTCCTCGCTGCCCGAAGTGGTGGGCGACGCGGGCATTCTGGTGCCGCCCCGCGACGCCGAGGCCATCGCGGTGGCCATGTGGCGCGTGCTGAGCGACCCGCGCCTGCGCGAGGAGATGCGGGCCAAGGGGATCGCCCGCGCGTCCTGCTTCTCGTGGGAGAAGGCCGCCCGCCAGACCCTGGAAGTCTATCATGAGGTGATGAGCCAGACGTGAGCGAGCGCCCCCGCGTGCTATTCCTCACCTCGGAACTGCCCTACCCGCCGCACCAGGGCATGGCGATTCGCGCCTACAACCTGTTGGCCGGCCTGCGCGAGCGGTTCCGCGTGCACCTGTACTCCCTGTCCAGCAGCCCCGAGGCGACCCAACATGCGGCCGCCCTGCGCGAGATTTGCGAGCGGGTAGAGGTCATGCCCGCGCCGGTGCGCACGCGCGCGCGACGGGCGCTCTCCCTGCTCACCACGCGCCTGCCCGACATGGCGCTACGGGCCTACTCGCCCGCCTTCGGCCAGGCCGTGCTTCGCGCCCTCGCGGAGAGCGAGTACGCGATTCTGCACGTGGAAAGCATAGAGATGGCCCCCTACGCCCTGGCGGCCCTTGAGGCTGGCCTGCCGCAACGCCCCCGCATCGTGTTTGACGACCTCAACGCGGAATACCTGCTCCAGAAGCGAGCCTTTGAGACCGACCTGCGCCGCCCCCGCCGATGGGTCGGCGCGGCTTACTCCCTCGTCCAGTGGCGGCGACTGGCGCGGTACGAGCGCCGAATCTGCCGCCTGGCCGACTGCGTGGTGGCCGTGTCGGAGTGGGATCGCGACGCGCTGGCGCGGCTTGCGCCGAGCGCGAACATCGCCGTCGTCCCCAACGGGATAGACGCTACTCATTATGTCAACTACTCCCTTACGGACGCGGCGCCGATTGCCGACGCGCCCATCCCGAAACTCGTCTTCACGGGCAAGATGGATTTCCGCCCCAACGTGGACGCCATGTGCTGGTTCGCCGACGACATCCTGCCCCAGATACAGGCGCAGATTCCCGACGCGCACCTGTATATCGTGGGCCAGCGCCCGTCCCCGGCGGTGCAGGCCCTCGGAAGCAGGCGCGGCGTAACCGTTACGGGCTTCGTCCCCGACGTGCGGCCCTACATCGCGGCGGCTGACGTGTACATCGTGCCCATGCGCATGGGCGGCGGCACGCGCCTCAAAGTTCTGGAGGCCATGACCATGGGCAAGGCCATCGTGTCCACCTCGCTGGGGTGCGAGGGCTACGGCCTGACGCCGGGCCGCGAACTCGTCGTCGCCGACGACGCGGCGCGCTTCGCCGACGAGACTGTGGCGCTCCTGCGCGATCCGGCCCGCCGCGCCCAACTCGGCGCCCTCGCCAGGGAGTTCGCCGTCAGCCGATACGACTGGAGCCGCATCATCCCCCTGCTGGAACGCGCCTACGGGTTCTAGAGCGGGAGTCCGGCCGCCCCGCTGGCATCCCACTTGCATCTTCCCCTACCCCAGACGCCCAGATGAACGAATTGTCATCTGGAAACGGACCCATTGTCATCAAGATTTCATCTTGCGGTGCTATACTTTGCGTGGAAGAAGGTAAGGAGCGGGCAGCATATGGCAATGGAGTTCACTCGTAGTAGCCAGTCTGTCTATTTGCTGCGGGTACAGGAGAGCCTGAGTTACCGTCTGTATCTGGTAGCCAAACGCATCATGGATGTGGTAATCGCCAGCATTGCCCTGATTTTGGCAGCGCCGATCATGCTGGTGGTGGGATTGGCCATCAAATTGGATTCGCCCGGGCCTGTCCTGTTCAAACAGCAGCGGGTGAAGGGCCTCGGGCCGGACGGCAAACCGATTCTGTTCACGTTCTACAAGTTCCGCTCCATGTACCATCAGGCGGACAGCAGCGTGCACCGGAAGTTCATGACCGACTTCATCAACGGCAACGGGACGCTGCACAAGGATACGAACGGCAGGGCCGTGTACAAGTTGGCTTCGGACCGCCGCGTAACGCGCGTGGGCCGGTTCATCCGCAAGACCAGCCTGGACGAACTGCCGCAGTTGATCAATGTGATCAAAGGGGACATGAGCCTGGTCGGTCCCAGGCCCGCCATCCCCTATGAAGTTGAACAATATAAAGAGTGGCACAAGAGGAGGTTGTTGGTCACCCCGGGCATCACGGGGTTATGGCAGGTCAAGGGTCGGAGCAGTGTAACCTTCGATGAGATGGTGAGGTGGGACATTGAATATGCGGAAGATCGCTCCCTCGGGATGGATCTGCGCATCCTGCTCCAGACGATACCTGCCGTCCTCTCGGGCAAAGGCGCGGCCTAAAGGCACTACCCTGGAGCCTATCAGACCCTTCCCTCTCTACTCTAGCGCTAGACCGTGATGCCCAGAGACGCGTCTGCGGTCGGGTTCGCGCCCCGACCGCAGACTTTTTTTATGCCCCGGCGCGCAGCAGGCGGCAGGTATGGAAACCTGCCCTACCCGCGCTACAAGAGATTCTCACCCCCGAGAGCACCGAGAACGCGGAGGTTCCAGGGCAAATCTCTGCGCTCTCCGCGCGCTCCGCGGTGAATCCGGTTTCGTAGGGCGGCT
Source organism: Anaerolineae bacterium (assembly GCA_034436295.1). GTDB lineage: Bacteria > Chloroflexota > Anaerolineae > DTLA01 > DTLA01 > DTLA01. Next base: position 2,497 of record DAOTVT010000196.1, on the reverse strand, counting down.
TTCCATAGCCGCCGCAACCTGCCCTACCCGCGCTACAAGAGATTCTCACCGCCGAGAGTACCGAGAACGCGGAGATTCCAGGGCAAAGCGCTCTCCACGCGCTCCGCGGTGAATCCGGTTTCGTAGTTTCGTAGGGCGGCTTTCCATAGCCGCCGACCTCCGGGCAGGTATGGAAACCCGCTCTACGCTCCGTGCGTTTCACGCTGCCGTTCATCGGCCTCACCAACTTCCACCGAAAAAGATACACGCCCCGCGCCCCATCCCCCACCCGATTTGACAACAAGAGTATAATGGGCGAAAAACCTGGAGGTTGCCCGTGCGTTTCTCGTTCGCCCCCGACTTCGCAGCCCTCTTTCCGGAATACAGTCGCTGGCTCGTGGTGGCCCACCGCATGGACAATCGCGCCTACCATCCCGAAGTGGCCGATTGGCTCCTGGCCGCCAGCGAAGGCGTGCGGGCGAACGCCGCCCTGGCCGCAAACCCCGCCGCCCACCCGCGCCTGGCCGCCTGGCGCGAAGCCTTCCGCCGCTTCGGCGCGAAACCTGCTGACACCCGCCCCGCCCTGGAATCCCTGGTGCGCCGCGTCCTCAAGGGCGACGCCATCCCCTACATCAACACCGCCGTCGCGCTCATGAATGCCCTGTCGCTGGCCCACCTGCTGCCCTGCGGCGGCGACGACCTGGACCGGGTGGTGGGCCACTTCTCCTTGCGCCTGGCCCGTGGCGACGAGCCCTTCACGCCGTTCATCGGCGGGGAGACCGAATACCCTGCCCCGGGCGAGGTGATCCTGGCGGATGACGCCCAGGTGATGTGCCGACGCTGGATTTGGCGGCAGGGCGACGCCACGAAGGTTACGCCCGACACCACCGCCGTCGCCATCAACGTGGATGTGCTGCCGCCCGCCACCGTGGCCGAGGGCGAGGCCGCCGCCCACGAATTGGCCGCGCGCCTGCGAGACTTCTGCGGCGCGGAGGTCCGCCTGTTCCTGCTGGACCGAGATCACCCCGTCGCCGAGTGGTAACTGACGAAGGAGGCCAAGATGTACGTGCAAAATCACCGCAAGTTCGGCACCGGCAACGCCCTCCTCGCCATCGCCTGCATCGCGGCAATCGTCGTATGCGCCTATCAGGTTCAGGCGGCCGGACGCGGCATCGTCCGAGAGCGGACCACCGTCGGCACCACGCCGGTGGAAATCTTCCGTCCTGCCGGGGGCGCATCGGAACCGGCGGTGGTGGTGGCGCATGGGTTTTCCGGCTCGCGGCAGATCATGTACAGCATCGGCTACACCCTCGCCCGCAACGGCTACCTGGCCGCGCTGCTGGATTTCCCCGGCCACGGGCGCAATCCCGAGCCGCTGCGCCAGGCGGGCCACATGCGCGACATCAGCCAACTGACCGATGCGTTCGGCGGCGTGGTGGACTACGTCCGCGCCCGCGAAGATACGGTGGACGACCAGATCGCCGTGCTCGGCCACTCCATGGGGACAGCGGTCGTGATGACCTACGGGCTGGATCACGCCGACGTGGGCGCGACCATCGCCGTGTCGGCCATCCTGACCGACATCACGCCGTCCAGGCCGCGCAACCTGCTGCTCCTGACGGGCGCGCTGGAGTTCGCCAACCTGAAGCAAAACGCCCTGGCTGCCCTGCGGAACGGCGGCGGCCAGGACCCCGGCGTGCTGTACGGCGACTTCGCCGCCGGAACCGCCCGCCAACTGGAATTCGTGCCCGGCGTGGAGCACGTTACCATCCTGTTCAATCGCCAGGCCCTGTCGCGCATGGTCGGCTGGCTGGACGCCGCCTTCGGCCACACGTCCAACGGCTGGACCGACGGGCGCATGGTGTGGGTGCTGGTGCTGCACGTGGCCGCGCTGGGGCTGTACCTGCCGCTGAGCCAGTGGATCTGGTGGAGGCGCGCGCCCCTGCGCGGGCGGCGCATGCGAGTGCAGGATTTGCTCCTGTTCGCGGGCGTGCCCGCCCTGGCGACGCCCGTGGTGCTGTGGGCGCTCTCGCCGCTCACGACCCTGATTCCGCTATCGGTCGCCAACTACCTGGCGGTTTACTTCTTCCTGGCAGGCGTCGGAAGCCTCATTCTTCTGCGCGCGCGGGGGCTGCTTGAGCGGCGCACCTGGCGGGGGTGGCTGCGGCCGGGGTGCGTCGGCGCGGGGCTCGTCCTCTTCGCCTACATCCTGTTGGCCCTGTTCATCCCCGGCGACCTCACGTGGACCAGCCTGATCCCCACGGGCCGCCGCGTGCTCTGGTTCGCCGTGCTCGCCGTCCTATGCTTCCCCTACTTCCTGGCCGACACGTCCTTGACTTACGCCAGGGGGCGCGGGCGGACATTCTGGCGGTTCGCGCTGACCAAGGGCATCTTCCTCGCGTCCATGTTCCTTGCGCTCCAACTGAACCCCGGGCTGTTCTTCATCCTGCTGATCCTGCCCTTCCTGCTGCTGGCGTGGGCCATGTTTGGGGTGTACGCCGCGCGCGCCACCTCGCGG
>DAOTVT010000195.1:0-3069 GCA_034436295.1 Anaerolineae bacterium | reverse complement strand
GTAGGGCGGGGGCGGTGAAGACCCCAAAGGTCTCGCAGACCTTTGGGGTCTTTATTTATCTCCGCAAGGCGGGGCGAGGGGACGCCACGGCGGCTAGGGATAGCCGCCCTACTTTTCTGCGCGTGGGGCGAGGGGATTGGCGCGATTCGCACAATGGGCACACGGCGCGACATCCGTTGTCGCGCAGGTGTGGTACACTGGCGGTGATGACAGATCAGGATGGTTGGGGAGAATGTACGGACGTGTTCCGCATCGCGCAACGCTTGACATGCGTTATGATTCAGTGTATCATGTATATGCTAGTGAGGAGGCTAGCCCAGTGGATGCTCTAACGCGCATCACCCTGGACATTGCTGCGGACCTCCTGCAACCCATGCCGCCGAGCCAGGTCCAAGCCACCGCCCTGGCTCGCCTAGATGCGGCGGGTTTCGGCGCGGCCTGCCTGCGCGTGGGCGCGGAAGGCTTGCATTGGGCGTGCGATGGGGCGCACCTGGCCCCTGGCGTCCTGGCCGAACTGACGCGCCGCAATCGCAATCTGGTGGGCGGCTGGCTGAGCGCGCCGCTGGAGGCGGAGGCCCCGTTTGCCGCTGCGTTGGGTTCGCTCGCGCCTGGCATCTTGGGCGTGGATGCGCAGGGCGAGGCCCGTGGTCAGGCCCTGCTGGAGGCACTGGGGGCGCGGTGCCCCGTGGTGTACGCGCCGGTGGCGCACAACGGCCGCGCGCTGGGCTTGCTGCTCATCTGGGGCGAGGACCTCACGCCCGACTGCGTTCCAACGGCCGAGCGCCTGGGGCGGATGTTGGGGTCCGCCATCGCCCGCGCCGATGCCCCACCTGCTGCCATGACGATGACCGCGACATGCCAGGAGGCGCTCCACGTGCTGCAGGCGGTGATCGCCACCCTCAGCGTCAGCCAACCACTGGAGCATTCGCTGGCGGCCATCCGCGACACGATGCCCAAACTCATGCCCGGCTGGCTCCCGCCCCTGTTCGCGGTGCGCGACTTTGAGGCCGACCAGTGGGTATGGCGGCCGTTTCTCCCGGCATGGGCCGCGCAGACGCTGGAGGAACGAACCGGCGTGTCGCTGGACGGTATCACCGCGCCCGTGGGGGAATCTCCGATTTGGCCCGCCCTATCCCAGGGGCAGGCTGTCTTCACGCAGGACCCTGCGGAGTTGGTGGGGCACCTGATAGCGCCCGAGCAGGCCCGGGCCATGCAGCGGGCACTGGGTATCCGCTGCACCTCGGCCATCCCGCTGTACCGAGACGGCGAGGTGCTGGGGCTGATGTTCGCCTTTTCGCAGCGCGAGGCGTGGAGCCAGGAGGAGAAGGACCTGCTGCGGGCGTGCGCGGCCAATATCGCCCTGGCGTTGCAGAACGCCCGACTCTACGAGCGGCAGCAGCGCATGTTGAGCCGCGTCAGGGTCATGCTGGATCGCGCCGAGCGCGTGCTCCTGCCCGCGCCCGCAACCCAGCGGTTTCAGGCCATCGTGGACGAGGCTGTTGAACTCCTCAGCGCCGACGCGGGGGCCTTGTACGCGACCCGGCCGGATGGCTCCCTTGAGGCCGTGGCGTACCGTGGGATCTCCGACCGCTACGTGCGGATGGTGTGCGAGAACTATCCGAACCTGCGCATCCGCCAGGTGATGGATTTGCGCATGCCGGCCCGCATCCCCGACATGACCGACGACCCACACATCACCGGGCCTGTGCTCCAGGCGGTGGTGGAGGAGGGGCTGCGTTCCATGATCGCCCTGCCCCTGGCGGCTCACGGCATCCTCCGTGGCGTGCTGGTGCTGTACCGCAGACGTCCTGCGCCGTTTTCCGACGAAGCGATGCTGGCGGCCCACGCCTATGCGGTGCTGGGCGCCGTGAGTTACGAGACGCTTGTCCAGAGGGCGCGCGCCGAGCGTCAGGTGGCGCGATTGGCGGCCCTGACCCAGATCATACGAGACGTGGCCCTGCCGTCAGACCCCGACAGGCCGGTGTTCCATGCGGCGCTGGAGCACGCCTGTCGCCTGACCGAGTCCCAACACGCGAAATTGTATCTGTGGGATGCCGCTCGCCACGCGCTGGTGGAGCAGGCGGGGATCACCGATGGGCAGCGCGCCGATCAGGGGTTTGTCCTCAAGGCAGGCGAGGGGTTGGCGGGGAGCGCCTTTGCCCGGGGGCGCGCGGTATTCGTCGGCGACTACATGTCGTGGAGCGGCCGCCTGCAAACCGTCAGCAATCCTTCCATCGGGCCATCGTTGGGCGTGCCCATCCGCCTGGGCGAAGAGGTCATCGGCGCCCTGGTGCTCGGACGGACGTTCCCGGCCCTTGCCTACGACGATGAGGATGCGGAGATGGCGGAGATGCTGGCCGACGAGATGGCCGTGTACGTTGCCAAGATGCGCACGGAGCAGGAACGCGACCGCCAGCGGGCCTTCGCCCAGCGCATCCTAGACGCCATGCGCGCCATCGTCCTTGTGCTGGATCCAGAGACGACGCTCGTAACGCATGCGAACCGGTATGTGCTGGAAAAGACCGGCTGGAGCCGCGAGGAAGTGGTGGGGAAGCCGTGGGTGGATACGTTTGTGCCCGCGACATGGCGCGACAGGGTGAAGGAAGTGGCGCGCCGACTGCGGGAGCAGAACGGCGGGTACCGCTTCGCCAATCCGATTCTGACCAAGGACGGGCGCGAACTGTTCGTGGAATGGCATAACACCGTGGTGCGCGACGAGGAGGGCAAGGCGTTGTACCTGGTCGCCAGCGGTGTCATCGCGGGCGATTAGGGCTGGCGGCCGCGGGGTGCGCAGCACGCCGTGGTCATCCACGAATAGCACGAATCTGCGCGAAGGGTATTGCGCCCCACGCCGAAGCATCGGGCTGGCACTGAAGACCCCAAGGGTCTCCGAGACCCTTGGGGTCTGGCCCCGCGCGTGCATGCCGACCTCACCCCCTCGTTCCCCCTCTTGTATATTCACACCGCATATTCACACCGGCACCTTAACAACCCGAATAGCCATCTGAGCAAGGTTGGTGCATACTTATCCTGGGAGGGCCGAAGCGGCTCCACTTCCCCTATGAGGAG
>DAOTVT010000194.1:0-32885 GCA_034436295.1 Anaerolineae bacterium | reverse complement strand
TCCCGCCCAGGCTGAATGCCTTGAAGATCGCCGTTACCACGCCGATGCCCAGCACCGACCCGCGCTTGGGGACAAACCACCGCCCCACGAGGGCGATGATCGCCCCGATGCCCGCCATGATCAGCCCGACCACGAACGTATCGGCCAGCGGCGGGAAGAGCACATGCAAATACGACCCCAGGGTGATCTCAAGAATGCCCCACAACGCGCCAAAGACAGCCACATAGATCCAGTCGCGCACCGTGAACGTGGACTTTGCCATTTGTGTCCTCCTTGCAAGTCTAGTGTTCTAATGGGCAACCTGACTGTGAAGCGCCTGTTTCAGACTCTGATGCTTTCGCTCGCGTGCCTCCTTTTCCAGATGCGCGGTATTGCGCACCTGAATGATCTCGGCGGCGATGCTCACCGCAATCTCCATAGGCGTCTCCGCGCCAATCCCCAGGCCGATGGGGGCATAGACGCGGTTCAGCGCATCCTCCGGCACGCCCTGCTCGCGCAAGGCCCGGAACGTCTGCTCCACCTTCCGGCGGCTGCCGATCATCCCCAGGTACGCCAGCGGCAACTGCACCAACTGCGCCAGCGCCGCGCGGTCTCCCATGTGGTTCGGCGTCATGACCACCGCGTAGGTGTTGGCGTCAAACCATTCCTTCGGCAGCGCGTCGTAGGACTGCACCTGAACCAACTGCACCGACTCGGGGAAAAGCGACGCATCCAGTTCCCGCGTATCCATCACCACGACGCGAAAACCCAACAGCGCGGCCAGGCGGCTCAAAGCGTTCCCGACGTGCCCGCCGCCGATGATCACCAACCGCGGCTTGGCGGCGACCAACTCCAGGAACACCTCGGCGTCGCCGCCGCATATCCCCGCGTCGCCCCCGCCGCGCAGCGAGAAGTCCAGGCGCATCGGCTGGCCCTTCGCGAAGACCTCCTGCGCCGCCGCCACGACGCGCAGTTCCAACTCGCCGCCGCCCACGCTCCCCAGCGTCCGCCCGTCCTGCCAGATGAGCATCTTCGCGCCCATGTTCCGCGGCGTGGAACCCTTCGCGCCCACCACCGTGGCCACGCAAACGTTCTCGCCCTTCTCAACCGACTCGTAAATAGCCTTGTGCAAGTCCACTGCGTTCTCCATCGCTGCCCTCCTCACCTCATCGGTGCATGTGAGCAATCTCTGCGGGACTCGCCACCGGCACGGTCGCCGGCACCGCGCCGTCCGCCACAATACGCCCTCCCGCCATCCGCACAATCCGCCGCGCGTATCGGCATACCAGGCGGTCGTCGTGCGTGATGAGCAAAATCGCCTGCCCGTTTTCATTCAGTTGCGTGAGATAGTCCATGAGCCTGCTCAAATGTGCCCAGTCCTGGCCCATCGTCGGCTCGTCCAGGATGAGCAAACGCGGCCGGACCGCCAGCGCCGCTGCCAGGGCCGTGCGCTGCTGCTGCCCCGCGCTCAGGTTCTGGATGCGGCACCGGCGCAGACCCTCAAGGTCTGCCGCTGCCAGGAGTGTCCCGAGGTCGGCGCCCACCCTGTAGTTCGTCGGCCCGTAGGCCACCTCCTCGTCCACGTAGTCGCACACCAACTGATTCAGCGGATTCTGGAAGAGGAGTCCCACGCGCTGCCCCGCCGGCAACCGCCGCAGCGACGGGTGCCACTCCACCTTGCCGCGGTCGGCGCGCACGATGTCGGCCAGCACCCGCGCCACCGTGCTCTTCCCCGCGCCGTTCTCGCCCACCAGCGCCACAAATTGCCCCGGGTAGATCGCCAGGTCTAGCCCATCCAGAACCCGATGCCTGCCGTAGCCCGCCGAAACCCCATGCAACGCCACCAGCGGCTCATCTCCGCGAGGCCGCGGCGCTGGTCCCACGGGATCCACGCGCCGCCCCACGTCGCACCAGGGGTAGCGCAGCCCCAACGTCGCCAGCAGCGCCCGGTCCGACAGCAACACCTCGGGCGCGCCGTCGGCCACAATCCGCCCGCGCTCCATCAGCACCACCCGCGTCGCCACCGATGCCGCCGCCGCCAGCCGATGCTCAATCAGAATCACGGTTACGCCGTGCTCCCGGCGCAGCCGCTCCAGCGCCCCCAGCAACTGCTCCACGCCGCGCCAGTCCAGATGCGCCGTCGGCTCGTCCAGGACCAGAACGCTCGGGCGCAACGACAGCACAGACGCGATCGCCACGCGCTGCTGCTCGCCGCCCGACAGCGCCCGCAACTTGCGCTTCCGCAGATGCCCGATGCCCACGGCCTCCAGCGCCTCGTCCACCCTGGCCTGGATTTCGGCCGCCGACAGGCCGATGTTGCGGGGAGCAAAGCCCACCTCTTCTTCCACGGTGGTATTGAACAGTTGCGTCGCGGGGTTCTGGAAGACGATGCCCACCATCCGCGCCAGGGCCGGCACGGGGGCTTGCTGCGTGTCCAGGCCGTCCACCATAACCCGGCCCGACACCCGCGCGGGCACCGCCTGTGGAATCAACCCGGCCAGGGCCAGCGCCAGCGTGCTCTTGCCGCACCCCGAAGGCCCGCTAATCAGCACAAACTCGCCCGCCCCGATGCTCAGCGACACATCGGCCAGCGCCGCATGGGAGCCATAGGAAACCGAAAGGGAATCTATCCGAATCATAGCATCTCGCGGCAGGAATCCAGCCATTGCATCACGGCATGAACCTGCCCCCGCCGGAATTCGTACACCGCTTTCAAGAACGGATCGTCCGCCCCCTCCGCCAATTGCGCAAACGCGTCGGCCCGGACCCGGCACAGCGCCTGCTGACGGTCAATGAGGTCGCCGAGTCCTGGCAAGCCGAGTTTTCGGAACAGAAAGAGCCGACTCAGGAATTCCAGTCGGATGCCGCGGATGTGAGGGGTGGGTTCGCGGAGCCAGTTCAGGAAGTGCGCCCGGCCCGCGTCGGTGATGCTGTACACTTTGCGCGGGGGGCGGTTGGGCTGCGCCTCGGTCTCGCAGGCTACCAGGCCCTCATCCTCTAGCGCCTTGAGTTGCGCGTACAACTGACTCAGGCCCAACTGCCACACAGCCCCCAGCGACTCGGCGAACTCCTGGTGCAGTTCGTAGCCGTGCTTGGGACCGGGCATGAGAAGTCCCAGCAGGACAGGACCGGCCGACAGCGCTCGTTCGCGTGCCATGGGCATACTCACTTTCCGAATATTCTGGAATTGAATATAGCCCTATTATAGGCATTCTCGGCGTTCTGTCAACTTTCGGAGCGGCCGCACACCGCGCCAAGGCCCTCCTGCCGATGGTCGCGAAGGGCATCCAGACCCGCCGCTGAGCGCCAGCCACGGGCAAGCAGCGCCCCCGCGCAAAAAACTGCGGGGCTTGCCGGTCCTATCCGACAAGCCCCGCCGCAATCGGGCGCCGCGATGTCCACAAGAAGCCGGGAGAGGCCGATCTGTGCTCCTGCAGAGCGCGCCAGAACTAGGCGGGCCAGCCACCCGTGATGAGAAGGTAGGCGGGGATCATGAGCGTGATCAGCGAGTCCACGACCAGAATCCACTTGACGAGGAAGCCCGCCCACTTGGTCCCGAACGCTAGGTTCAGCCAAGCCGTGGCGAACAGCGTAGCCCAGGTCAGCGCGAAGATGCCCAGGATCGTGTTCCCCGTCGTGCCCAGGCCGAAGAAGAAGACCGCCGACAGGAGTGTGAACAGCGCCGCGCCCAGGCAGAGCCATCCCAGAGCCTTCAGATCGTAGCCGGCCAGCAGGCACCACCCCAGGACGATGTAGAACAGGCTGAAGGCCATGGTCAGGCCGCACAGGATCATGAGGAACGAGTTGCCACCGGCGGTGAAGCCCAGTTGGAGCCCGCAGGTGTTCATGATGACGCCTACGGCCACGTTCGCAACGCCGGCACCTTTGGGGTCAGCCTTACCGAACAGGAACGCCGCGTCCACTATGAAAATGAACGCCGCCAGAAGCAGGATAATCGGACCCATCTGTTTCCCTCCTCACAGTTTCAATCAGTCGGATACCGAACGATTTGGATCACCCGAGCGGCTTGGAGCCGTGGCTTTCACCGCCTGCACAGCCGCCTCTCCCTTCGGCCAGCGCGCACCCGATCCTGTGGTTCCTCTCGGTTCCTACAACACCGAACTGCGCCGAAAGTTTCTAACGTTGGAAAAATCCCTCGCTATACGCCGCCCACATCGCAAGACAAAACTCGGGGGAACTAGACCATCGGGGGGCCAGGCGGATACCAGCCCCCCGATGGTGTCATCCAGATGCTACCCCTTCGCCTGCAACGCACGGAGCACTTTCTCCGGCGTGATCGGCAGTTCGTCAATCCACACGCCGATGGCGTCGTGGACCGCGGCGACGATAGCCGGGCTGGGCGCGTTCGCCGTCATCTCGCCGATGCCCTTCGCGCCGAACGGGCCGTCGGTGGACGGGCACTCGTAGATGGCTGCCGTAACCTCAGGCACGTCCACCGCGGTGGGAATCACGTAGTCCCCCAAGGTCTCGGCTGGGAACTTCACCGGCGACTTGTACGGATACAGTTGCTCCATCAGCGCAGCGCCGATCCCCATGACCGCGCCGCCCTGGATTTGCCCCTCGGCCAGCAGCGGGTTGATGGCCCTGCCGACATCGTAGGCGCAGTCCAGCCGCAGCACGGTAACCTCGCCCGTGTCGGTGTCCACCTCCACTTCCGCTTCAACCGCAGCCCACGCCAGCGTCGCGAACGGGTCCGTCTTGCCGGTGGCGGGGTCTGGGGCCGAGGGCGTGCGCATGTAGTGGCCGCGCCCCACGATCACCTTCCGCAGGCCGAAGGTGGCCTCGCCCGCGATCGCCCCGATGTCCACAGAACGCTCGGGCGCACCCTTGACGTAAATCTTGCCGTTCGCCGCTTCCAGGTCCTCCGGCGACGCCTCCAACTTGTCGGCCGCCACGCTGAACAGAATCTGCTTGGCCTCTCTGGCCGCCTGCTTGGTCGCGTTGCCCGCCACGAAGGTAACCCGGCTGGCGAAGGTGCCGAAGCAGAGCGGGCCGGTATCCGTGTCGTCGTTCACCACGTCCACGCGGTCATAGGGCACGCCCAGTTCCTCGGCGGCAATCTGCGCCAGCACCGTCTTGCACCCCTGGCCGATGTCCACCGACGTCAGGATCAGGTCCACGCTGCCATCCGGCTTGACCTTCACCACCGCCTGGCTGGAGTCGCCGCCCCCGCTCATGCCGGTAGGATAGAGCCCGACTGCAAACCCAACTCCTCGCTTTTTCATCTCTACCCCTCCCTCTTCTGCGCCGAGGTCATCGCCTTCAGGTGAGGCGGCAGTTCCTTGCCCACTACCCCGGCCAAAGTCTGCATGGTCTCAATCAGCGCCACCGAGTCCACCACGCGCTGCGTCGCCGTCATCTCGCCCTCGCGGAACGCGTTCTTGAACCGCAGTTCCCACGGGTCCATGCCCAGCGCCTCGGCGATCTTGTTCATCTGCATCTCGCCCGCGTAGGTGGCCGGCGTGATCCCAAACCCGCGCATGGAACTGGCAGGCGGCTTGTTGGTGTACACGCAGTACCCTTCCACATAGACGTTGGGGATGAAGTAGGGCCCCGCCACCAGGAAGCAGTGCTTGTCCACCACGTAGGCGTTCAGCGACGTGTAGGCGCCCGAGTCGCGGATGCTCTTGACTTGCCGCGCCACAAGCCGCCCGTCTTTCGTAACGCCATCCTTGAACTCCATGTCCCACGAGCCGCGGAAGGTGGAGAACAGGAGGTCCTCCTCGCGCGTCCAGCGCCATTTGACCGGACGGCCCGTCTTCAGCGCCAGCAACGCCGTGATGTGGTCGGCGTGCACGTCGTTCTTGGCCCCGAAGCCGCCGCCCACCGTCCCGCCGATCATCCGCACCTTGCTCATCGGCAGCCCCACGATGTTGCACACCCAGGTCAGGTGGAAGTACATCGCCTGGCTGACCGTGTAGATGGTCAACCGGCCCGTCGCCTCCGGCACTGCCAGGGACACATGGGGCTCCAATTGGGCGTGCTTCAGGCCCTGGTGATGGTACTTGCCTTCCACGATGATGTCGGCCTTCTTGAAGCCCTCGTTGATGTCGCCGAAGATGATCTTGCGGCACGGGCTGTCGCCGTACATGAAGATGTTGCCCTCGGGCCGCACCTTGGGAGCGCCGGGCTTCATCGCCTCCAGCGGATCAAACACCGGCTCCTGCTCCTCAATCTCCAACTTCATCTTGTCCACGGCTTCCAGGGCCGCGTCTTCATTTTCCGCTGCGACGACGGCGATCAACTCGCCCTTGTACCGCACGTGATCTTCAGCGAGCACGTACTGATCGCCGCCCCAGCCGTAGCGGTTGTTGCGAACATCCTTGTGCGTCATCACTGCCACGACCCCGGGGACCTTCTCCGCGGCGCTCACGTCCAACTTCTTGATCAACCCTTTGGGGACAGGGCTGCGGAGGCCTTTGACTACCAGGGTGCCGGGGACGATGACATCATCCACGAAGCGCGTCTCGCCCGCCACGTGGGCCAGGCCGTCATACCGCTTGACTCTTTGTCCAACTACATTCAGCGCCATGGGATCCTCTCCTTTCTAGGCCTTCTCGCCCGCTGCGGCCAAAACGGCTTCCACGATCTTCACGTAGCCGGTGCAGCGGCAGAGGTTGCCAGACAGCGCCTCCTTCACCTCTTCGCGCGTCGGCTTCGGGTTCTCGTCCAGAAGCGCCTTCGCCGCCATGAGCATGCCGGGCGTGCAGAAGCCGCACTGGGCCGCGTAGTGCTCGTGGAAGGCCAACTGCAGGGGATGGAGGGCGCCAGGCCGTCCAAGCCCTTCAACCGTCAACACTTCCTTGCCCTGCACGGTCAGCGCGTTCGTGATGCAGGCCTTCACCAACTTCCCGTTCACGAGCACCGAGCACGCGCCGCAGTCGCCCGTCTCGCAACCGATCTTCGGGCTGGTGATGCCCAACTTCTCCCGCAGCACCTGCAGCAGGGTCGTCGTGGCCTTCACCTCTACCTTGTAAGCCCGACCGTTGACTTTCAATTCCAATGTGTACATGGAAGCCACCCCTTTCTACGCTACAATCCGCTCAAGGAGGCTCTTGACAAGCCCCTCGCTGGCCTGACGCCGGTACCACGCGGAGGCGCGCACGTCGTCAATGGGCGATGTCTCCTCGGCTGCGGTCTTGGCGATCTTGGCGATCAGTTCGGCATCCAGCGCGCTCCCCTCCAGCAATGCCGATGCCCTCTTGGCCACAAGCGGCGTGGGCGCAACGGCATTCAGCACGACGCGCGCCTGGGTGCACTTCTCAAAGTAGCACGCCTGATCGCGCGCCAGCGCCGTGCCGCGCGGTGCCCCTTCCGCCTTGAAGACAACCGCACCCGCAACCACCGACAGCGTACCGGCTTTCCTCCGCCCGATCTTGTGGTAGGCGAACTTCAAGTCCTTGTCGGGCACGGGGACGATCACTTCCACCAGCAACTCATCCGGTTTGCGAACGGTCTCGCCGGGGCCCTTGAAGAACCCCTCCAGCGGCACGACGCGCTCGCCCGACTTGGACGCCAGTTTCACCGAAGCGCCCAGCGCCAGGAGAGGCACCGAGGAGTCCGCCGCGGGCGACGCCGTTACCAGGTTGCCGCCGATGGTGCCCACGTTGCGAATGGCGGGGGTCCCGATATGCTTCACGGCCTCGGCCAACAGGGGCAGTTTCTTCTTGACGACATCGGATCGGAGTATCTCGGCGAAGGGAGTCGCGCCCCCGATCACGACCTTGTCCCCCAGGTCTTTGATGTAGTTGAGGCCGCACTCGCCAATGTACACGAGGACTTCGGGGGCAAGTTGGCGGCGGTTGACTTTGACCATGATGTCGGTGCCGCCAGCCAGAACATGGGCCTTCGCCCCATACTTGGCGAGCAGGTCTAGGGCCTCTTGCACACTGCTTGCACGATAGAACTCGCCTCCAGACATACCTTGTCACCTTCCTTTCGCTTGAATAATCCTTACTCCAGTTGCCGACGAAGGTTCAAACTACCGGGATTCTATCACCTCCTTTCCGCAATCACGCACCTTTGGCCCCACAACCGAATCACTAGAGCCACACGGCGCCCGTCTCCGCGCCACGCACCCTTTCGCGGTAGGCGGCCAGTACCCCGGGCGCCGGATGATTGGGGCGCGCCAATGGTAACTTCTGCCTGTCGCGCAATTCCTCGTCCGAGATGAGCAGGGTCAGCCGCCCCTCGGGCACGTTGATCTCCACCATATCGCCGTCGCGCACGTAGGCCAGCGGCCCGCCGTCCCAGGCCTCCGGACAGATGTGCCCCACGCAAGGCCCGCGTGTCGCCCCCGAGAACCGCCCGTCGGTGATCATCGCCACCGACGTGTGCAGCCCCATCCCCACGAGCATCGCCGCCGGGATGGACAGTTCGCGCATTCCCGGCCCGCCCTTCGGCCCCTCGTACCGCACCACCAGCACCGAGCCGGGGCGCACCTCTTTGGTCAGCATGAACTCGCGCACGTCCTCCTCGGAGTCAAAGACCACCGCCGGCCCCCGATGCACCAGCATACTCGGCTCCACGCCGGTCTTCTTGACTACCGACCCCAGCGGAGCCAGGTTCCCCCGCAGAATCCCAAAGCACCCGTTGGGCGCGAGCGGCTCCGTCGCGGGCCGAATCACCACGCCGTCGGGCCGAGGCGCAGCGCGAAGCGCATCGCCCAGCGTGCCCCCCATCGCCATCGGCACGCTCAAATCCAGCCAGTCGCGGATGACGCCCAGCAGCGCGCGCACCCCTCCCGCCATGTGATAGTCGTCCATGTTGTACTGCGCCGAGGGCTTGAACTTCGCCACCACCGGCACCGACGCCTGGAGCCGGTCAAACGCCGCCAAATCCAAATCCGCCCCCATCAGCGACGCGAAAGCCAGCGTGTGCAGAATGGCGTTCGTGGAACCACCCGACGCCGAGATGTACTTGATGCCGTTCTCCAGATTGGCCCGCGTGAAGAATTCGCCGAAGGGCCTGCGCTCGCGCACCAGCGCCACGATGCGCTCGCCCACATCCCGCGCCTGCCGCGACTTCGCCGCGTCAAAGGTCAGCATGGTCGCCGAACCGAACGGCGCGAGGCCCGTGGCCTCCAGGAAGCAGCCCATCGTGTTGGCCGTGCCCATCATGGAGCACGTGCCGCACGAAGCGCAGAAGTGCTCCTGCCAGTCCTCAAAGGTCGCGTCATCTATCTCGCCGGTCCGCCGCTTGCCGATGGCTTCTTTCAGGTCCGAGGTAACCACAGTGCGGTTGCCCATGCGGTAGGGCAGCATGGCGCCGGCGGTGAGGAACAGCGTCGGGATGTTCAGGCGAATCGCGGCCATCACCATGCCCGGGATGATCTTATCGCACGACGCCAGCATGACCATCCCCTGGAACCCGTGCGCGCGCACCATGGCCTCAATGGAGCCTGCGATGAGGTCGCGCTGGGGCAGGATGAAGTGCTGACCCGGCCCCTGCGCCATGCCGTCGCACGGCGCGGGCACGCTGAACTCGGCCGGCGAGCCGCCCGCCGCCCAAATGCCCTCCTTGACCCGCTGGCTCAAGTCCTTCAGCGGCAGGTGGCCCGGGTTCACGTCGGTCCACGAATTCACCACGGCGATCTGCGGCTTGTCCAAATCCTGCTTGCGATAGCCCACCGCGTGCATCAGCCCGCGGTAGTAGGCTTCGGTGATCTCTTCCGGTCGCCCTCGGTGCTCCGCCATCGCGCTACCCTTTCTTCTTGCGGAATTCCACGCCCAGAATGCGCTCAAAGACCTTGATCATGGCCCCTTTGTCCTCGTCGCCCAAACCCTGGGCCAGCGCCATCTGGTACGTGGTCGTCGCGGCCTGCACCATAGGCAGCGGAATCCTCTGGTGCGCGCTGATCTCCGCCGCGCTGATCATGTCCTTGTACGCGTGCTTCAGCGGATAGCCCTCGTCAAACTTGTTGTCCAGGATGCGCGGCGTGAAGAACTCCACGGCGAAACTCCGCCCCGTGCCCGTTACGATGACCTGCGCGATCTTCTCCGGAT
Organism: Anaerolineae bacterium; assembly: GCA_034436295.1. Taxonomy (GTDB): domain Bacteria; phylum Chloroflexota; class Anaerolineae; order DTLA01; family DTLA01; genus DTLA01. The sequence continues at coordinate 22,881 of DAOTVT010000194.1, read as the reverse complement.
CCAGCCCCAGTTTCACCGCCATCGGCAGAATCTCCGCCATCGCCGCGCAGGCCGTGTTGAACAGCAACTGGTTGATGAGTTTCGTCAACTGGCCGCTGCCCACCTTGCCCATGTGGATAATCGTATTGCCAATGGCCTGGAACACCGGGTACACGGTCTGAAAGACCGCTTCGTCGCCCCCGAACATCACGGTCAGCGTGCCATCCTTCGCCCGCGCCTCCATGCCCGACACCGGCGCGTCCACGAAGACCACGCCCTGCTGCGCCAGGCGCTCGGCGAACCCCAGCGTCGCCATGTACCCGATGGTGCTCAGGTCCACGACGATAAGCCCGGCCTTCGCCCCCTCCGCGATGCCGTCGGCGCCGAAAAGCACGCTCTCCACCACCTGGGTGTTGGGCAGGCTCAGGAATACCCAATCCACCTGCGCCGCCATCTCTTTGGGCGACCGCGCAGCCTTCGCGCCGGCCTCCTTGAGGGCATTGACCGCCGCCTCGCTGATGTCGTACACGGTCAGGTCAAACCCCGCCTTCAGGACATTCAGGGCCATCCACTTGCCCATCTGCCCCAGACCGATAAACCCAACTCTTGCCATAGTCTCCCCCAGTCTCGTATTTCTCGTGCGGCTACAGGCCCAACGCCCGTGCCGGATTGTCGGCCACCATCGTGCGGATGTCGCGCTCCGAGAGGCCCAGATTCAGCATGTCTTTTATGTAAATCCCCATCTGCTGGGCGGGCACCGGATTGAGCCACTGCCCCGAATCGGTGGACATGATACAGTGCTGCGGCCCGATGGCCTTGATGGCGTTGTACAAATCCGCCACCTTGATGGGGTGGGCCACCTGGCGCGTGGTGTCGTTGTACACATGCTCCAGGTACGTGGCCCCCGCGTCCAGGATGGCCTTCATGTCCTCCACGCTGTAGGCCACGAAACTGGCGCACGGGTGCGTAACGACGATCTTGCGCACGCCGCGCTCCGCCGCCGCCCGCACAAGCACCATCGCCTCCTGGATGGTGATGTGGCCCGTCGCCAGCATCACGTCCCATTTCGCGATGAGGTCCAGGATGGGATACACCTCATCCTTCAGGCTCCCGTCGGGCTTGAGGATGAAAATGCCCTGGATGCCCTCGCCCAACTGCGCCGCCAGGTTCGCCACGTGGCTCTTGTTCTTAATGAACTTCTGCGCGTGGAGCGTGGGCATCCACACCACCTTCGCCCCCAACTTCAGCGCCACATCCACAGCGTGAGGGTTCAGCCCGCCCACCGTCAGGTTCAGGGCAATGCCGCCGAACACAGGGAAGCCCGCCACATCCGACGCCACCTGCGCCCGGCCCGCCGTCTCCACAAAGTGGTTCTTCACCAGTATCGCCCGCATCCCCATTTCCTTGGCCTGCTGGGCCAGTTCCACATCGTTCAGGATGCGGGGATACACGTCCGGGGCCGAGTGAATGTGCAGGTCAATGGCCCCTTCCAACAACCCCATGACCTTGTCATCAAACCGAAGTCGCATCGCGCTCCTCAACCAGTGGATTCCGCCTAGAGTTTCCCGTCGGCGCCCCTGCCGGTAACGATCCACTTGCCATACGGGAAGTGGCCCACCTTCACGTTGGGCCCGTACTTGTCCCTCACGCGCTCCCAAGCCTCTTGCAGCGACGTAACCGCCGGTATCTTCACGATCTCAAAGTCGGGCACGCGTTCGGGCTCGGTAACGACGATGACCTCCTTGCGCGCCATGACCTCAATGACCGGCAGCCACAGGCACGCGTGCCACAGGGCCTGCTTGCCGTAGAACACGTCGTCGTACAGGCGGCGCATCGCATCCCTGGTCGGCGGCATGTAGTCCTTGGCGTAGGCGTAGTGGGCCAGCCCGCCGGGCACCGGCGTCGCCACGATGATGGTGCCGCCGTCGCGCACGAACGGATCCAGGTTGGCGATGGGCCAGCACGCATGGGCGAAGAAGCGGTCGCCCGGGAACGACCCGCTGATGCCCACGTCCAGCGCGCCGCCCGGAATCTTCGCGGGGTCAAATGCGTAGCGCGCGTTGTACTTCTTGACCGAGGCGCGGTGCGCCGCCAGGGTATCGCCCGCCGTCAGGTCTATCAGTTCCATCTTGGGGTTGAAGATGGCCAGCAGCGACATATCCAGCCGCGCCAGCGCCATCGCCTCCTCAATGTCCTCCCGGAAGCGGTTGAGCGGCGGCTCGTACCCCACCTTCATCGTCGGCGAGGTCATCAGGCGGTGGTGCCACTCAATCGTCTCGTAGGAACTCACGCCGGGCAGGATCATGCTCCCGCCGCCGCCGTAGCCCCACAGCGTCGCCTGCGTCATCGTTACCGCCAGCCGGAAGTCCGCCGCCAGGAACCGCTTGTGCACGCTGATGGGCGACCCGTAACTGGTAACCCCCACGAACTCAAAGTCCCACGTCTCGCGCGCTTTGCTGACCACGATGGGAATGCCCGACGACAGAATCTCCTTGCCCAGTTTGCGCTCCAACTCGCTCTCGCTCATTTCGCGGAGCGCGCCGCTGGCAATGAGAATCTCCACGTACTTGCCGGCTGCTTTGATCTTCTCCAGGATGGGCGGCAGAAGTTTGTACGCGGGGGTCAGGCGGGCAAAATTGTCCACGAGGATGACAACGCGGTTCGCCTTGCGCAGGCGCTCGGAGAATGGCGGGCCGGCAACCGGGTTCTCCAGCGCCGCCAGGATGGCGTCGTTGAGGTTCGGCATCTCGCCGGGAAACGGCACGTCGGTGTTCAGGACAAGGTTCTTGTCCGGCACCTCCAGGTCAAGAGTCCCCTTCACGCCGTAAGGAACATGGATGACTGCCATTGTCTATCTCCTTTCCTTTCGCACCTGCTGCGGTGCGCAATTGAGGATGCTATGGAATTGTTATCCGCCGGCCAGGTTCAGAATCAGCGCGATTTCATCCCCATCGCCGACCGGCGTCCGAAGCGCCTCGTCGCGATTCAACTGGACTGGCGCATCGCCCACGAAAGCCGTCCACGCCGGCACGACGCGCCCGCTCGCGTCATACAGGTAGCGCCGCATCTCGGCCCCGTACCGCGCCACCAGGGCGTCCAGCACATCGCCCACCGTCGCGGGCGCCTCCAGCGCTATCTGCACCCGATCCTGCCCCGCCGCGCCGTTGAGCGGCGGGTACAGGTGAACCGAAAGGTTTACCGTGCGTCGCTGCTCACTCAACCTTGCCGCAATCCGACACAGGCAGTCTGCCGCGGGCCTCCAGGTCATCCGCGATGGCGTTCAGCCCCAGGCGCTCCAGGCCCGCGCGGGTGGGCAGCCCCGTATCGGGATCCCAGCGACGGTCCTCGTAGTACTCGTCCAGGATGGCGTCAAACTTCTCCAAGTCAACGACGGCCCCGCCGCTTGGGCCTCCACCCAGCAGCGGCTCCTCAAAGAAGCGCCGCGGAATCACGTCGTCGGCGCGGGTCGCTCCGCACCGCGTGTTGTACGCCTTTTCCACGTTGAACGCGCGCTCGCCCGCCATGAGCATCTCTTCCTCGCTCAGGTTGCGCCCCGTGCAGGCGTTGTAGAATCGCGTGGCCAGGTGCACGCCCTTGCGGTAGAGGTACGGGAACGTGGCCGAGCGGTAGTACGCGAACTTGCACAGGCCCAGGATGTCGCCGATGGTAACGAAATCCTCGCTGAACTTCAGCATCTTGCCCTTGCCGCGCACCCCGTGCTTGATGTCGGCCGCCTCCTCCGACCCGAACCACTGGAGCGCCTCTTCGGGCCGCATGATCTCCTCAATGTACGGGTTGGAGCGCAGGTGATCGCTCCCGCGCGTGGACGTGGCATAGGACACCGCCCGAACCGGCATCCCCCGCGGGTCGCCCGCCGTCATCTCGCCACCCTTCACGTGCATGGCGAACCGCTCGCTGCCCCGCCCGATTTTGGCCGCCGCCCGCTTGGTGCCCTCCGCCAGAATGTTGGCCAATTCGCCCTGGCGCAGCGCGATCCGCCGCGTCAGTTCCAGCCAGGCCGCCTCGTTGCCAAACTCCAACCGGAGGCCCTCGGTCTCCTTCTCGGTCAAGATCCCGTTTTCAAAGCACTCCATGGCGAAGGCGATGGTATCGCCCGTGCCTTCGGTGTCCAGGCCGTAGTGGTTGCACTGATTGGACCACGCGATGACCGCCTCCGGGTTCGTAACGCCACACGTCATGGAGCGCGCGATGGTCTCCCATTCCAGTTTGGCCGTAACGCCCGCGTAGGGGCCTGTGCGCACCCGATAGTCGCGACGGCAGCGCACCGGGCACGCCAGGCACGCCCCCGCCTTGACCTGATAGTCCGAGCGGAAGATCTCCGGATCCAGCGTCTCCCAGTGGTACGCGCCGTAGCGCCAGTTCTCCGCGCCGTGAATGCCGAACTTCACGCGGTGGCCCATGAAGCGGCACGTCCCGTACTTCGTCGCCGGCGGCACGTAGGGATCCACGGCGATGGTATCCAGGTAGTCCTTGAATGCCGCCTTCAGCGCCGCGATGTCGGCCACGCCGATGTCGCCGGTGCCCCGCGTTACAATCGCCTTCAGGTTCTTGGAGCCCATGACCGCGCCCAGGCCGCACCGCGCGCTCACGCCCTTGTCGGCCCCGTTGTGGTACACGCCGGCCAGCCGCACCAGGTTCTCGCCCGCCGGGCCGATGCTCACCGTGCACACATCGGCGCCGAAAGTCGTGCGCGCCCAACTGTGCACCGCCGACGTGAACTGACCCCGCAGGTGGCTCGCGTCGCGAATCTCAACCGTGTCGTTGTCAATGTACAGGTACACCGGCCTCTCGGCCTTGCCCTGGAAGATGAGCACGTCGTACCCCGCGCGCTTGAGTTCCGCCCCCCACGACGCGCCCGAGTGGCCATCGCCGTGCATGTTCGTCAGCGGCGACCGCGCGGCGACCGTCGTGCGGCTGGCCGCGGGCACCCCCGTCCCGATGAGCGCCCCGGGCGAGAAGATGAGGCGGTTGGCGGGATCAAAAGGCTCCACCTCAGGTGGAACCTCATCGTACAGAATCTTGGACGCGATGCCGCGGCCCCCCAGGAACAAATCCGTGTATTCGGGGCCCAGTTCCTGCGTCGTAATGGCTCCCGTGCTCAAATCCACCCGCAGAATCTTGCCCGCATACGAGTTCTTCTTCGCCATGATGCCTACCCCCTCTTCTCAAGTCGTTTCAGGACTGGCCCCTCGCCGCTGGGGGTGTTGCGTCGCAACTCGTCGCTCGCGGCCAAAAGCGCCGCGAAGCGCAGGCGATTGTGCTCGGATACCTCCTCGTCGGTCAGCGCGCCCAGCACATGCGACGGACAGATATCCACACATGCCGGCGATTCCCCGCCGCACAGGTCGCACTTGATCGCCTTGTTCGTAACCGGATCCAGCGTGATGATGCCATAGGGGCAGGCCCCCACGCACGCCCCGCACGAGGTACATTTCGTCTCGTCCACGACGACGATTTGCAGTTTCTTGTTCAGCACGATGGCGTCAAATTTACAGGCCGCCTGGCAGGCGGGATCCTGGCACTGCTGGCAGGTAACCGGCACATCCACGCCGGTGGACAGTTCCGCAACACGAATCCGCGCCCGATAGGGGTTGAAAGCGCCAACATGCTGGAGAGAGCAGTACAACTCGCACAGATGGCACCCACTGCAAATCCCCGTCGCCTCCCACGGGCGATTGGTGTAAACAATCCGCTTCTTCTTTGCCATGAGATTCTCTCCAAATTGGATTTGGCTGCAGAGAGGGACATAGGGTGGAAACACGCTGTTTCTATCATCATAGCACGAAAACCTATCGTACAACGTTGTAGTTGCATTGCAACAATGTTGCGCAATGGCGAGGGCCGCCGTGTGGGGACTGCGATACAGCGGCAAACAGAGGGCTATGAAGGCGAGTACAAGTATCCTTTGCCGCGAATGGTGCGAATCAGGCTCGGCCTCGCCGGGTCCGGCTCTATCTTGCGCCTCAGCCGCGAGATGTGGGGTCGGATGATCTCGGCGGCCTCCCGTTCGGGCACATCGTATCCAAGCGCCGCTTTGGCCAGGCGGCGGCACGAGAACACCGTGTCGGGATTGCGAAGGAACTGCGCCATGAGCGCCATCTCATTGCCCGTCAGCGCCACCGTGCGGGCCTCCCTGCCATCCCTCGCCGCCACGAGCAGGAGCCCTTTCGCCTGATCTAGCGTAAGCCCGCCCGCTCGGATGAACCGCTCCACCCCCGCGTCGGCTGGCGGATTGGCGGCGCTCTCCTCATCCTGCAATGCCGACAGCGCATCCGCCATCACGCGGATCAGATGCTGACGCCGCAGCCGTTCGTGGCGCTGCTGCAGGGCGCGCGCCACCGCCTCGCCGATCTCGCGGATGCTGCACGGCTTCAGCAGGTAGTCCGTCGCGCCCGATTTGACGGCCACCACCGCGCTTTCCAGCGTCGCGTGGGCGGTCAGGATGATGATGAGCGTATTGGGGTATTCCTCGCGCACGCGCTTCATGACCTCCACGCCATCCAGCCCGGGCATGCGCAGATCCAGAAGCATGAGGTCATACGGCGTCGCCGCCAGCCGCTCCAGCGCCTGCCCGCCCGATGCCGCGGCGTCGGCCTTGTATCCCATCAGATTCAGCGCCCGCGTGATGGCCATTCGCGGCGTCGCTTCGTCATCCACCACCAAAATCCGTGCTTCAGGAATCGGCGGATATACAGGGTCCAGCAAAATCCACCTCCTGCGACTGCTCACGAAGATCCGGCGCCAGCGGGAGCGACACGACAAACGTCGCGCCCCCGCCCGGCGCGTTCCGGGCCGTGATGGAACCCCCGTGTTGCTGGATGATGCTGTGGCTAATCGCCAGCCCCAGGCCCGTGCCATCCTCTTTCGTCGTGTAGAAAGGCTCAAAGATCATGCTCATCGCCTCGGGTGTGATGCCCGCGCCGGTGTCCGAGAACGCCAGTTCCATCTGCCCCTCGCACACCCTCGCCGCGATGTCCAGCGCTCCACCGCCGGGCATAGCCTCAATGGCGTTGATGATCAGGTTCAGAAACACCTGCGACAGGTGATCGGCCGACGCCATCACCGGCGGCAGGTCCGCAGGAAGATCCAGCGTAACCGCGATGCGCCGCTGCTGCAACTGGTTCGCGGCCAGGTCCAGGGCATGCTGGACGATAGGCGGCACCAGCGTGGGGCGGCGCTCAATCCGCGGCGGCCGCGCGAAGTCCAGCACGCGCTCGCTCAGTGCCATGAGCCGCTCTATCTCGCGCCGCACCGCCAGCAGGTACTCCTGCCGCTCCTCGTCGCCCAGCGGGAAGTCCAGCACCAACTCCAAACTGTTGCCGATGCCCTGCAGCGGATTATTGATCTCATGCGCCAGCGCCGCCGCCAGCCGCCCCATCGCCGCCAGCCGCTCCGTCCGCAGCATGTACTGCTCCATCCGCTTGCGCTCCGTAATGTCGCGGATGAGCGCCACCCAGCCGATGTGTCGGTGCTGCTCGTCCTCCAACGGCACCACGCTGTGCTCCGTGGTGAACACCCTCCCGCTCTTGTGCTTCATCGGGAACTCGGACAGGAACAGAAACCCCTTTTCGGCCAGGGCGGCGCGCAAATGTTGGTTGAATTCCTCCAGGCGCGCGCCATCCACGTGGAGCAGGCCGATGTCCTGATCCAGCATCTCCTCGCGCTTGTAGCCGAAAACCTCCGTCGCAGCGGGGTTGCAGTCCAGAATCCGCATGTCCAGGTCTATGATAAACGCCGCGTCGCGCAGGCTCGCAAACATCTTTTCCAGCAGGCGGCGGGACTTGCCAAGCGCCTCCTCGGCCTCGCGCCGCTTGGTGATGTCGCGCACGTACTCAATGACCCCGATACAATTGCCGTTGTCGTCGTACATGGGGAATGCGTACAATTCCAGCCACCCCTCCACCCCCTTGGGGCTGGTGAGGGGAATCTCGTCCATCTGCGGCGTGCCCTTCTCCATGGCGCGCCGTGTGGGGCAGATGACGCACGGCTCGCTGCGCAGGTGGTACGCCTGGTAGCATAATTTGCCCACCAGAGGCGTGGCGTGGGCGTACCAGCGCTCCATGGCGTTGTTGACGCGCACAATGCGCAGGTTCGTGTCCAGCACGCTGATGCCGTCTTGAATCCCGTCAAACACCGCCTGGAGAAACCACTCGTCATATCGGATTTTGTCCTCGGCGCGCTTGCGTTCGGTGATGTCGCGCACGTACTCAATGGCGCCGGTGGCCTTGCCATCATCGCCCAGCATGGGGAATGCGTACACTTCCAGCCAGCCCCAGACCCCATCGGCCCCGGTCAGGGGCACCTCGTCCATCTGGGGCGTCCCCGTCCTCATGGCCCGAATGGTTGGGCAGATGGCGCAAGGCGCCTCGCGGCCGTGATAGGCGTGGAAGCACTTCTTGCCCACCAGCGGCGTCATGTGCGCGTACCACCTCTCCATCGCCTGGTTGACGCTGACGATGTTCAGGTCCTTGTCCAGCACGCTGATGCCGTCTTGAATCCCGTCAAACACGGCCTTCAGGAAGCGCTCGTCCTGGCGGATGCGGTCTTCGGCCCATTTTCGCTCCGTAACATCGCGCACACACGTAACGAGATGCGGAGCGCCCTCCAACAGAACCCGACGCGCCGTAACCTCCGCGGGGAAAATCACCCCCGTGCGGCGCTTGCAGGCCAGCGTGAAAGTGGCCGCGCCCGACCGCAGCGCGTCGCGCATGAAGCGACGGGCAGCCGGTGCCCCCTCCGGTGCGACAAATTCGCACACATTCGCGCCGATCAACTGCTCCCGCGCGCACGCGAAAATCTGGCACGCCGACGGATTGCAGTCCAAGATGACGCCATCCGCCGTTTGCAGCACAATCGCCTCGGCGGCCGCCTCAAACAGCGCGCGGTACCGCTCCTCGCCGCGCTCCAGTTGGTCCGAGACAAACCCCGTCTTCGTCCGTTCCATTCCCCTGCGTTGTCCCCCAGGCCGACAAAACGCGACACCGGGTGGCCGGCAGCCATCGCGCCACCGGCCACCCCGCGACCATCCGCCAACGCCCGCCTACCAGCGGTCTGGCCCGTACTCCACGCTCTTCTTCCAGTTGGTGCGCTCGCGCCAGTCGGGATACACGTACCGGCCGATGTTCATGTCGGTCGGGTGCTCATACCGCGCCCCGGGCAACAGGACGACGGTCCGCAAATCCAGTCGTTTCTCCTTCGCCTTGCGCGCCACGATGTACTCCAGGTACGACGGGTCCTCGTAGCAGTTGGCCCAGTTGTCATGGTGCGCCGGAATCACCACCTTCGCGTTCATGGCCTCGGCCACCCGCCACACATCCCACGGCGACATCTTGTCCGTGTACCCGGGGGCATTGTTCCCCATGTCCATCGTAACCATGTCAATCTTGTACGTCTCGCCCACCATGCGATAGCCGTTGTGGTACAGCGTGTCGCCCAGGAAGGCCATGTTGCCGCCCTCGGTGTTGAAGATGTAACTCACGGCGACTTCCTCAAACGGCCTGGGCGTGTCAAAGCCCGTCTTGGTGGCGATGACATCAAAGTTCGGCGCGAAGTCAATCTTCATGTCGGCGATCTGAACGCTCTTGCCCACCTCGGCCACGATGAGACGGTCATCGGGCACGCCCATGTTCTTCTTCATCCGTCGGGCGGCTTCGGGCGGCGCGATGAACTTGCAGTTCGTGGTCTGGAGCGCCGCGCTGATGGTGTAGAAGTCCATGTGGTCCTGGTGATGGTGGGTGATGCACACCGCGTCCAGCCGATTGAACTTCCACGGGTCTATCACGTGGGGGTTCAGACGCATCCACCACAGTTTGTCCGCGCCGCTGGTACGGCACACGCCGCAGTACGAGTAGTCGGTGAACAGGCTCGGCCCGGCGTACAGGTCCACCAGGAAGACCGCGCCCGCCTGCGACTTCAGCGCCCACGACGGCCCGCCGAAATACCACAGGACGCCCGTCCCCGGCTTCACCTGAAAATGCTCAATCTCGTAGTTCAGGTACGTGCCCCACTCTGGAAAGACCTCCTGCAGCCAGATTTCGCGGGTCATCTTGCGAGGCAGGCCGATGGTCGCCCCGTCCATGACGCCCATCTCATCGTACTTGACCACACTTTCGTCGCTCATGGTTTCGCTCCTTTCATTGTGAATTAGGTTGGGACCAGAACTTCGCGGCGCGTCGGCAACGGTTGCCGCTCACGCCTTCAGTATGGCGCCTGTACTTGCAGATGTTACCATCTTCGCGTATCGGTATAGATACCCCTCCTTCACCTTTGGCTCAGGCGGAACCCAACAGGCCCGCCGCTCGGACAACTCCTGCTCGGATACCTCAAGCGTTAGCGTGCGATTGGGAATGTCTATCCAGATGCTGTCGCCCTCCTGCACCAGGGCGATAGGCCCGCCTTCCGCCGCCTCCGGGGAAACGTGGCCGATGGCCGCGCCGCGGGTTACGCCGCTGAACCGCCCGTCGGTGATGAGCGCCACCGACTCGCCCAAACCCATGCCCACAATCGCCGACGTGGGCGCCAGCATCTCGCGCATCCCAGGCCCGCCCTTCGGCCCCTCGTACCGCACGACGACCACATCGCCCGGCACGATGCGCCCGCCCAGGATGGCATCCACGGCGTCCTCCTCGCAGTCAAACACCCGCGCGCGCCCGCGCCGCTGCCGCATGGCCGGAGCCACCGCCACCTGCTTGACCACCGCGCCCTCCGGGGCCAGGTTGCCCTTCAGAATCGCCAGGCCGCCCTCCGGATGGACGGGCCGATCCAGCGGGCGAATGATTTCGGCGTCTCGGACTTCCACGCTTTGCAGGTTCTCACCCAGCGTCCGACCCGTAACGGTCATCACCGACGGGTCCACCACCCCCCTCTCGGCCAGGCGCTTCATCACGCCCTGCACGCCCCCCGCACGATCCAGGTCGTCCAGGTGATGCGGTCCCGCCGGACTCATGTTGCAGATGTGCGGAACGCGCTCCGCCACCTCCTGGAACAAATCCAGCGGGATCGTCAGGTGCGCCTCGTTGGCGATCGCCGGAACGTGGAGCACGGTGTTCGTAGAGCACCCCAGGGCCATATCCACCGCAATGGCGTTCATGAAGGCTTCGGGCGTGGCGATGTCGCGCGGACAAATCCCGCGCTGAAGAAGTTCCATGACCTTCACGCCGGCCAACTTCGCCAGGCGAAGCCTCGCCCCGCTCACCGCCGGAATCGTCCCATTCCCCGGCAGGCCCAGGCCCAGGGCTTCCGTCAGGCAGTTCATGGAGTTGGCCGTGAACATCCCGGCGCACGACCCGCACCCAGGGCAGCAGACCTCCTCCATTTCGGCCAACTCCGCCTCGGTCATGCTGCCGGCGGAAACCTGGCCCACCCCCTCCCAGACGGTGGTCAGGTCGGTCTCGCGGCCGCGCCACAACCCCGCCAGCATCGGCCCGCCGCTCACGACGACGGCGGGAATGTTCAGCCGCAGTGCCGCCATCAGCATCCCGGGGGTGATCTTGTCGCAGTTGGTTACGAGGACGAGCGCATCAAAGGGGTGCGCCATCGCCATCACTTCCACCGAATCGGCGATGAGTTCGCGGCTGGCCAGCACGCACTTCATCCCCTCATGCCCCATGGCCAGCCCGTCGCAGATGCCGATGGACGGGAAGACCACCGGCGTGCCGCCCGCCGACGCCACCCCTCGCACCACCGCCTCCGTGACGGCGTTGAGGTGAAAGTGCCCCGGCACAATCTCGTTGAAGGCGTTGACAACCCCCACGATGGGGGCATCAATCTCACGGCGCGTGTACCCCATGGCATACAACAACGCCCGGTGCTGCGCCCTCTTCAGCCCCTTCTTCATCGCATCGCTTCGCATCGGCACCCCCTTTGCGCAAGTGGTTGGAACATCGCGCCGCAGGCTTCGGGCTACGCCCGTGAACGCTACACGGTCGGCTTCGCGGGAAGGCGCAGGATCGCGCGCGCCTCGTCGGGCGTGGCCGGCTCGCGGCCCGCCATCCGCGCGATCTGCACGGCCTTCTCCACTTGATCCCAGTTGCCCCGCGACTTCGTCTTCGTGGTTATGTCAATGTAGATGTTGTCTTCCAGGCCCACCCGAATGTGCCCGCCGAAAATCGCCCCGGCCATGGCCACCGGGAAGCACAGCGGCCCCACGCCTACCCCCTGCCACGTGGATCCCGGCGGCACCGCGTGGATGTAACTGTTCAGAATGTCCGAGTTGAATCGGGTTCCCCCCATCACCCCGAACACGAAGGAGAAATGCAGCGGTGGAACCAGGAAGTCGTAGTACTCCAGGAAGAACAACGTGTTGTGCACGTGGCCCAGGTCAAAGCACTCAATCTCGGGCTTGATGCCCTTCTCCTTCATCAGCGTGCCGAACTCTATGGTGGCCGAAAGCGGGTTGTAGTACGTCTTGTCCGCGATGATGGAGCCATCCTTGTAACTCACGGTGCAGAAGTTCATGGTGCCCGGGTTCAACGACGCCAACTCGGGCGTGTGGTACACGATGGGCCGCTTGCGTTCTTCCAGCGTGGAATCCAGACTCACGCCCGTGCTCAGGTTGAGCAGCACGCGGCTGTTCTCGCGGATGGCCTGCACCACCTCGGCCATGATCGTGGGATCAGTGGTCGGCTTGCCGGTGATGGGATCGCGGAAGTGGACATGCACGATGGCCGCGCCTGCCTCCTCGGCCCGCTTCGCCTCGCGGGCGAATTCCTCGGGCGTGTAGGGCACGTTGGGATTGTGCTCTTTCAGCGTAACGCTGCCGGCCAGCGCCGCTGTGATGATGACTTTGTCTGCCATCTCTCACCTCGCCTCATTCCATCTCCCGAACCTCGCGCAGCAACTTCAGTTGCCGCAGGAAATACAAATCGCGCTTCCGCAGAATCTGCTCGCGCGACTTGCCGGTGTAGTCGTAGAACCCCCGCCCCGTCTTGATGCCGTAGTTGCCGCCCCGAACGATCTCGTCAAAGAACGCGGGGGTCTTCGTCATCGTGCTCAATTCCTTGAACAGATACTGACAGATGGTGTGGAACACGTCCAGGCCACCCAGGTCTGCCGTCTCCAGCGGCCCCAGCCACGGATAGCGGAAGCCGACCCCGTTCTTCAGCGTGCGGTCCACATCCTCGGCGGTTACGACTCCTTCCTGGACCAAGTGCAGCGCCTCGCGGAGCAGCGCGTACTGCAGGCGGTTGCTCGCGAATCCGGGGATGTCCTTCTGCACGCGCACCGGCACCTTGCCCAGCCGTTCGGACATGCCGTAGATGAGGTCCATGGTCTCTTCCGACGTCTGCTCGCCGCGAATCACCTCCACCAGCGGCACGATCTCCGGCGGATTGGCCCAGTGCATCCCGCCCACCCGCTGGGGATAGCGGCACACCGAGGCGATAGCCGTGATGCTGAGGCCCGACGTGTTGGTAGCGAGGATGGTGTCGGGCGGACACAAGGTCTCCATTTCGCGGAAAAGGGCCTGCTTGAGAGCCAGGTTCTCGGGCACCGACTCCAGGACGTACTGGACGCCTTGCAGCGCATCGGCGAGGGAATCGGTCCCGCGGATACGCGCTCGGGCGGCCTCGGCCTCCCCCTCGGATATCAGCCCCTCCTGGATGAAGACCTGCTGGCTATGCTTCACGCGGTTGAGCGCCCTCTGGATTCCCTCGGCGCTTCGGCTGTACAGCGCCACCTCGTAGCCGGCCTGGGCGAAGCACATGCTGATACCCGAACCCATCGTCCCCGCCCCGATCATGGCCACCCTGCGAATATCCTCAAGTCTCATGGCAATCCTCCTCGGCGGTTGGAAGGTACAGATGGAAGCGGACGCGCATTACAACGTTTACCCTGGCTCTATTATACCACAAGTTCGTGCGCGTGGTACAATCTCTTGGCGAAAAACGGTGGTTTCCAGTTCCCAGGGATATTATCGATTATCGATACAGCCACCGTGAATTATACCCCACATCTCGGAGAACGTCAAGGCGCGTGCGGCGCGGGCTTCCGCCCAGTCCCGCGCCCATCCGCGGCCCCACTGGCCAGCATGGCAGGCCGCGTGTGCGGCACGGAACCCCGCGAAACAGCACAAAAGCCGCGAAAGGCACAGAAGCCCTTTCGCGGCTCTTCACCGGTTCCGTGTTCACGGGAATGCCGTGTGCAGGCGCGCCCGCCCCGCCGCTCCCCCTCTTCCCTGCCGGCGGGGAAGAGGGGGCCAGGGGGTGATGGGGTAAAGACTACATCTTCAGGTACGAATCCGCGAAGATGATCTCGTTCTTCAGAATCCGCACCGTCTTGTAGATGGCAACCTGCTCCGGATCGTTCATGTCCACCACGGACGGGTCAAAAGGCTCCATGCTCTGGGTCGTGTCGTACAGGTGGAGCAGAAGCCGGCCCACCGGCGTGCTATCGTCGCGGGTCTCAACGATCTGCATGAACCGCATCAGTTCCCGATCCAGCGGGTCGGCGATGGCGGCATCCAGCCCCGCGGCCATCAGCATCACCAGGTAGGTGCGGTTGATGAGGCTGCGGTTCTCGTGCGACACCTGGTTGGAGACGTTGGACAGCCCCACCACCGTGTTGAGCGGCGGCTCCCACAGTTTCATCAGCCGCACGGCCTCCACCGCGTTGGGCACGTACTCCTGCGAGCCGGCCACCGTCAGCACCAGCGGGTCAAAGTAGATGTTCTCCACCGGCACGCCGGCCTCCGTGAGTTTCGGCAGGAGAATCTCCATGGCGATGTTGAAGCGATCCTCGGCGCTCACGGGGATGCCCGATTTCGTCATGGTGAGCGCGATGATGTTGGCCCCATACTTGGCGGCCAGCGGAGCCATGGCGGCCAGGCGCTCTTCCTCGGCCGAAGTAGAGTTGATGAAAGGCTTGTTCTTGCACTTCTTCAGGCCGGCCTCAATGGCGGCGGCGTTCGTCGTGTCCAACGAGAGCACCACATCGGGAATGGCCTCCTGGACGGCGTCCACGATCCATTCCATGATCTCCACGCCCGCCTTTTTCTGGGGGCCGATGTTCAGGTCAATCACCTGGGCGCCGGCGTTCCACTGCGCAAGGGCCACCTTCTGGATGTAGGCCGTGTCGCGATTGTTGACAGCCTCCCGAATCTTGGGCGCAATGATGTGGATGTTTTCCCCGATTATCAGCATGTATGCACCTCCTCGTGTTCTTGTGCGCTTCCGCGCGATTGTGAAAACCCGATGACCCCCACGAACACCGCGAGCGCGCGATTTCCGTGCGCCGTTACTTTTCCTGAGACTGGCGGCCTATGCTCTGCAAGAGCCGCATGACCGAAGGGAACGCCGCCGTGTCGGTATGCGGCAGGAACAGCGCCGACGTGAATTGATCCATGAAGGTGTTGTCCGCGCTCAACTCCAGGTAGGTCATCTTCCTGGCGATGTCCACGACCGCCTGGCGCATGTCGGCACACAGCAGCGCCGCATAGGCCCCAAGGGCCGACGTGTTGCCCAGATAGTGGAACCTGTCCCACGGCATGTCGGGCAGAAGCCCGATTTGGATGGCCTTCTCCACGTCAATGTACTTGCCGAACGCCCCGCCGATGAGCACCTGCTCCACGTCGGCCAGTTCAATCCCCACGCTGCGCGTCAGCACCGAGAACCCCGCGTAGATGGCGGCTTTGGCGCGGATGAGGTTGGCGATGTCCACCTCGGTAATGACGATGTCGCTCTTCTTCGTGCGCGTCTCGGACGCCCACGCCACCACGTACTCCGGCCCGTGCTCGCCCAGGCGGATGCGCGGCGTGTTCAGGGTTCGGTTGAGTTTGCCCGCCTTGTCCATCACGCCCGAGATGAACATCTCGGCCAGCAGCGAGATCATCCCCGACCCGCAGATGCCCTCCGGCGGAGCGTCGCCGATGGTACGATAGGTGGGCTCGTAGGTCTTGGCGCTGATCCAGACTTCCTCAATCGCGCCGATTGTCGCCCGCATGCCCGACTGCACGCCCGCGCCCTCAAACGCAGGCCCCGCCGAGCACGCGCACGAGATCAGCCAATCGGCGTTCCCCAGGACGATCTCGCCGTTGGTGCCCACGTCAATGAACAGGCTCAGTTTGTCGGTAGTGTACAGTTTGGAACTGAGAACGCCTGCCGTGATGTCGCCCCCGACGTAGGCCCCCACCCCAGGCAAGCAGTCCACCGTCGCATCGGGGTTGATGTGGATGCCGAGTTCGTGCGCCCGCACCGGCGACGGGTGCGTGATGGTGGGAATGTACGGCTCCAGGCGAATCGCCTCCGGATCCAGGCCGAGGAACAGGTGGGTCATCGTCGTGTTGCCGGCCACCGTCATCTTGTGAATCTCGGTGTTGGCGATGTTGTTCCTGGCGCACAGTTCCTCAATCAGCCCGTTGATGGTCTGCACCACCAGCCGCTGAAGGTGCTCCAGCCCGCCCGGCTTCTTGGCGTAGATGATGCGCGAGATCACGTCCTCGCCGCAGGAAATCTGCAGGTTGTACGCCGAGGCCGTGTCCACCACCCGCCCCGCCACCATGTCCACCAGGTACACGACATTGGACGTCGTCCCGATGTCCACGGCAATCCCGTACAGCGTCTGCGTCTGATCCCCCGGAGCCACATCCACCAGGCGCGGCGGGCCGTCGGGGTTGACCCACGTGCCCATCTCCAGCGTCAGCGTAACGTCCCAGTTCGCCCCCCGCAGGGCCTTCGCCAGCCTGCGGAGCGTCGGCAGCGCCACCGTCAGATCGCGGATGTCGTACTGCCGCGCCAGTTCCCGCGACACGCGCTCAAAGTCCGTCGTGTTGTCCTGCAGGCTGGGCGGCTCAATCTGGAGATGAACCTTGCGTAGCGTCGGCTTGGCGGCCCAATCGCACGCAGCGGGCAGTTCGTAGGCCCGCTCCGCGCCCCGCTCCGTGGGCAGCCTGCGGACGATGATCTCCTCAATCGGCGGAACGAAGACCTCCAGGTCGCCCAGGACGCGCGTCTGGCACGCGAGGGCATACCCCTGCTCCAGTTCGGTTGCGCTGAGCCTGCCGGTCGTCTTGCGTTCCACGTCGCCGCGGGTAATCACGACCTTGCAGCGTCCGCAGCGCCCCTGGCCGCCGCAGGGCAGGCTGATAGGCACGCCCGCGGCGATGGCCACATCCGACAGGATATCGCCGGGGCGCGCCTGGGCCACGATCCCCGACGGCTGGAACGCTACCTTACATGAATTCTCAGGCATCACCACATCCTGTCAAGGGGCAAACCTTCCTCCGCCAGGTGCGGAGCGGGTTCGCCCCTTCGGGGTCGCTACTTCCAGACGTTCTTCAGGTAGGACGGGATATCCACCGCCTCGCGAGGGCCAACGCGCACATCCCATCCCGGCAGTTCTTCCTCCAGGTCGCCCGAGATGGTCGCCACCAGACCGGGGATGACGATTTTCTTGTGGTTGATCCTATCGGGCACGCCAAAGGACTTGACCGCCTTGGCAATCCGCTCGGCGTCAAACTTGCCCGCGGCCCATGCGGTCAGTACCGACATCCCCTCCGCGTCCGTGATGAGCACCCACGCGGGCAGGCCGCTGGCCTCCACCTCGCCGGCCACGCTGAAGTAGGTCAGCGAGAAGTTGGTGGTAACCAGCAGCGGCGACTCGGGCTTCGGCGCGTTGAACTCGTACACGCCCGGGCTCACCTGGATGGGCTTCTGCGGGTCGGTGAAGATGTTCAGCCGCAACGTGAGCAAGATGTAAAGCGCGGCCGGGTCAAAGTGATCCAGCACCACAATGCCGCCGTACTTGGCGATGGCCTGGGCCGCCGCCACCACTTCCTCCTCAAACGAGCCTGCCCCTTCGCCGGGGAAGGCCGCCAGCGGATACCCCAGGGGGCGGAAGTTCTTCTTCAGGGCCAGGCGGCGCAACTGCGTGAACAGAGCCAGGCTGCCCGCCAGGGTGCGCGCCCCGGGATCCAGCACGATGTTCTCCACGCCCGCCGCCTTCACATCCTCGGCCAGGCTCGCCAGCGCGCTGAGGTCGCCGTCGGCCCGCACCAGCACCGAAGCGTTGGCAGCCTTCGCGGCCTTGGCCATCTCCTGCCAGTTCTGCGCCGTCGCGGGGCCAATCAGGGGCGCAAGCCCGCCCTCTTTCGCCAGGCCCGCCGCGATGGCCGCGGGGTTGTCCGACAGGAGCACCATCGGCCGCTTCGTCTTGGCGCGCACCGTCGCCACGGCCTGGGCGAAAGTTTCGGGGCTGCCCGAAACGTTCTGCACCGCGATGCCGTCCACGAACAGGTCCATGCCCACGCGCTCGGTCTTGAACCCCACGATCTCGGCGACCCTGGCCTCCAGGTCGGCAGCGGGCAGGTTGTCGGGCACGCGCACGAATACGCCCGGCTGGTGGAAGAAGGTCTTCTCATGGCGGAAGAGCACCGTCTCATTGCCCACTTCCACCTTGTGATCCCCGCCGCCCAGGGTTACCAGGCGGATCGGTGGAGCCGAGGCGGCCTCCAGTGCCTTCTTCGCCTCCTCCGACACATACGGGCATGCCGAAAGTTCGGCCTGTTTGGCCGCCAGTTTCATGCTGAACGCAAGGCAGGTAGGAAACCCGCACTCCTTGCAGTTGGTTTTCGGGAGCAGTTTGTAGATTTCAAGTCCGCTCAGTGGCATCTTGTCCTCCTTGTAGATGAACGTTCCTGGACTATCTCACACTCAGAATGAGCAAGGCCGCGCCGGCAATGAAGAACACCACGGTCCCGATTTGCCGGCGGCGGTACAGGCGGTACAGTTTCTCCGGCGGCAGGCGCAGCGGCGTCGGGTCGCCCCAGACCAGGTTGGGCCGAAAGGCGCTCAGGATGCTGATGATCAGCAAAACGAGCCCCGCAGCCGCCGTTAGCCAGTCCACCTGCGCAAGCACGCCAAACCTCGCCGCTAGTGCGCCATCAGTTGCTCAATGGCCTTGCGAACGATGGGCACCGAATCGGGATGGCGCAGGGTAACGATGTCCGCGCCGGCCTCCAGCAGTGCGACCGCCGTTACGGTCTCCCACAGGACGCCGCGCCTCTTCCAGTCGCCCCAGGCCGCGGGCACGCCCTCGCCTACCTTGGACTCCTTCTGCCGCCACGACTCCTCGCCGGTGAAGCAAATCATGGGCATCTGGGTCATGCTGTCGCCGGTGAGGGCGGCGATGCGCAGGCGTTCCATCACCGAGTAGGTGTATTCCAGGCCGTACCCCAGCGCGCCCGTCGTCGGGTCCATCAGAATGCGGTCGGCTTCCAACTGCATATCGCTGACCAAGATGTTCAGTTGCTTGGCCAGGTTGACATCAATGGGGGTGGAGTTGATGACCAGGTGCCCGTGGGCCAGCGCCGCCGCAACAATCGTGCGGTAGTTCTTGTCTTCGCACAGGCCCAACGCCAGGCGCTCGCCCGCGCCCGCCTCGGCTACGGCCACCAGCAATTCGTTGTCCTTCTCGGCCTGGCCAGGCCCGCGCACGAGGAGCGGAAGGCCCGTCGCCTGCAGCACGGCCTTCGCCACCGCCGCAGCCTGGGCTCCCGTCGTCTCGGTGCCGTCGGCGTTCACGCCGCGAAACCGCAGCATGATGAGGTCCGCGCCCAGCGATTCCGCCTTCTTCGCCCACTCGGCCGGGTCCTTCAGCGTGTCGCCCCACGCCTGCAACAAGACAGGAGACCAATCGTTTGGATACGAGTCCTGGATTTCAATGGCGATCACCGGAGGGTGCGGAATGCTTCCCTCAAAGTGAAGGAAGGGCAGGGTGGTTTCGCCGCCCACCGTGACGGTCTTGGAACGGGTTCCTTTCTGGTCGCGGGTGGCTCCGAGGGTTACTTCTCGGACCTTGCCGGTCCATTTCTCCAGCGGTGTTTCTACGGTAACTGGCATGGATTCTACTCTCCTTTCTCTGAGTCTGGAAGGTTGGCCATATCCTTGACAATGTCGTCCATGGTGAGGATGCCCACAGGGCGCTGCGGCGCGGGGCGAGCGTGCAGAATAACGAGTTGATGCACGCCGCGATCCAGCATAATCTGGACGGCGGCCTGAATCGGGATATCGGGGATGATGGTGGCGACTTGCGTCGTCATGATGTCTTCGGCGCGGAGATTCGCGAAGGGCATGAGGTACGCCCGCACCATGTCGGTGCGGGAAATGATGCCGACAAGTTCGCCGTTCGGGTTCACCACGGCCACGGCGCTGGCGCGGTCGCGGGCCATGAGCGCCGCGACTTCCGTCAGCGGAGTGTCAGGAGCGCATGTTACGACCCCGCGGTGCATGACATCACGAACGTACCGCACGCCGGACAACCTCTCCCTCCCCGACACAAGAATTCGTCCGCACAAGGATAGCCTGGGAGGCGCCGCCCGTCAAACGCAGCACAACCCAGGCTTGGCGCAGGCGGTCTTCCGCGACGCGCCATGGGAGCGGTCAGCCATCCGCAGCGCCCCCATGGTGAACGCGGGCCGCTGATGGCTGACCGCTTCTGTCGCTAGAACAGCGGCGGCATCGTCAGCGCCGGATGCCCCTTCTCCTCCAGGAAGGGCAGCATCTCGTCCACCGTCGTCGCCACGCGCTCGTCGGCGATCTTGTCCAGCAGGTCAGGGTCGCCCTCGCGCGCGGCGGCCGCCTTGAGTTCCTCGGCCATCGTCTCCTTGAGGATAGACGACATCCACACGATGCGCTTGAGGCCGCCGTCGGCCGCGATGAACTTGCGGCTCACCAGGAAGTACTTGCCCACGCCCATCACGCCGGGCGTCTGGAGTCCGCCGCCAGCCATACCTGCCAGCGTGGAGAATGTCATCCCCGCCGGCGTCATACTCGGATCCTCACGCGACACCACCATGAACCCGTTGGCCTCGGGCACCACCATCATGATCGCCTCAAAGCACCCGCACGCCGTCATCGGGTTCTCCATGATGGAGTACATGGCAACCTGCTGCACCGTCCCGTGCGAAGCCGCCTGGACAAACTCGTTCACCTTGTCAAAGTAGCCCTTGACCGGATCCAGGCACTTCCCCTTCGGGATGGGCTGGTTCGGACCGGTGGGGTTGATCTGGTAGGAAGCCTTGCAGTCCAGCCAGTTGTAGGCCCCGCACAGCCCAAGACGCTCGGGCGACACCACGCACACGTGGTTCGGCGCGAAACTCTGGCACAGCGTGCAGGAGTAGAACTCCTCCACCGACTCGTCCGTCATATCGGCCAGGCGCTGGTTGCGGTAGTTGTACGCCTCGCGCGCCTTCGCCAGCCATTCCTCTATCTTCTGCGGATCCGTGTAGATGGTTACCTGAACCTTGTCCACGATGGCGCCGAAGTCCGCATGGAAGCGGGCGACCAGAATCTTGCCGAAGTGCTCCAGGTTGAACCCCTTCTCGGCGGCGGCTTTGCTGATGCGAATCCAGGCGATGTCGCGCTGGCCAATGTGCTGGATGCCCGACGCGCCGTTGATGAAGTAGTGAATCTGCCGCTCCAGCACGGGTTCAAAGTCCTCTTGCATCTTGCGGCCTGCCACTTCCACCACGATGCCCATATCCATGGCGCCGCCGACCGGCACGTTCTCAATGCCCGGCCCGACCACGGTAACCTTGCCGTCTTCCACGGCGTCAAAGTCGGCCATGCGCAGGTACTCAAAGCACCGCGTCTTCTTGCCGCCGAACTCAATGCGCATATCCTCACGGCGCACGCGCTCGCCCTCAAAGGCCGACCCATAGGGCACGGGGATGGGCACCTCGGTAACCTTGATCTTCACGCCGCGGACTTCAATGCACCGCTGGACGAGGCGCTTGGCCCGCTCCAGGTCGTTCTCGCCGGGGATGTCGTCAAACGGCATGGAGATCACGTGCTCGTAGGACGTGATGCCGGTGGGCAGAATCTGCGGGATGACCGTGTCGGCGATCACGGGGAACCCGTAGTTGATCGCCCCGGCCGCCGCCGCGTACTTCAGGTCGTCCACCTCGCCCAACGCCAGCACGAAGGCGAACACGCGGTACTTGTTGTACAGCAGAATCTCCCGCGACTGCCCGCCCTTCATCCCGCCGAAGGTCAGCGCTGAGCGGGTTGCGAACCCCAGCGCGTAGATAGCCGAAATCGTGTCGGTGCCGAAGGGCACGGTGTACGTGTCGTACCCGAGTTCTACGCCCTCCTCCATCAACTGGTGGATGATGCTCCGCCCGTTCACGTTGCCACTGAGGAACACCAGGATGTTCCGCTGCTGCAACTGGCGCACGATCTCCACCGCCACCTCGTTGGACTTGGCGCAGCCGACGATGGCCGCGAAGCCGGGCATGCGCCCGTCCACCAACTGGATGCCCCAGGCGCGCAGTTGGATGTCGTCAATGGGGCCGTTCAGCGTGCCGCCGTTCCCCTCGCCCTCAAACTCCGGCGAGGTGAAACTGCCGCCCTTGGCGATCTTGCCGCCCCAGGTGATCTTCTCGGGCTGCTCGCCATAGGCGAAGCGAATGCCCTCAATCAATTCCGCCGCAAACAGCGTCGCAACGCCCGAGTCCAGCGTCTCGCCCAGGTAGGGAAGCCAGACTTGCTCGCGCGGAATCGGGTGAAGCAGCGCCTTGGCCCGCTCAAGCACCGCCGGCATATCGCCCAGTTTGGACACCTCAATCCCCGTGAGGCCCAGAATGACGGGCAGGTAGTAGGCCGTGTTGGTGAACTGCACCGGCGTGTCCGGCCCAAGTTCCTTGAGCGCCTTGTTGAGCAGTTGCTCCGCCTCATAGACCAGCGCCGTGGCCCCGCGGATGGCTCGTGTGGCTATGTATCTGGACATGCGATTCCTCCTTGAAAGGTGCAGATCATGTGTCGGTCGCTACTTGGAAGCGGCCACGGTCTTCAGATACTCCAGCATAAACGCGTCGCCGCTCTTCCCGAAGCGGTTCGGATCCCACGGGACAAGGCCCAACTTCTCGCGCTTCTTGTCAATGTGCGCCAG
>DAOTVT010000193.1:0-8506 GCA_034436295.1 Anaerolineae bacterium | reverse complement strand
CGCACCTTCGCCGCCAACACTGTTCCCCATTCGCGTGGATTGGCGTTATTCGCGGTTACAGATCGGTATCCACGAATAACACGAATTCGCACGAATGGAGATAGACCCCTCCATTCCCCATTCGCGTGGATTGGCGTTATTCGCGGTTACAGAGGCGGAGGGCAGGTGTGAGGCCTGCCCCCCGCTCTTTCTAAACCTGGCATACGCACGATGAGCCAGGCAGTTTGCGCTCCGCAAGGATCACAAAGTCCCGCCAGCCGCGACGGTGTTGGAGATTGCAAACAGCGTGATCACAAGCGTGTTGACAAAGCCGCCCAGCCAGATAGAGCCCGTCTTCTTGAAGATCGTGCGCGCGAACACGGCTGCGATGGGGAAGATGAACTCCACATTCCACGCCAGCACCCCCGCCAGAGCCGAAGTGTACTTAGGGTTGGCCGGGTAGGGCACATACATCCACATCTTGCGTCCGACGGCGAAGAAGGTGGTGTAGTCTATGAGGGTGAAGATCACTAGCCCACCTACCGTGGCAAGCACCATGAGCACGATGTTCACCCATTCTTTCTGATCCCGCACCCGAGTAAAGGAATTCAGCGTCAGGCTGCTGATCAGGAACAGGAACAGGAAGAAAGGCAGGTAGCGCAGGTACGTGAGCCACTTGGCCCGAGTCAGTGCGCGGAAACTCCACACCCAGAACCGGAAGTCAGTGGTGAAGAAGTACCGCACCAGCACCAACAGCATGTAGGCCGCAACAAAGACGATCACCGCCAGCAGCAGGGCCTTTCCGATCTCCTTGGCCGGGAGCCTCACACCCAGTTGCTCATACTTGACACCGTTCTTTTTCATAAGGAACTGGTAGGTCAGGATGAAGGCAACCAGGAA
This sequence comes from Anaerolineae bacterium, assembly GCA_034436295.1. Lineage (GTDB taxonomy): Bacteria > Chloroflexota > Anaerolineae > DTLA01 > DTLA01 > DTLA01. The sequence continues at coordinate 7,627 of DAOTVT010000193.1, read as the reverse complement.
GATGGCGCCCAGTAGCACACACAAGATCACCAGCCCGTTGACGGCGGGTAGGTTGAAGTAGTTATTGGCCTTCAGCACCGTCGGAACTGCGCGTCCCATGTCCCGAATATCAATAGGATATCCGACCGCCCAGTTCCACAGCAGCGGCAAAGGAAGCAGCAGCACCAGGTAAATAAGCCAGTAAATCAGGCGGTCCTTCTTTGTCGCCCACGTAGAGGGTGCTACAGGCTCGGGACGGATGAGGGTCTTGAAGAATGGGATTTCCAGGAGCAGGAAGGTGAAAGGCACGATGAAGAGGAAGAACCCCACCATCGCGATGCCGGTGAAGATTTCCTTCCATACCCACACCTGGTTAGTCGGCGCGATGGTGCTCTTGCCACCGCGCAGGGTGATATCAAAGAAATCCACAGCCCAGGCAGCCGCCTTGAACGACCAGTGTGTTCCCGGGTGAGTGGTGCCGTGCTGGAAGATCACTCGCAGCGTGCCATTCTTGGCCGCCTCTATTGCGCCGTTGCGGTCCAGCGGGGTAGTGTTGCCGAATGAGTAGTAGGTGTTGTAGGCCGCATTGCTGAATCCCATTCCCGCCACGGCCTTCGGCGTGGTGTTGATGAGGTCGCCGGTTTTGGCGCCCCACATGTTTTCGTGCCATTCATCAAACCGCGAGAAGATGATGCCCACGTTCACAGGGTATTTCCCATAGGCTAGGGTGCCGTCAGCACCAACGTAGAACGCCTGGGAAGTGGGCATCAAGGCTTTGGGAACGGTAACCGTGGGGTCGGTTTCACGGGCGGTGAAAGCCCGCAGCGCGCCGATCTGAATGGTGCTGCCACCCATGGAGTGCCCAATCATGCCGATGTTGTTCTTGTCCACATAGGGCAACCTGCCCAGGTATTGCAGAGCCGAGTAGGTACCCATATCGGGGGTGAGGCCTTTAGGCTTCACGTTCGGGTCGGTTGCCGAGGAATCGCCATGCGAGTAGTGGTCAATCGCCATGACGACATATCCGCGGCGGGCTAGTTCCACGAAATTGATGGTCTGCACTTCTGCCGTGTTGTTGTATCCGTGGGCCGCAATAACGGCGGGCGCAGGGTTCTCAGCCGTGGCGCTCTTGGGGATGAACAGCAGCGAGTGGAACCGAGCGCCATCCTCGGAGACATAGGTAACCTCTACTACCCTGACTCTCCCAAAGTCCGTTTGGACCAGGCTCGCGACGATGGAGCCGACCAATACCAACGCCAAGGCAATGCACACCAGTATTACATTTTTCTTCTTGCTGCTCATCTTGGTCTCCTCTTTGAGTACAGTGTGGAAATAGTGGAACGCCAAGGGATTGGGATAATAAATCTCGCTAGTCTATAGACACCTCCTTTCTCTTGCGCGAGGGATTGCAGCCGGTGTTTGCTGGGGCAGATTCTCTCGACTGCATCCGCTCAGCACTCTCGCGGAATCCAGTCTCCTCGCCCTGATTCAGAATCGGGCCTCTGAATGCTCTACAGGGAACGTACCCACGTGATCGTCTCCGATGAGTTTCGGAGCACAGGTTTCCGCAAATTGATTATTGCCGAAAACGTAGCGAACGCGACCATTTCGGAGACAGCAAAAGAGCCTTGCTTGTGAATATTGTATCATACATCTAGCTCGGTGTCAAGACCCGAACCCTTTTGCAAGTTCCCCAAGCTGCCATGCTCCCTCCACACCCATCTTGACAGAAAGCGCCGCGCAGGGCGGCTTCCCACAGCCGCCGGCGGCTCACACAAAGACACGAAGGCACAGAGGGTTTTCTCCGTGTCTCTATCCTTTGTGTCTCTGTGCCTTTGTGTGAGACTTAATTCTCACACAGAGAGACGAGGTTCGCAGGGCGGCTTCCCACAGCCGCCAAGGGCAGGTATCCGAGGTGCGACGCACTTCGGAAGTGCGTCGCACCTTCGCCGCCAACACTGTTCCCCATTCGCGTGGATTGGCGTTATTCGCGGTTACAGCGGCGAAGGTCTTTACCCCCTCCACACCCATCTTGACAGAAAGCGCCGCCTCATAGTATAATAGGCCATCCTAATCTTGGTAATTAGGTTTGCCTAATCATGGCTCGCGGAGTCCCGAAATGATGTCCCAAAACGCGGAAGAGTACCTGGAGGCCATCTACAAACTCATCCAAGACGGCGCGCCGGCGGCCATTCCCGCCCTGGCCGAACGGCTCGGCGTCTCATCCGTATCCGCCAACGAGATGGTGCGCCGCCTGGAGCGGGATGGTCTCGTGGCGTATGCCCCGTACAAGGGCGTAACCCTGACCGCCGAGGGCGAGGCGCGTGCCCTGAACGTCCTGCGCCGGCATCGCCTGTGGGAGCGGTTCCTCGTGGACGTCCTCGCCATGCCCTGGGAGGAGGCCCACGAAGCGGCCTGCGGCCTGGAGCACGTGTCGTCCGCGAGTCTGATAGACCGCCTGGAGCGGTTTCTGGGCGAACCCGACACCTGCCCGCACGGGCATGTGGTGCCGACCGCTGCCGGCCAGGTCCCGCACCGCAGCGGGCTCCCGCTGGCGAATCTGGCGCCGGGCGATCACGCTGTCATCCTCCAGGTGCCTGAGGAGGAGCCTGGCGTGCTCACCTACCTGAGCGAACTGGGATTGCGACCGGGGACGCCGGTCGTGGTGGAGGAAGTTGCGCCGTTTGACGGCCCCCTGACCCTTCGCGTGGGCGAGGCCCTCCTGGCGCTTGGCAGGAACCTGGCCTCGCGGATTCTCGTAGACCGGAAGTGAGGTGATCATCATGCGTACAACAAACCACACCCTTGCACAAGACACGGCCCTGAAGTCCGGCCAACGCATCACGCTGAGCGCCTTGCCTTCCGGGAATACCGGCACCGTCGCCGAACTCCAGGGGGGGCGCGGGTTCACGACGCGCATGGCCGCGCTGGGATTCACCCCTGGCGCTTCCGTTACCATGATGCAGAACTTCGGTCGCGGGCCGGTCATCGTGCTTGTTCGCGGCACCCGCATCGCGCTGGGCAGGGGCGAGGCGGAGCGCGTCTGGATCACGCTCAACGGAGACAAGTCGCATGAAGAATCCCGATGAAACCATGCGCTCGGCTTCATCCGTGCTCGGTTGCTGCGCCGAGGGCGACAGCCCATCGCCGCCCGCGGGCGCCTGCACCGTCCGGGTGGCCCTGGTGGGCCAGCCCAACGTGGGCAAGTCCACCGTGTTCAACCTGCTCACCGGCCTGAACCAGCACGTGGGCAACTGGCCGGGCAAGACGGTGGAGCGCAAGGAAGGCATCCACCGCTGCGATGGCGTGGACATCCAGATTGTGGACTTGCCGGGGACCTACAGCCTGACGGCGAACTCGCTGGAGGAGCGCATCACCCGCGACTACATCATCCGCGAGCGTCCCGACGTGGTGGTGATGGTGGCCGACGCGGCCTCGCTGGAGCGCAACCTGTACCTGCTGTCCGAGATTCTCTGCCTGCCCGCGCCGGTGGTCCTGGCGCTGAACATGATAGACGTGGCCCAGCAGCAGGGCCTCGGCATAGAGCCGCACGTGTTGGAGGCGGCCCTGGGCCTCCCCGTCGTCCCGATGGTGGCCTCCAAGAACCAGGGCGTGCGCGAACTGGTGGATACGGTGCTGCGCGTGTACCGCGAGGGGCAGCGGGGCGTGTGCCGCCCGGACATCCGCGAAGACCACCGCCAGGTGCTGGCCGAAATCGCGGACCTCATCGCCGGCAGCGTGCCCGAGCCTTATCCCGAGGACTGGGTGGCCCTCAAGATGCTGGAAGGCGACGAGGAGATCACCGAGATGATGCGGGCGCGCCTGAGCCCGGAGCAATGGGAGCGCGTGCATCGCGTGCTCATGAGGCACGAGGATGCCATCCTCGCCATCGCGGGCGGGCGCTACGAGTGGGTGCGCCGCATGACCCGCGCCGCCCTGACCGTGCCCAAAGCCGGCCAGATCACGCTGACCGACCGCATAGACAAGGTGGCCACCCATCCGCTCTGGGGGCTGTTCGTCCTGCTGGGCGTCTTGGGGGCCATCTTCTGGCTCACCTACACCATCGGGTCGCCGATTCAGGCTTTTCTGGATACGTACCTGGTTCAGGCGGGCGCGGAGTGGGTTCGGACTGCCCTGTCGGGCGCCCCGTGGTGGGTTGTGGGCCTGTTGGCCGATGGCGTCATCGGCGGGGCGGGCATGGTCCTCACGTTTCTCCCCATCCTCGTCATCTTCTTCGCCGTGCTGGGCGCGCTGGAGGACATCGGCTACATGGCCCGCGCCGCCTACGTCATGGACCGCTTCATGCACCTCATGGGCCTCCACGGCAAGAGTTTCCTGCCGCTGTTCCTGGGGTTCGGCTGCAACGTCCCCGCCGTGATGGGCGCGCGCATCGTGGATTCGCCCAAGGCGCGGCTGTTGACGATTCTGGTCGCGCCGCTGGTCCCGTGCACGGCGCGAATGGCGGTGGTGGCCGTCCTTGCCCCCATCTTCTTCGGGTCGGCGGCCATCTGGGTATCCTGGGGACTCATCGCGTTGAGCCTGGTGGTGCTCGCGGTGGCAGGCATCGCCCTGCACGAACTGGTGCTGGGCGGCGAGCACGTGGCGTTCATCATGGAACTCCCGCTGTACCACCAGCCCAACGCCCGCACCATCGGCCTGTCGGTGTGGCAGCGGACGATGGGCTTCGTGCGCAAGGCGGGCACCATCATCCTCATCGTGTCCGTGGTGGTGTGGGCGCTGTCGGTGTTGCCGCACGGCCAGGTGGACACGAGTTACCTGGCCGCCGTGGGGCGCTTCCTCACCCCGCTGGGGGCGCTCTTGGGCGTCGGCTGGCAGATGATGGTGGCGCTCCTCACGAGTTTCGTCGCCAAGGAGAACACCATCGCCACCCTGAGCGTGCTGCTGGGCGCGGGCGCGGAAGGGGCGGGCCTGGCGCAGGTGCTGCCGACGCTGCTCACGCCAGCCTCGGCGCTGGCGTTTCTCATCGTGCAGGTGCTCTTCATCCCCTGCGCGGCCACCGTCGCCACCATCCGCCAGGAGACGGGTTCCTGGAAGTGGACGGCGCTCAGCGTGGGGATGCTGTTCGTCATCTCGTTCACCGTGGGCATCGGCGCGTACCAACTGGCGCGCCTGGTGGGCTGGGGTGTATAATGGGCGCGAGAACGCGCATGGAGGGCGAAAGATGAAAATCGCGACGTTCAACGTCAACTCCATTCGCAGCCGCATCCCCGTAGTTCTGGACTACCTGGCGAAGGAGCGGCCAGACGTGCTCGCCGTCCAGGAAATCAAGGTGCAGGATTCGGAGTTCCCGCTGGACGCCTTCGCGGACACGGGCTACCATGTGGTCTTCAAGGGCCAGAAGGCCTACGGCGGCGTGGCGCTGTTCAGCCGCACGAAGCCCGAAGGGGTGGCCTTTGGCCTGGACGACGGCGACGAACCCGACGAGCATCGGCTGCTCCGCGCCGTCGTGGGCGGCATTCCCATCGTGAACACCTACGTTCCCCAGGGACGGTCGGCCGACTCGCCGGAGTTCCGGTACAAACTCCGATACCTGGCGCGCCTGCGGGACTTTTTCGCGCGGCACTACGCGCCCGACAAGCCGCTCGTGTGGGTGGGCGACTTCAACGTGGCGCCGGAGGACATAGACGTGTACGACCCCAAGCGGCTGAAGGACCACGTGGACTTCCACCCGGAGGCCCGCGCCGCCCTGGAGCACGTCCGGCAATGGGGCTTTGTGGACGTGTTCCGCCTGCACCATCCGGGCGAGGCCCGTCAGTACACGTACTACGACTACCGCATCCGCGGGTCGCTGGAGCGGGCCGTGGGCTGGCGCGTGGATCACATCTGGGCCACCGAGCCGCTGGCGCGGCGGTGCACCGCCTCGTGGATTGACCTGGGGCCGCGCATGGCCGAGAAGCCCTCGGATCACACGGTCCTCGTCGCCGTGTTTGACGTGTAGGACGGGCCGAATGCTGGAAGACCTCCTGCGGCTGCTGGCGCGCGGCGGGGCGCATACCCCCGATACCCTGGCGCGCGAGTTGGGTGTGAGCCGCGACACGCTGGATCGGATGATCGCCGACCTGGAGCGCCTGGGCTACCTGGAACCGGCCGCGGGCGCGTGCGAGGCGAAGTGCGCCGGATGCCCCAGCGCGTCGGTCTGCTCCGTCGGCACCCCCCAGCGCATCTGGACGCTCACCGACAAGGCGCGCCGCAAGGGTCTCTGACCCCCGCCGGAGGCCGCCATGGCGACGTGCCGCATCCTGGACACGTGGGACGACTTCCTTCGGTTCTGGGCTGCAGCCGCGAGTCTCCCGCCGCCGGCCCAGGCGGACCTATGGCGCGCCGACTACATGGCCCGCTACCCCGAACTCCTGCGCAAGCAGGCGGACGACTACACGTCGCAAGGCGTGGACTGGCGCGACATCGCCGCAGACCGAATCTTCCCCCGCCTGCCCGAACGCCTGCCGCGGATGCAGGCGGCGCGAGATCGCCTTCCGCATGTGTGCGTGTCCATCTACGAGCGGGCGCGGGCGACCCTGGACCTGGACTTTGACGTGCTCTTCGTCATCTACGTGGGCATCGGCTGCGGCGCGGGCTGGGCGACGCGGTACGAGGGCCGCCCCGCCTGTCTGCTGGGGCTGGAGAACATCGCCGAGGAGGGGTGGCATACCCGCGAGGGGCTGGAGCGGCTCGTGGCGCACGAGTTGGGCCACTTGGCGCACATGGCCTGGCGGGACGAGTGGGACGAGTTCGCGGCGAACGAGGGCGACCCGCTGTTCCTGCTGTACAGCGAGGGGTTCGCCGTGCGGTGCGCCGAGGCCATTCTCGCCGACGAGGCCCGGCCCGCGTGCGGGGATGCGACGCCGTCGGCGTGGTGGGCCGCGCACCGGCAGGCGCTGGCCGCCGAGTTTCTCCGCCGAGTGGATTCGGGCGAGGCGGTGCGCGACTTCTTCGGCTCGTGGTACAGCGTTGAGGGGCGCAGCCAGACGGGCCACGGCCTGGGCCGCGAGTTCATCCGGCACCTGGAGCGGGAGCGCCCGCTGCGCGCCGTGGCCGCGCTGCCCGTCGCGGAGGTTCGCGACGCCGCGCGCGCGTTCCTGCGAGGCGCGGGCGGTGGGGGCGCGCGGGGCTGATCGTCTCACGGCCGCTCAGTCGCGAATCGCCGCTTTGCTCGCGCGCCCCGCCGGACGGGGAGGACCCGCCAACTGTATTGACCGTCAGCGGAAAAAGTATAACTCCATTGGGCGGTGGCTCCTGGTGTAGGAATTGCTCCACTAATCCAACCAGAATTAGCCACAGCAGATCCCCCATAACCAGAATAAATAGCAAAATAAGCCTGATGAGGATAACAACCGGTATCGCCATCATCATTTAATTTAAAAGTAATTGTCTTAGGATCGCTTTTGCAAACAGCCGTATTGTTTGCCGGTTCGGTTTTTTGCACCGGATTGGGAGTTGGACAAGAAGTAGGGGTAGGAGTAGGAGTGCTTGTTGGGGTGGGGGTAGGAGTGCTTATTGGGGTTGGGGTAGGAGTGTTTGTTGGGGTGGGAGTGGGAGTGTTGGTAACTTGTGGACAAGCATCACAATTGGTCTTGCAGGTACAATCTGCATTTAAATCGCTGCCAGAGGCGGTATAACTTACACACCA
>DAOTVT010000192.1:0-9867 GCA_034436295.1 Anaerolineae bacterium | reverse complement strand
CCACCTCTCCCAGCCTCACCACCTTCCACTCCGCGGGCAGGGGGCCGAGTTCGGTGTCTTTGAAGTCGTTCAGGCGTGCCTCGGTCATGGCTGCTTCTCCCACCGTCTCAGACGCGCGCGGCATTCGCCGTCGGGGAGGCGGCTGCCCCACCCGAGCATGGCGCGCAGGGCGTCGGCGGCCTCTCGGGGCGTGAGCGATCCCGCCTCCACCATCCAGTCCAGCGCCCACAGCGTGCCATGCACTTCCACCTGCATCTCTTCGGCCAGGCGGCGCAGGCTTCCGTCACCGGTCAACAGCATTGTCCGTTCGCGCCTCGCCAGCACAAGCGCAGACAGGTCTGGGACGGAAACCGCAGGGTGGCTTGCCAGAAGGGCTGTGATTTCATTCAATTCGTCGCCGCTCAGTTCTCCGCGCCGCAGCCCAAGCTCGAGCAGGCGGTTGCTGGACGGCTCCGTCATCTCGGCAACGATGAAATCGGGCGCAATGAACTCGCCAGGCCGTGCTAGGAAAACGTGTAGCACTTCGCCGCGATACAGGTCAATCAGCACGCTGGAGTCAAGGACGCAACGGAACGGGGATGTCTTCATGTTGCGCGCGTACCCTTTGCCAGAATTCATCAAGCCCGACGCCGAGCAGTTCTGCCGCGCGTGCCTCGGAGATCAGTCCTTCGCTGAGCGCCCGCAGGATCAGCCGCTCCAGGCGGTCGGTGGTTTCAGGCGGGCAGGGGGCTCCGGGTTCCTGGCGATGCCAGCCGCGGGTGCGGAACTGGCGGAACAGGTTCTCTGCGGCGGTCCGGGGCAGGATGCCCAGGTCTTTGGCGCGGTAGATCCAGGCCTGCATGCTCATCCCATACTTGTGCTTGAGCAGGTGCAACTCGTAGCGGTCCAGCGTCTGTCGCCGATCGCCCAGTTCCTGCCGCGCCGAAGGTTCTGGAGCAAGAAAAGCCCCGGCAAAGCGGAAAGCGGCCGCCTCTGCCTGCTTCGGCGTCCAGTCGTCGGGCATCTCCAGCAGCAAGTGGCCGAGTTCGTGGGCCAAGTTCATGCGCTGGCGGTCGCCGGGAATGCCCGCCTTGATGACGATGACAGGGATGGCTTCATTGGCCATGAAGGTGAGGGCATCAAAATCGTCGCAGCCCTGGACAAAGCCGACCTTGATGCCGTGGGCCTCCAACGTCTCGGTCAGATTCGGAATAGGATCCAAGCCGAGTTTCCACTCGCCCCGCAACGCCTGTGCGACCCTCTCCGTGTCCTCAAGGCTCTCCACGCGACGGGAGATTGCAGGCTGCTGGAAGATTTGCGCTTTGCCCAGGATGGACTCAATGGTCAGGTAGCGTTCCAGCCAGTCCTTCACCTGCGCCTGAACTGCGGCCTGCTGCTTTTGCGAGAGCGCGGCGCGGCAGCGGAAACTGGGGGCGGACAGCGACACACTGGGCGGGCGCAGCAAGTACTCCACCCGCACCCCCAGAGCCTGTGCCAGGCGAATGACGATGGCGGAACCGGGCATATCAAGGCCGCGCTCGTATTTTGAGATGGCCTGCGCGCTGACGCCAACCCGTTGGGCCAAATCGCGCAGGCTCAACCCCGCTAGGACGCGCGCGCTTTTCAACCGTTCTCCGAACACCATCTCCCCCTCCGTTGTGCGTACTCGGTTTACATTATACCACAATTTTCTAGATTTGTAAACCGCCAGGGGGAAAATCTAGCCCAAGTTCGCGTAGAACTTGCCGCAGTTTCTGATCCGCCTGGGCCCGTTCCTCCTCGGCCTGCGCTAGGAGCACGACCGCCTCTTCCAGGGGCAGCACGGGCTCCTTGTCGTTGGTGGAAACATAGCGCGACGGGCTGAGGTTGTAGTCGTTGCGCGCAGCGTCGGCCAGGGTGATGACCGCGCTGAGACCCTCCACGGTTCTCCATTCCCGGTAGGTCTCAAAGACCTGCTGCACGTGCGCCTCGGTCAGGTAGTTCTTCGGACGGCCCTTTTCGCACAGTTTGGACGCGTTCACCAGCAGAATCTCGCCGGGGTGCGCCTTGGCCCTGTTCACAACCAGAATGATCGCCGGCGCCGTGGTATTGTAGAAGAGGTTTTCGGGCAACAAGATGACGGCCTCAATCAGGTCGCCGTGGCTCGCAAGATCGCCCTCAATGAACCGTCTGCGAATATCACGCTCGCGGTTGCTGCCCTGGTTGCCGCTGCCACGCGAGACGGCGCCGGTGTCCAGAACGACGGCCATGCGACCGCGAGGCTTCAGTGAGGCCAGCATGTGCTGAATCCAGCCCCAGTCGGCGCTAGAGGACGGCGGCGTCCCGAAATGGAAACGCTCGTAAGGATCATGCTCATAGACGCTGCTCGGGAAGTTTTGATTCCACATGGGGTTGGCGGTAACGATGTCAAACTGCCTGAGGCGGCCTGACTCGTCCGTGAAAGCGGGCCGGTTCATGGTGTCGCCCAGCAGGATCTCGGCGTCCATGTCGTGGATGAAGGCGTTCATGCGCGCCATGGCAAAAGTAGAAGGGTTGATTTCCTGTCCAAACAATTTGAGAGGCGCTACGCTAGGCGGCAGAGAGAGGCGGCCGTTCCTGCGCTCACCGTGGGTCTCCAGGAGCCGGAGGTGGCACTTGATGAGCAACCCACCTGACCCACAGCAGGGGTCGTAGACCGTCATACCGGGCTCCGGCTGGAGCAAGCGGGCCATGAGGATGCCGACCTCGCGCGGCGTGTAGAACTCGCCCGCGCTCTGACCTTGGCCCTCGGCAAACTTGCGGAGCAGGTACTCGTAGGCCCGGCCCAGGATGTCTGGCTCTACGTCGTTCAGTCCAAGCCTGTGGCGCCCCAATACTTCCACGAGGGCGGCCAGATAGGTGTCATCCACGATACGCTGCCCGGCGGTAGTCGCGTTGAAATCCACCACATCCACCACGCCCTGGAGTTGGGGGTTGTTCCGGGCCACTGCGCGCATGGCATCGGTCAGATGCTCACCGAGGCCAGTGGTTCTGCTGGCGACAACGGGCCAGCGGGCAGCCTCCGGTATGTAGAAACGCACGAGGTTGTGATCTCGCTCCACGGCACGCGCTGCGACCTCAGGATCGCCGAACTCGCCGGCTAGATAAGCGACCTCGTCCTCAAAGACATCGGACAGGCGTTTGAGGAACACCAGGGGTAGGATGTAATCTTTGAATTTGGGGGCATCTACAGGGCCGCGGATGGCGCATGCTGCCTCCCAAAGCCATGTCTCCAGGGTGGATACATCCAGCCTCGTATGGGCCATGGGCGCTCCTTCCGGTTAGGTTTCGTGTGAGCGTATTCTAACGCACGTTTGCCGCTTGTCAAACATCCTCGCTACTCCGCGCAACGTCATACCATCGCACGGCCGCATGGGGTGGGCGACAAGGGTTCAGCAGAGTGGCGCAGGCGCGGGGTTGGGGGGCGTGCCCGCGGTCGCTGCGGTTGTGGGCAGAGGACGTTCGCCTGGTACTGGTGGGGCGTGGGCGGAGCATAGCGCGTGTTAGAGTTTACATAACACTCCTCGCGCCCTTTTTGACATCGGCGCGGAAGTGTGGTATGATAGAGGCAACCGAATACCTGACCCAGGCGCGGGGACACCATGGGCCTCCCCGCAACCCGTGACGGCAAGGACCATCCTGCCGTCTTTTTGTTTCCCTGGGGCAGGGGCACCTTACCAAACAGTCCGAGTTCCGCGGGGCGGTCGCCTCGGCCCGAGCCCGGGCTCATACGCTGCAATCATATCCCATCATTTTGTTTTCCTCACCGGCCGCACGTTGCGCGCCGGTGTTGGGATAGACATTCCGTGACGCCATGGGCACTCGTGAAGCGAAGGCAAGTGCCTGTGACGCATCTTTCCGATGCATCGGACGCGCAGCATCTATGAAACGGAACGAGGAGGTGAGACACGCGAGAGACCAGGGATCCCTGAACGTGAACCCGCCGGAGGGGCGGACGCCATGCCGCCCTTCCGGCGGTGTGAGGCGTCCTCCCTGCAAGCACAAGAGGAGGAACCCGATGGAAACGAAGAGGCCGAGCAAGACGGTCAAGATCGCGATTGTGGAGTGGTCCACGCCGGAGGAGATACGCGCCTTCTTCAGAGGGGAGGTGGTCATCGCGAAGGTCGTTGAACTCCCCGTGGAGGAACAGGACAGGCCTGCCCGCATCCTGCCGTTTCCCAGGCGCGACCCTCCGCCACGCAAGGCGGCGTGAGGAGGGCGGCATGGACGAGCGGGGACTTCCGGTGCACCCGGAGATTGTAACCTACGCCACCCGGAGCGCCTTCTTCACGGTGTACGACCACCTGGAGATCGGGAAGGTCAAGGTGGAGGTGGCGACGTACGAGCGGGGGCAGGGGCAGACGGGCCGCGCCGTCGCGTACCTGGACGTGGCCGACCTGCGAGTGGTGATCCACGCGCTGAAGGCGGACCGGTTTGAGGCGCTGTTTGGGGGCAGGTTTGAGGCCTTCGGCGGGAGCCAACGCGACGGCGCGATAGAGAGCCGTGTGCTGCGGCTGGAACATGACGCCGGCGAGGGGGAGCGGTTCGCCCGCTATCCCATGAGGCTGACGGTGTCCAACGGCCCTGGCAAGGCGACCGCCAACGGCGGGATTGCGCCCGACGGGGAGCCGAAGGCGCGGGTCAGCATCCGCTTTCCGGTGTGCGACCTGCTGCGTCTCCTGCTGGAGACCGAAGCGTACCTGGATGCCTACCTGTGCGCCCGCATTGAGCGCATTCGCGCCGAGCGCGCGAGGGAGTTGGAGGGGAGGCTGACCCAGCGGGACTCCGATGGGGTTCCCGATCGCCCGGCACCGTCGGTCCTGTCCATCCGGGACCCGGATGGGCCGATGACGGCGGCGCAGCGACGGTATCTGGAGGACCTGGCCGGGCGGGCGGGGATCGCAGACCTGGAGGCGTATCTGGGCCGGGCGCTGGACGATCTGACCAAAGGCGAGGCCAGCGCGGCGATCTGCGAACTGAAGGCTGCACCTCCCTTGCCGAGAGAGGGCGAGATTCCGGTGGACTGGGCCGCGGAGATCCGGCGGCTTGGCAAGGAGAAGTTCGGCTGGGATGCGGCCCGGAGCGAGTTGGCTGCGGCCCGCAAGATGGGTAAGGCGTTCGGCGACCTGAGCGGGGACGAACTGCGCGCGGTGGCCGAAGCGATGGAAAGGGCGCCGCTCAAGAAAGCGGCATAGGCGGCGAGAGAAGGGGGACAGCCCCCTTCTCGCCGTTACTGGTCAGCCCCCCGCCCGCAGCGCGGGCCGCATAGTCCAGAGCAGCCTGGATATCCGCCGGTTCCAGGTCGGGGTAGTTGCGCAGGATGTCCTCGTGTGTCATGCCTGCCGCAACCATCTCCACCACCAAGTGAACCGGAATTCGCAAGCCGCGAATGCAGGGCTCGCCATGGAGCACCCGCGGGTTGGTCGTGATCCGCTCAAACATGGAGCACCTCGCTAAGCCTAGTCATGCCATTGCGAGGGTAATATACCAGAGCGGGCGCAGGACGTCAAACCGCGCCCCGCTATCCTGCCGCCCATCATTGCGGCAAGATTGATGTCCCGTGACGCCCTGGGAACGAGTGGCGTTTTGCAAACCCCTGTGGCGCAGTGGATGGTCGTTCGCCTGCACCATCTCAAGACCCAAGAAAGGAGGAGAGTATCGCATATTCCCTGTAACCCATCGTGTATCCACCCGACAGGGGTGATGGTCCCCTGTCGGGGCGTCATCCCTGTCCCAGAGTGCTGTGATGGGGGTGAGGATGGACGCCCAACAGATGGGGCTGTGGGCCCCTGGTGAACCCACCCGACTTCAGTTGCGGGAACTGCCGGCGGTGGAGCAACCCCTGTACCGGCTGGCGCGTCTTGGCCCCGGTGTGCTGAGCAACGCCGAGTTGATTGAACTGATCGTCGGCGCGTCGGAATCGGTGGGCCGGGAGGTGCTGGCGCGGTTTGGCGACCTGGCGAGCCTGGCTCGGGCGAACCTGGCCGAGTTGGCCGAGGTGCGGGGGCTGGGCACCGTTTCCGGTGCGCGGATCCAGGCGGCGGTGGAACTGGGCCGTCGGCTGGCGGCGCTTCCGGGCAGCGAGGCGATGCAGATTCGGAGTCCTGCGGATGCCGCGAGCCTGCTTGTGCCGACGATGAGCCTGCAGGAGCAGGAAACGCTGCGGGTGCTGGTGCTGGACACGCGCAGCCGGGTGCTGGCGGACGTGCTGGTGTACCGGGGATCGGTGAACCGCACCGAAGTGCGCCTGGCCGAGGTGTTCCGGGAAGCGATTCGTCGGAACGCGCCGGGCATCCTGTTGGCGCACAACCACCCCAGCGGGGACCCGACGCCTTCGCCCGAGGACGTGCAGATCACGCGGCAGGCGGTGGAAGTGGGCGCGCTGCTGGGGATAGAGGTGATGGACCACCTGGTCATCGGGCAGGGGTGCTGGGTATCGCTTCGGGAACGGAGCCTTGGGTTCAGCAAGTAGAACGTGATCGAAACAATCCCCGACGGGGGACAGGTTTGCCCCCGTGCGGGGGATGGGCCTGTCCTCCGTCACCAACGTGAAGGAGGACACAGATGGCAGACGGAAACGCAGAGGGCCCTGCAGCGGTCAAGGCGGTGCGGCTCCAACGCAACGCCGAAGCGTTGGCGAGGGCACAGGAGGCACTCAGCCGTGAAGAGGTTCTCTCCGATGGAGAGCGGCTCGCCGTGTTGGCGCAGTACACGGGCGTGGGCGGGCTGGTGGAGGTAGACGAAGAGAAGTACGGGGCGATGGCGGCTCTGCAGCAAAGCAGGGCTGCCCTGGGGCAGTACCTGACGCCTCTGGAGGTGGCCCGGTTCTTCGCGGAGGCGCTGGCGATCGCGGGAGGCGCGGTGTACGACAACTGCGCAGGGGCGGGGCGGTTGTTTGCGTACCTTCCCCCGTCGGTTCGGGTCGTCGGGATAGAACTGCAGGAGGAGGCCTTCACCGTGCTCCGGGCCGCGTACCAGAGGTGGCCCGGCGGTGCGGACCTGATCCACGGCGACTGCCTGGAGTACCGGACGCGGGACGCCTTTGAGTATGCCCTGGGGAACCCGCCATTCGGGCTCACGTGGTCGGTGGAAGAGACGGCGAACCTTCAATGCGCCTCTTCCCACAAGGGGCACGTGTTGTCGCTGGAGGCGGCGACCGAACTGCAGGTCCGGGCGGTCAAGGCAGGGGGGTTCATCGGGCTGGTGGTGCCGGAGGCGGCGCTGGAGCGCGATGATGTTCGCAGGTGGCGCGAGTGGATGCTGGCGCAATGCGTGGAGATGGCGCGGGTCGCGCTGCCGCGGTCTGGGGACGAGGACCCTGGGACGCGGTGGCCGTGCGTAGCCTGGCTGCTCCAGAAGCGGCCGGCGATGCCGCCGGGCGGGCATCCTGTGCACTACCCGGAGTTCAGGGCAGCGCCCCGGAGTTTTGAAGAACTGAACACGACGACGCTCCAGGCATGGAAGGACACCCCCTGGTTCCAGCGGGTGGTGCAACCCTACGGGTGGGACCTGGGAGGCAGGCGGGAGTCCACACCCGAGCCGTCTCCGCCTTCCAGGGAAGCCGCAACCCCCTGGAGAGTGCTGTCGCCCTTGAAGTGGAAGCGGGGCGTGCTGCTCAACGAGGCGCGGGTGCTTCACACGGATTCGGTGGGGCTGGAAGTGGTCCATGGGGTCTGCGCCATCGGGGTGGACGAGTACTGGTGCATGACGTGCGGGAGCGAGACGTGCGGCGCCATTGAGGCCGTACTTCAACTGAAGCCTGGCCGAGGGGGCAAGAAACCAAAACCGGAAGCCGTGGCTCGCGTGGTGGCTCAGACCGTGAAGCGGCACCTGCGCACCCTGGGCGATGTGCCGGACCTGGCTCCTGAGGCCCGGGAAGCGTTGCGGGCGAGGCTTCTGGAGACGCAGAAGGGTCTCGCCGCGCAGTACGGCATCCGCGTCGGATGGCAGCGGCCGGAAAGGCTGCAACGGGTGCAGAAGTCCGGGAGGAAGACTTCTCCCAGAAGGAGCGATCTTTCCGTGCTGCCGGTCCGAACCGACGGTCCGGGGCTCGTGCTCAGGCGACGGGGCAAGGTTCTGGCTGTGGAGCCCCAGAGCGTGGTGGACGCCTTGAAACTGCTGGAAACGGTGGACGCCACGGGGTATGCCATCACGCTGCCCGAAGCGATCATGGGCGGCGAGCGGTGGCTGCCGGTGGGATGGAGCGAGCGGAGCGGGCGGTTGCAACGCCTGCAGGCCGTGGGGCTGCAACCGGAGGCGCCCGGCGATGTGGAGTCTGCGCTGAACCATCTGCGGCGCCGGCTGGCGTGGCAGTTGATCCCCCGGCCGGAGTCGGCGGAAGGGATCGCCGAGGCGCTGGAAGAGGCGCGGAAGGCGCTGAAGGACACGCCTGTTGTGGAGCACTTGCCGACGGTGGAGGCGTACGAAGAGCGGTACTGGATGTGGCGGGATCGGGTGGCCGAGACGGGGATAGACCTGTACGAGTACCAGGCGCATGACGCGGCCCTGATCTGCATGACCGAGTCCACGTACCTGTCGTACACGCCGGGCCTGGGCAAGACGAGGACCAGCCTGGCGGTGGCGCTGGCGAGGTATCTGGATCGCAAGGGGGAGCTGGAGCGATCTCCGGAGAGCAGCCGGAATCACGAGGCCCATCCGTTCAAGACGCTGTTCGTTGTTCCGCCGGGGTCGGTGTTGGACATGGCCTGGGCGGACGAGTGCCGGGCGGTGGGGCTTGTGGAAGGGCGGGACTTCATCCTGGTGCGGGAACCCTCGGACATGGGACATCCTGCGCCGCTCCACATCACGAGTTACACCCGGCTTGCGAACAAGCCGAAGCCGACGCACCTGGATCCCGTGCGGTGCCCCCAATGCGGGAGCGTGGTTACGGGGGAGCGGTGCGAGAACAAGGAGTGTGGGGTAGGGCGGTGCTACGTGTGCCACCAGCCGACGGACCGGTACGCGCGATGCCAGAATCCCGGGTGTGAGAAGTACCGGCAGGAGGTGCGCAAGGTTGTGCCGTGGAGGCGGGGCATGGAGGACCTGTGTCCCCGATGCGGCAGTCCGGCCTGGAATGGGCACTACTGCAGCGAGTGCCATCTGTCCGCCCGGCAGTGGGTGGCGCCGTACTACAAGCATGCGGCGCACGCCGGGTACGACATGGTGGTGCTGGACGAGGCGCACTTCGTCAAGAACGCGAATACCCTGCGCGGCGACGCCATGCTGGCGTTGAGGGGAGCGAAGTACAAGTTGGCGCTGGGGGGCACGCCGGTGATGGGGTTCATCCAGGATTTCTGCAGGCAGGGGCAATTTCTGTTTGCGGGTGACCTGGGGCGGATCCTGTTTCCGTTTCCGATGGAGCGAGGGAGTCAGAAGGCCTTCATGGACGCCTTCGCCTTCTGGGTGGAGAAGACCATGAGGAGCGGCAAGCGGCGCAAGGTGCAGGAAGCGGAGCGGATCAAGAACGCCGAGTTGTTCTGGCGGATCACGGGAACGCTGATGATTCGGCGGGCGAACGAGGACCCGATGGTGGCCGAGGCGATTCGGCTTCCGGCGTTCACCGAACGGGAGGTGGCCGTGGAGCCGAGCGCGGAGCAACTACAGGTCATCCGGTGGGTGGAGGACAGGTTTCTGCAACTGTACCGGCAGCAACTGGAGCGGGAGCGGCGGGGCGAGGTGTTTGACCTGGGGAGTTTTTCGGCGCTGATGTGGGCGGCGCGGCGGGCGGCCACGGTGCCTTCGTGCTTTGCGACGGAGTATCCGGGGGAGGCGTGGCCTGATCTGAAGACGTGGCCGAAGATGGAGGCGATAGAGGAGGTGGCCGCGACCAGCGTGGCGGAGGGGAGGAAGCTGGTGATCTTCACCGGGCTG
>DAOTVT010000191.1:0-8530 GCA_034436295.1 Anaerolineae bacterium | reverse complement strand
GCCTTGCGATTGATGAGGGGCCTGCTCAAGCGCAGCCCCAATGTTCCTAATCGGGTCTCCTGGGCGGGAGAACGGCAATCTCCGCGAAGAGGCAGCGAACGCTCCTCACAGGGGAAGTGGAGCCGCTTCGGCCCTCCCAGGATAAGTATGCACCAACCTTGCTCAGATGGCTATTCGGGTTGTTAAGGTGCCGGTGTGAATATGCGGTGTGAATATACAAGAGGGAAGGGGAGGGCTGGGGTGGAGATGGGTGAGGTCAGGCCCCGCGAGCACAAAGACACAAGAGCAAAGGGGAGGGCTGAGGTGGAGATGGGTGAGGTCAGGCCCCGCGAGCGCAAAGACCCCCAAGGTCTTGCAGACCTTTGGTGTCTCCGTGGGGGATATTCTTCTCACACAAAGGCGCA
Source organism: Anaerolineae bacterium (assembly GCA_034436295.1). Taxonomy (GTDB): domain Bacteria; phylum Chloroflexota; class Anaerolineae; order DTLA01; family DTLA01; genus DTLA01. The sequence goes on along the minus strand of DAOTVT010000191.1, from coordinate 8,126 downwards.
AAGACACAAGAGGGAAGGGGAGGGCTGGGGTGGAGATGGGTGAGGTCAAGCCCCCGTGCCTGCGAGCGAAAGGGGCCGAAGCAGCGCACAGATGCAAGGGAAACTTTACACATTTGAGGGTTTGGGATATAATATCCTTGAACCGCCCGCCACCGCATCCTGATAGGCAGGAGGACACTCCGTGCGATTCCGCAACGGGTTGCTGGTGCTTGGGTGCGCGGTGGCGCTCTACGGTTGCAGCAGGGCTACGCCACCGGTTGCGCCCTCGCCCGTTCCCGCGACCGCGCCGCCCCAACCGACCGCGCGCGTGGAGACGTTCGGGCCGTTCTTCAGTTCCTCGTCCCCGCCGGACGAAACGTGCGCCCGACAGACAACCTCATGGAGCAACGATTCCGGGCGGTGGGTTACCGGCCCGCGCTACTGCACCTACTGGCCTTCGGATTCCCGCGAGCCGGAAGCGTTCTCGCTGTGCGTCGGCGAGTGGGCGGACGTGATCGTGGAGGCCAACCTCCGCTACTACACCAGGCCGTCGCGCGTGGGCATCGTCGTCCGGGCGTTGAACCCCAACGACGCCTACGTGTTCGTCATCTCCCAGGCGGACGACCCGCAGTGCTACTGGCAGGTGCGGAGGGGCGGGAAGGACGCGCCCTTGCAATCGCCCGAACGCTGGAGCGACCCGATTGACCCGCGCCCGCTGGTCTTGCCGCGCGGCGACGGGACCCAGGCCATCGTGGCGCGGGTGCGGGTAGAGGCGCAAGGCTCGCGGCTTGTAGGCTATGTGAACGCCCTGGAGGCCAGCGTCCTGGAAGGCGCGCCTGTCCGCAAGGGGCGCGTGGGCCTCTACATGCACAACGACGGCACGGAACAGTCGTGGGCCGACGTGGTCATCCGCGTGCCCTAGCCTGCCCATCCGAGATCGGTTTCGCCAGCCAGGCCGCCGTGTGGTATAATGGAATCAGGGGGATAGGGTAAGGTTCCATGCCTCCTTTGCGGGTGTTGCTGGTAGATGAGGACCCAGAGGACCGCCGCGCGGCCATCCGAGAATTGGCGCGGGAATTCGCAGACCTGCAGCCGGTGGAAGTGGGCGACGAGGCTTCGTTTCGCGCTGCGCTGGACGGGGAGCGCACGGACCTGGTCGTTACCGACAGCCAACTGACCTGGGCGACGGGGCTACAGATTCTGGCGCGGGCGCGCGAACGCTGGCCGGATGTCCCCGTGGTCATGTTCACCGACACCGGCACCGAAGAGATGGCCGTGGACGCGATGAAGCAGGGGCTGGACGACTACGTCGTGAAGACCCCCGCGCAGTTCCACAGGCTGCCGGTGGCCGTCCGCGCCGCGCTGGAACGCAGCAAGGCGCGCGTCCAGGCCGCCGCCCTGGAGCGGCGCTACCAGCAACTGCTGGACACCGTGCCCGCCGTCATCTACATCGCCGGTCCGGAACTCCGCCTGCGCTACATCAGCCCATACGTCAGGCAGTTGCTCGGCTTCGGCGCTGACGAACTCATCGGCAAGAACCCCTTTGACCTCGCCCCGCGTGAGGACAGGCCGAGCCTCGTCCGCAAAATCCGCACGGCGCTGCGAACGGGCGCGCCTTTCGTCCTGGAGCACAGGCTGGTAGCGGCGGACGGTTCGGAGCGATGGGTGCGGAACCTGGGGACCGCCCTGGAAAGCCCGGAGTTCAAACAGCCGGTGATCCAGGGCGTCATCCTGGACATCACCGACGCCGTGCTTGCGAGTCGGCGACAGATGGCCATCTCCGACGTCAGCCGCAAGATCGCCGAACTTCTCCCCGGCGAGCGGCTCCAGCGGGCGCTGGCCGCATTGCAGTCGTACATCCCGTTCTCCACGGGCATCCTCGGCGCCTGGCCCACGGGCCACATCGCCCACGGCCCTAAGGATGGCGAGCCTACGGCGACACGCCTGAAGGCTGCGGCTACGGTGTACGGCCCGAAGATGGAGCACATTCCGCCCAACAGCGTGCTGGGGCTGGCCTTCGCGCTTCGGGCGCCGGTTGTCCAGAATGACACCCTCGCCAACGCCTACGCCGAAGACGCGGCGATGGCGGGGCAGGGCGTCCGCAGCATCCTCGCGTACCCCCTCATCCTGCGCGACGAGTTGCGCGTGGGGTTGGTCCTGCTGGCGGACGAGCCCAACGCCTTCCGCGATACCCACCTTGATCTTCTGGACCAGTTGGGGCCGGTGCTGGCGGCGGGCGGGGAATCCCATCTGCACTGGCGCGCGCTGCAAGAACTGAACGCGTCGCTAGAGGCGCGGGTGCAGGACCGCACCGCGGAGATCCAGGCCCTGTACGAACTGTCCCAGCGCCTGGGCTACAGCCTGCGCCCAGACGACCTGTTCGCGGCCATCGCCGAGTACCTGATGGGCATCCACGGCGTGGAGGTGGCGGCTGTGGCGGTAACCCAGCCGGGCGGTGGGCTGTATCCCGTGGTGCTGCGCGCCAGAAGACCCCTTCCCGAGCCGCTGTCCCAGGCTCTCATGGACCAGACGTGCACGCATTTGGGCGGCGCCTTCGTTGAGGGCATGCACGCCGCGGATTTTCGGCATAGGGTCGCCTGGAACATAGAGCACCCTGACGAGCCTCCGCTGAGCGCGCTGGGTTCGCTGATCGTGGAACCCGCGGGCGCAGCCGACCAGCGGCTGGGCGGGTTGACCATCGCCTGCGAGGCGGAAAACGCCCTGGGCGACGATCAGCGACGCCTGTTGCGGGCCGCGGCCGGCCTGCTGGCCAATGCCTTGCAGCGCCTTCGCGCCCTGGCCCAGGCCGAGCGGACCCGCATGGAAGAAGCGTTGGAGGCCATGCAGGAGGGCGTGGTGCTGCTGGATCACCGGGACCGCCTTGTGGCGGCGAACCCTTCGGCGCGCAGGCTGTTGCCGCTCCTCGGCATCGCGGACCTGCGCGAGGGCGACGTGCTCCAGGAGTTGTGCGGGTTCGCGCTGGACGACCTGCGCGCCCGCACCGCCGAGGCAGGGCCGTCGGAGTGCATCATCGGCGAGGCGCAGCCCCGCCTGGTGGTGCAGTTGTCGGCCGTGTCCTACACCACGCCGACGGGCACCACGGGCACGGTGCTGACGATTCACGATTCCACCGAGCAGCACCAGGCCCGTGTGCGAATGGAACAGCAGGCACGTCTGGCTGCGCTGGGCCAACTGGCAGGGGGCATCGCCCACGACTTCAACAACATCCTCACCACCCTCATCGGGCTGGCGCAACTCAACCTGGGCGCGCCGAACCTCTCGCCGGAACTCCGCGCCGACCTGGAGCAGATTGTGCAGCAGGGGCAGCGGGCCGCCCACCTGGTGCGCCAGATTCTGGACTTCGGCCGGCGGTCCATCATGCAGAAAGCCCCGCTGCGGCTGGACACATTCCTCCGCGATCTGGTTCGGCTCCTGCGCCGCACGATTCCCGAGAGCATCGCCATCCGCACGGATTTCCCGCCCGACGACTATACCATCTTTGCCGACAGCACCCAGATTCAGCAACTGCTCATGAACCTGGTTTCCAACTCGCGCGACGCCATGCCCAACGGCGGCATACTGACCCTCGCTTTGCGCCGCATTTCCACGGATTCGGCGTTGCTGGCCCGCTATCCGATGATGCGGCCGGGGCCCTACGTGTACCTGCGGGTGGAAGACACCGGCCGCGGGATGTCCCCGGATGTGCTGGCCCATGCCTTTGAGCCGTTCTTCACGACGAAAGGCGTGGGCGAGGGGACGGGCCTGGGCCTGGCGCAAGCCTACGGCATCGTGAAGCAACACGAGGGCTACATCTTCCTGGAAAGCCAGGTGGGCGTGGGCACGCAGGTGCACATCTACTTCCCGCCGCAGAATGAGGAGGCCCAGCGGCCCGTGGTAGCCCCAAGCGTGGCTCGCCGGGGAAAGGGCCAGGTGGTCCTGGTGGCCGAGGATGAGGAGATGGTACGCGAACTGATGGAGCGGATGCTGGCGCGGCTGGGCTACCGCGCCATATTGGCCCGCAACGGGGCCGAGGCGCTCCGCATCTACGAGGCCCACGCGGGCGAAATCGCCGCGGTCGTTGCCGATATGATCATGCCGCGGATGGGCGGGCTGGAACTGTTTGAGCGGCTGCGGAAAATCACCCCGTCGTTGCCCGTCATCCTCACCACGGGCTACAGCGACACCGAAGAGGTAGAGCGCCTGCTCAAGCAAGGGCTGCTCGGAATCTTGCAGAAGCCTTTCCGCATGCAGGAGTTGGCCGACCTTCTGGGCGAAATCTAGGCGAACCCCCGGACGCGCCCCCTAGACGTTGAAGCGGATGTTCAGGATGTCGCCGTCCTGCACCACGTAGTCTCGCCCCTGCAGGCGAACAAGCCCCCGCTGCCTGGCCTCGGCCAGAGAGCCGGCTGCGATGAGGTCGTCGTAGGCCACCACCTCCGCGCGAATGAACCCGCGCGCCAGGTCCGTGTGGATGGCGGCCGCGGCCTGCAAAGCCGTGTCGCCCTTGCGGATGGTCCACGCTCGCACCTCGTCCTCGCCCACGGTGAAGAAGGAGTGCAGGCCGAGGAGGTCGTAGGACAGGCGGATCATGCGCCGCAAACTCGGCTCCGAAATGCCGTACTCGGTCAGGAACAGTTCGGCGGCCTCGGCGTCCAACTGGGCGATTTCCTTCTCCAGCGCGCCGCGCAGGGCGATGACCGCCGAGCGGCGGTGCGGGTAGGTGAGAATGGCGGAGGGATCGGCCGGGCCTTCGTCGCCCACGTTCAGCACCACCAGCACGGGCTTGAGCGTCAGGAGGGCGAACCCGCGCACCAGCCGCTCTTCATCCGGCGTGAGGTCCAGGTCGCGCAGGGGAATCTCGTTCTCCAGGGCGTCCTTGAACCGCTGCATGAGGGCCATCTCGGCGCGGGCCGCATCGCCGACGGGGCCGCTGCGTCGCAAGTCCTTCTCCAGGCGCTCCATGCGGCGCTCCACGATGCCCAGGTCCGACAGGATGAGTTCCACATCCAGGTCGTGCAGGTCGCGGACGGGGTCCACCTTGCCCCGCGCGTGCGGCACCGAGTCGTCCTCAAAGGCGCGCACCACGTGGAGGAGGGCATCGTTGGCCGCGATGGCGTTGAGCAGGGGGCCGGCGAACCCGCCGGACTTGCCCGCGCCAGGGGTCAGCCCGGCGATGTCGTTGTACTGCACGCGGGCGCGCGTAACCTTGCGCGGGCGGAACATCGCCGCCAGGCGGTCCACGCGCGGGTCGGGCACGTCCACCACGGCGGAGTGGATTTCAAACTGCCCCGACGAGAACGGCGTTGTCTCCACGTTCTCGCGCGTGAGGGCGTCAAAGATGGTCGTCTTGGAACTATTGGGCAGGCCGATGATGCCGATCTGCATGGGAAGCGAACTCCTCACAATCCTGCGATTCGCAGGCAAGAGATAAGCGGCGCAAGCGCCGCCTGGCCCATTTTACCACGCCCGCGGCGGGATTCCAAATCACTATAGTTGACTTTTTCGCCAACCTGTGGTAATATACGGGCGCGGTTGGAAGGCTTTCGGGCCGGCCATGCAAATTGTATCGGCCCAACACAGGGGAGTGAGGAGGGCGTGAGGGCGATCCTTGCGCCTTTTATTTGCCGAGCCGGCGAAACAAGCGCCGGTTGGTTGTGAAAAACTCGTAACAGAGGTGCAGATAGATGAATCGGACAACAGAGTTGTTTTTCCCGCATCGGCTGCTGAGCCAGTTGCGCGATATTGCGGGGCCCCAGTGGCAAGCCCTGGTGGATCGCGTCGCGGCGCTCCCCCCGACGCACGAGGATAGCCTGGCGCTGACGCTGATGGTCATCCGAGCGGCGGGGTGCGTGGGCTGCGAGGCGGGGAGTTACCGCGCGGGCCTGGGGTGTGTGGTTTGCGCGCAACGGGCCATCCGGGCTATGAACGCGACGGATGCTACCCTCGTCCGGCGGTTCAAGCGCGCCCAGGCCGAGGTTCACAAGTTCCTGGAAGAAGCGCAGCAGACGCGCGTGGACGACAAGGCCGCCTAGCGCGAGGATATCGCCGCGGAGAAAGGGAGCGGGATCTGCGTCCCGCTCCCTTTTTGCTTACCGCGCATTGGGCAGGCCGATCTCAATCTCCTCCAGCCGAGCGCCGCGCCGACGGGTAACGCGCAGTCGGATGCCCTTGTACTCGTAGGTCTCCCCCTCATCGGGCACCTTCTGCATCAGCGCCATCAGCATCCCCGCCAGGGTTTCGTAGAGGTCGCTCTCGGGGAGCGACAGGCCCAGCGCCTCGTTCACCTCGTCCACGCGCAGTTGGGCGTCCACCCGCACGGTGTGCGCGTCCAACCGTCGGATGGCGGGGCGCACCGTCGCCACCTCGTCGCTGAGTTGCCCCACAATCTCCTCCACCAGTTCTTCCAGGGTTACCAGCCCCGCCGTCCCGCCGTACTCGTCCAGGATGATGGCCATCTGCACCTGCTTGTTCCGCATCTCGGCGAAGAGTTCGCTCACCAGTTTGGTCTCGGGCACCACCAGCGGCGGGGTGCGCATGATCTCCTTCACGGGCCTGTCCAAGACCTGCGGGGAGCGGGCCATCCACAAGAGGACGTCCTTGACCGAAATGAATCCGACGATGTTGTCCAGGTCGCCCTTGTACACGGGGAAGCGGGCATGCCTGGAGGCGGCGAACTGGTCTAGGAACTCGCGCAGGGTCTGCTCCTGCTCCAGCGCCACGATTTGGTTGCGGGGAATCATCACCTCGTGCACGCGGCGGTCGCGCAGTTCAAACACGTTCTGGAGCATGGCCCGCTCGGCCTCGCGCACCGCGCCTTCCCTGCCCCCGATGTCAATCAGCATGCGCAACTCGTCGGTGGTAACGATGGGGGGCTGGGGACGATGCCGCCCGCTCAATGTGCGCACGAAGAAGTTCGTAACGCGGGTCAGCAGCCACACGGGCACCGTCATGATCTTGATGGCGACCTCTATCAGGCGGCCCTCTATGAGCGCCATGCGCTCGGCGTTGGCGGCGGCGAAGGTCTTGGGCGTGATCTCGCCGAAGGTTACGAGAACGATGGTCATGATGAGCGTGGCGACGTACTGGCCGCCCTCGCCCAGCAGGCGCAGCGACAAGGCCGTGCCCACCGATGACGCCAGGATGATGAAGGCGTTCTCGGTCAGGAGAATCGTGGCGAAGAGGCGGTCGTGGTTGGCCACCACCCGCAGGGCCGCCTGAGCGCCTCGGTCTCCCTTGTCGGCCAGGCTGCGCAGGCGAATCTTGCTGACGGAAATCAGCGCCGCCTCGGAACTGGAGAAGAAGGCGACGCAGATCACGCTCACCAGCAGGATGCCGATCTGCAGCCCGATGTTGGAACTGCCCACAGGAACGGTTGCTTCCATATCTTACTTTACTCCGTTTCTCTCTGACCATTTTCCTCAACGGCCTCAAGTATACATGCAAAGGGCGCGGGCCGCCATTTGGCCGCGCGGCCTGGCAAACACGGTTGGTCGCGCCATGGGCCCAGGTGCGACGCACTTCTGGAAGTGCGTCGCACCTGAGCCGCCAGGGGCAGCGGGCCAGGCATGGCACCCTGCCCTACGCCAAGCAATCTCGCCTTTCCTGTTCGCGTGGATTCGTGTTATTCGTGGATGGGTGCTCCCCTCCGTTCCCCATTCGCGTGGATTGGCGTTATTCGCGGTTACAGGGGCAGGCATGGAACCCTGCCCTACGCTCTCACGAGATTCTCACCGCAGAGACCGGCGAGAACGCGGAGAGTTCAGGGCGAATCTCTGCGGCCTGCGCGCGGCCCGCATGTGCACCTCACCTATCTCCACCCCAGCCCTCCCCTTTCCTCTCGTGTCTTTGCGCCTTTGTGTGAGAAGAATATCCCCCACGGAGACACCAAAGGTCTGCAAGACCTTGGGGGTCTTTGCGCTCGCGGAGCCTGACCTCCCCCATCTCCCCCCCAGCCCTCCCCTTCCCTCTCCGCCGGCTGAGAGGGAAGGGGAGGGTGTGGGAGGGGTTAGGTGAGGTAGAACATGCGGGCCACGCGCGGACACCGTAGGGCCGACCTTGCTCGGCAAGGGGAGGGTGCGGGAGGGGTTAGGTGAGGTCAAGCGTGTAGGGCGGCTTTCCGTAGCCGCCGAACGAGCAGCGCTGCGCCG
>DAOTVT010000190.1:0-28386 GCA_034436295.1 Anaerolineae bacterium | reverse complement strand
TCGTGGATTTGGGCATGATCCGCGAGGTCGTGATCGCCGGCGACCAGGTGGAGATCAAGATGGTGCTGACCGCGCCGTTCTGCCCCCTGGCCAACTTCCTCACCGAGCAGGTGCGGCTGGCAGCGGAGTCCGTGCCCGGGGTCAAGGAGGCGAAGGTTACCCTGCTCCAGGAGCGATGGGACCCCTCATGGATGCAGGGGTAGAGCCTCTCCTCTCGCGCGGAGATGCCGCCATGCTGAAGGTCGCCATTATCGGAGGCGGTTCCACCTATACCCCCGAACTCATCCAGGGCTTCCTGCACTGCGCGGGGACATTCCCGCGAGCCTACGGCTCCACCATCGCCTTCGCCACCGCGCCCGACTCCGCAGCATGGAACGCTGCGTCGGCCTGATCCAGGCCCACCGTCATCCCCACCAGCGCCTCGGCGTCAACGGCGCCGCTGGCGATGAGCCGAATGCCGATGTCAAACTCGCCCGCGTAGTAGATGAACGAGCCCAGAATCTCCAACTCCCTGCGGGCGACGGTCATCGGCACCACCGGCGCCGGGCGCGTGGAGAGGCCCACCAGCACGATCCGGCCGCCGCCCCGCACCAGTTCCACCGCCTGCTGCACCGTGGCGGCTACCCCCGCCGTCTCAAACACCACGAGCGGCCCCTGGCCCGCCGGTGTGAGCGCGCGAATCCGCTCCAGCGCGTCGGCGTCGCGCCCGTTGAAGGTCGCCTCGGCCCCCATCTGGCGCGCCAGGGCCAGTTTCTCGGGCACGATGTCCACCGCGAACACGCGCGCCCCCGCCACCTTCGCCGCGGCCACGGTCAGTAGCCCGATGGCCCCGCAGCCCAGGACAGCCACCGTGTCGCCCACCCTCACGCGCCCCCGCCGCACCGCGTGCACCGCCACCATGAGCGGCTCCACCAGCGCGCCCTGGCGATACGACATCCCGTCGGGGATGCGCCACACGAATCGGGCGGGCACCTTCGCGTACTCGGCCAGCGTGCCCGGCCAGTTGATCGCCATGCCCACGCGGTTCACGCACAGGTTGGGCAGCCCTTCGCGGCAATAGATGCACGCGCCGCAGGAGAAATTCGGCTCCGCCGTTACGCGGTCGCCGGGCGCCAGGCCCTGCACGCCTTCCCCCACCGCTGCCACATCGCCCGCAAACTCGTGGCCCAGAATCTGCGGATAATCCGCAGGGCGATCGCCGGTGTACATGTGCAAATCAGACCCGCAGATGCCGGTGGCCCGCACCCGGACGACGACCTCTCCGGGGCCGGGCTCCGGTTTGGCCACCTCGGCCAGGCGGATGTCGCGCGGGCCGTAGAGCAAAGCCGCTTTCATCTCACGCAAACCTCCCCCACTGCCGTTCAGACTTGCCATCCCGCCAGCAGGCCCTCGTAGATGGCGTTCACCAGTCGGCGCGGCTGCGCGGCGTCGCCCACCACGTACACGGGCACGTCCAGCGAAGCGAGCGCGTCGGCCAGCGAGCGTTCGGCCTGGGCGCCCGCCGCCAACACGATCACGTCGGCGGCGAAGAGCGCGGGCCTGCCGTCGGCAAACTCGCAGGCCAGCCCCTCTTCGGCCACTTCCTTCGCCCGACACGCCGCGTAGCCGATGACTCCGGCGCGCTCCAGTTCCTCCAGCAGGTCAATGCGCGTCGTCGGCTCCACGTCGGGCGCGATTCGGTCCAGCATCTCCACCATCGTAACGCGGTTGCCCCGGGCGGCCAGGTACAGCGCCGTCTCGCAGGCCACCAGCCCCGCGCCGATCATGGCCACCGTCTTGCCTTGCACGTCAGCCTTGCCGCTGAGCACATCCCACGCCGTAACCACGCGCGCGTCGTCCAGCCGCTGGATGGGCGGGCGGAGCGGCTTGCCGCCCGTCGCCACGATGATCGCATCGGGCTTCTGGGCCGCCACGTATTCGGGCGTAACGTCCACGCCCAGGCGCACCTCCACGCCCGCCTCACGCAATTGCCGCGTCAGCGTGTCGTGGAGCCAGAGAATCTTCTCCTTCCCAGGCGGGCGGCTACTCAACATCATCTGCCCGCCCAGTTCCGCGCCGCGCTCGCAGAGGACAACGCGATGGCCCCGGCGCGCCGCCGCCCATGCCGCTTCCATGCCCGCAGGCCCGCCGCCCACGACCAGTACCCGCTTGGGGGTCGGCGCGGGCGCGAAATCGTCAAACACCTCCTCGCGTCCCAGGAACGGGTTCACCGTGCAGCGGATGGGGATGCCGTCCACGCTGCGCGACTTGGAGCACACGTTGCACGAGATGCAGCGACGGATGCGGTGCGCCTGGCCCTCGCGGGCCTTGTTTGCCCACTCGGGGTCGGCCAGCAGGCCGCGCCCCAGCACCGCGAAGTCCATCTTGCCCGCGGCGATGGCCTCGTCGGCGAACGCCGGCTCGCGGATGACGCTGGCGGCCAGCACCGGCACGTTCACCACCCCGCGAATGCCCTCGGCCAGGTACAGTTTCCAGCCCTGGGGGAACCGCATCGGCTCTATTTGCTTGTGGTGCGCCGCGGGGAACGCCGCCGAAATGTGCAGCGCGTCCAGGCCGGCCTGCGCCAGCATTCTCGCCAGCGCTTTGTACTCCTCCTGGGTGTTGCCCCCTTCCACGAAGTCGTCGCCGTTGATGCGCATCCACAGCGGGAAGCCCCGCCCGACGGCCTGGCGCACGGCAGCGATGACCTCCAGTGCGAACCGCGCGCGGCCCTCAAGTCCCCCGCCGTACCCATCGGTGCGATGATTCGTGTACGGGGACAGGAACTGGCTGATGAGATAGCCATGCGCCCCGTGAATCTCCACGCCGTCAAAGCCGGCGCGCACTGCCCGCACAGCAGCCGCCGCGAAGCATCGCACGATCTCCTGAATCTCGTCCACCGACAGCGGCCGTGGCGTGGGACGTCCCGGAGCCACCGGCACATCCGACGGCCCTACAGGCTCGCCCCCGCACAGGTGCGAAGCCGTCAGCGCGCCCACGTGGTTGATCTGAATGGCGGCCTTCGCGCCGTACCGCTGAATCGCCTCGGCCAGGCGGTTCAGCCCCGGGATGAACTCGTCGCGGTCTATGCGGTTATGCGCCACCGCGCCCCGCCCCTGCGGATACTGCACGGTGGTGTTCTCCACGATGATGAGGCCGGTGCCGCCGCGCGCGCGCTCGGCATAGTGGCGGATCATGCGCTCGGTAACGCCGCCCGTGTCCGAAGCGTAGTTGGTCCCCATGGGCGACATCACGATGCGGTTGCGAATCTCCATGCGCCCGATGCGCCCCGGACGGAAGAGATGCGGATACGGACTCTGCATCTGCGCCTCCCGAAGGAAAGAACGCGGGCCAGGCGCCAGGCCCGGCCCGCAACGCCATCCTACAGATCGGCCAGCGTGCCGTCCACTTCCGAGTCGGGCACGTCAAAAACGGTGTTGTGCGGCGGGAGCGGCTCCTCCAGCATGTATTCCGGCAGCCGATCGTCCGCCGACGTGAACCCCGCCCGGCGGTTGAATTCCAGTTCCAGTTTCAGCACCGTGCGGTTCATGCGCTCCAGGTCTTGTACCGTCCAGCCCCACCCGAATCGGCCGTTGATGAGGTCCACCATCAGTTGCGGGTCGGCGAAGACAGGCGGCCGCGCGAACAGGCACAGGCCGGTGTAGTCCAGCATCGCCGCGCCCAACTGCAACTTGCGCGACTCCGCCCGCTGGCCCTCAATCCCGAGCGGGTTCACGGTCGCGCGCGAGCCGAAAGCGTTGCCCGCCGTATGGTCGGCGCCCATGGGCGACGTGGCATAGGTAACGCCGTTGCCCTTGAGCGCGCGCGGGTCGTAGGCGGGCATGGCCTGCCCCTTCACCGCGGGAATCCGCTTGACCCCCAGGACGCGCCCCGTAACAACCGCGCCCTGCCCGATCATCTTCCCGACGACGCTGCCCTTGGCCACCTCCTGCAGCAGCGCCACGAAACTATCCTTGTCGCCGAAGCGCGCCAGCCCGGCCTCGGCGGCAATGCCCAGCGCCGCGCCTGTCTCTATCGTGTCCAGCCCCAGGTCGTTGCAAATATAGTTGAGTTCCGCCACCTCGTCCAGCGTGCCCAGGCCCAGGTTGGAGCCGAGCAGCCCGATGGTCTCGTACTGCAGCGTCGCGACGATGGGCTTGCCGCCCTCGTCCACGAACACGTTGCAGCAGGCGATCACGCAGCCGGGCATGCAGCGCGTGCCCACCTGCCCGCCGCGGGCCAGCGTTACCTCGCGCAGGTGCTCGCCGCGCAGGTTCTCGGCCTCCTCAAACCGCCCCTCGCGGAAGTTGCGCGTGGGGAAGGCCCCCATCTCGTTGACCGCGCCCACGATAGAAGCCGTCCCGTACAGGTGCGACGAACCCTTGTGGCCGGTCTTGGGGCTGTTGTACAGTTCCTGGCCGAATCGGCGGGCGGCTGCGCGAAACCGTTCGGGGTCGGCCAACGCCGCAGGCCCAACCGAGCCCGGGTCCAGCACGAGCACCTTCAGGCCCTTGCTGCCCATGAGCGCGCCCAGGCCACCCCTCGCCGCCTGGCGGCTCACCTGATCGCCCTCGCCGGTGCATGCGATGCTGGCCGCGGCCAGTTGGCTCTCGCCGGCGGGGCCAATGCTCACGATGGTGCAGTTCGCGCCCCAGCGCTCGCGCGCGGCCGTGGTGGTGGCATACGTGCCGAGGCCCCGCCACTCGTCGGCAGGGAGCAATTCCACCTTGTCGGGCGAGACGTACAACTGGTACAGTCGGCCATCCGACGGCTGGCCCTCCACCACGATAGCCTTGATGTCCAGCCGCCCCAGCACGACTCCCGCCGTCCCGCCTGCGTTGGCTTCCTTGACGCCTCCCGTCAGCGGGCTTTTGCCCCCCACCGACAGCCGCCCGGCGCTGGACAGGCTCGTGCCGCCCAGAAGCCCCGGCGCGAAGATCAGTTTGTTGTGCGGCCCCAGCGGTTCGCAAAGCGGCGGCACTTCCTCCACGAGGATTTTCGCAATGAGGCCGCGCCCGCCAAACTGCTCGTAGGATTCGGGAACGGGTTCCCACTTCGTCGTCAGATTGGTCATGTCCACCCGCAGAATCTTCACTTCCGTCCTCCTTATGTCAACATAGTCGCCTGTTGTGCGATCAGTACGCCGCCAACAAGAACGGCGTGATGGCCAGAGCCACCAGTATGGACAGCGAGATGGCGCCCGCCGCAAAATCCGTGTCCAGCCCCTCCATGGAGGCGTACACCAGCACCACGATGCCGATGGGCATCGCCGCGCCCATGGCTACGGCGGCCCGCTCCAGCCCCTGCAGCCCGAAGGCCGCCACCAGCGCCTGCCCCGCCAGCCAGCCCCCCGCGATGCGCAGCGCCACCGCAACGAGCATGGGCTTCCACCTGGAAAACCGCAGTTCAATGAACGCCCCTAGCGTGAGCATGGCAAGCGGCCCGTTCGCCTTGGACACCGGCTCCAGAATCTGCACCAGCCACGCCGGCAGCGACAGCCCCGCCAGGTTCACCGTGATGCCCAGGATGTTCGCCCAGAACGTGGGCAGCGCAAGCACGCGCTTGAGCGCCGCCTGCCACGCCGACGACGCATGGGTTCCGTGCCGCGTCGCCGTGTAGTAGGCGTAACTGTTGCCCACCAGCGAATTGCCCAGGTCAAAGGCGGCCAGCCGACTGATTCCCTCCGTCCCGTAGAACGTCAGGAAGAACGGCACCAGGAAGAAGCCGATGTTGCTCACCATGGTGCTGATGACGAGCACGCCGGCCACCGGCTTCTCCAGGCGCATGGCCCTGGCCGCAAGGCGAGCCAGCGCCTGCAAGACCAGCGGGATGGCCGCGCCGCAGAAACTCAGGATGAGAATGCTGCCCGCGGCCAATTCGGCCCGCGCCAGCGACAGGAACAGCAGCGATGGCAGCGTAGCGTTGATGATGACGCGGGCCATCGTGTGCCCGTCGTCGGGACGCAGGATGCGGGCCTGCCGAAACAGGAAGCCCGCGACCATCCACGTCAATATGGGCAGCGACTGACTCAGAACGGCAGCCATCAGCCTCCGATCTGCACCGGCAGGCCCGTCTCTCCCGATTTCATGATCGCCAACACTACCTCAAGCGTTCGGCGCGCGTCTCGCCCGGTCGTCCGGGGTTCTTCCTCCCGTCGCGCCACCCGGCAGAAGTGGCGTATCTCCTCCCGCAGCGGGTGCACCGGCGTAACGCCCAGACGGTCCACCTGCAAAGGCCACTGCCAGCCCGCCTTTTCGGCGTCCGGATACCATACGTGGCGCATCTGCGGCAGGGTCAGCGAGCCTTTGGTGCCGAAGAAGTAGTAGCAATCCTCCGGCGAATAGAAGAAGTAGGGATTCTCCCACGGCGAGGTGGTGGACTCATAGGCCCAGATGGAAGGCACACAATCCGAAGTGGTGATTGTGGCCACCACATCGCCCTGCAGCCGCAGGGAGATGGCGATGGTGTCTTCCACCTCAAACCCGCGCGTCCGGTTGGACGTCTCGGCGAAGACGCGGGTTACCTCGCGCCCGCAGATGTAACGAATATCGTCCACGTCGTGGATGGTATTGATGAGCAGTGGGCCTCCGCCGGTGGCCTTCTTCGTCCGCCAGGTCGCCTGGTAGTACTCCTTGGGCTTCAAGATCGTCCACAGCACGGCGATGGCCGTCAAATCGCCCAGCGCGCCGCCCTGCACCATCTCGCGCGCCCGCACCACGAACGCCGAAAACCGCCGATGATGCCCAATGAGCAGCGGCGTGCCGCTCCGGTCGGCGGCGGCGATGATGCGGTCGGCCGCTTCCAGCGTGGGCGCGATGGGCTTCTCCAGCAGCACCGGGATGCCGCGCTGCAGGCACTCCACGGCGACCGGCTCGTGCTGGTCGTTGGACACCACGGCCACGACGCCATCCAGCCGCTCCTTGTCCAGCATCTGGCGGAAGTCCTGGTAGAAACGCGCGCCGACGCTCTCGGCCACCTTGCCCCGCTCGGGAATCAAGTCCGACGCCGCCACGAGTTCCGCTTCGGGCAGGGTGGCCGCAATCTGCAAGTGGTTGACGCCAAACCCCAGCCCGATGATGGCGATGCGAGTCTTCTCTGCCATGCGCCCTCCTCGGCCCGGCCTAGATCTTCACCATGACTTTGCCGCCCTCGCGATTCGCAAGGCTGCGAACGGCCTCGGCGGCCTGTTCCAGGGGATAGCGCGCCGTGATCATTGGCGTCATATCCAGGCGGCCGCTGGCCATCAGTTTGATGATGTTGCCAAACGTGCCCCATCCGGTATGGCCCAGGCTGCCGAAGGACTGGCTGCCGGTATCCTGATACACCGTAATGCTGGTGGGCACGGCTCCGGCGCGGCGGCCCAGGTGCACCACCTTTGCGCCCACCGCCAGCGACTGCTCAATCTCGGGCAGGGTGGCCTTGGGAACGCCGGCGGCTTCCACCTGCACATCTGCGCCCTCGCCGTGGGTCAGTTCCAGCACAACCTCATGGGGGCTGGAGCCTTGCTCGGCCAGCGCCTGGGGATTGTACACGTGGTCGGCGCCGAACCGCTGCGCCAACTGGCGCCGCGACTCCGTTACCTCAAACACGATGATCTTGGAGGCGCCCGCCAGCCTGGACAGCGCGATGCTGGTCAGGCCAATGGGGCCGGCGCCGTACACCACGACAACCGCGCCCGGCAGGAACCCGCCCGCCCGCGTGAACAAGCCATTGTAGGAGATGCCGGTGGGTTCTACCAGCGCGCCGGCTTCGCATGCCTTATCCTTGTCGCCGTACACCGCCAGCAGGCTATTGATGCTCCACACGTACTTGTCGCGCATGGCCACGTACTCGGCGAAAGCACCGTTGGTAACGAAGCCAAAACGCCCCATGTTGCGACAGTGGTTGTACAGCCCGCGGCGGCACGAGGAGCACTTGCCGCACCAGTGCAACTGCTCGCCGGTAACCAGGTCGCCAACTTTGAAATCCGTTACCTTCTCGCCCACGCCGACCACCTCGCCGGCGAACTCGTGCCCGATGACCACCGGCAGCCTCGTCCAACTGGGGTAGATGAGGTAGCCGTCTTCGTCGGTCTCGTACAGGTGCAAATCGGACCCGCAGACGCCGCAGGCGCGGACTCGGATGAGCACGTCTTCGGGGCCGACCTCTGGTTCCGGGATGTCCTTGACCTCCAGAGTCGTGTGGCGCCACACGTTGCTACCCTTGCGGGCGATGCGGGTTCGCCGCTCCGTTTCGGTTACGGGATAGTCAGGGCGCGGGTCAAACTGCCCGTCCAACACCAACGCTCGCATGGCATTCTCCTTGTCGTCTGTCGTGCGAATGAGAGCGAATCGGGGGTTGCGCGGCGACGCGGGCAGGTCTGCGATGCGACGTCGGCGCGAGTGCGTTGGTATCTGCGACGCGGCTGCGATGCGGCTTCATGGCGCGTCGTCGCGCAACCCTGCAGCCCTGGCGATGATGGGCGACGGAGAAGGGCTGCTCCCGCGGCGGATCCGGTGCGATGAGAACGTCAGCGCCGCGGCTCGTAAGCGATTTTGGGCCCGATCATGGCGGGTAGGCGATGGTGTAAAGGTGCTTGCCGCCGCGGAAAGGCCCCTTCAGGACCGCCTCAATCTCTTCTGGCGTGCGCATGGACATCTTGTCGGCGGGCGGCAACTGACCGGCCGGGAACCGCGTCAGGATGTCGTTGATGAGGCGCACCATGTAGTCAAACAGCGCGTTGAGTCCGGCCTCGGCCTTGGACGGGTCGGCCAGCGACGGCTTGCCCACCACGCCTTCCGGCGTCATGATGACCTCTATCCCGCCGAACCCGATCTGCTCATGCCCTTTGATGGGCGCGTGGTACACCTCGCCGCCTTTGTCCACATGTCCGGGCGGCATGAACCCCTTATGCTCGGTGTCCACCGCCTTCTCCAACTTCACCATTTCGGGGAACAAGGCCATGGAGTACGAGCATTCGGCTTCATCGGCGTGGCGGAATGGCGTGTCAAACGGCCCCCCGTGCTCCTTGTCCTTCAGATAGTCGTGGATCACCGTGGGCCAGTGCAGCGAGATCAACATGCACGGCACCTGGTACTTCTTGGCGAACTGGTGCAGCGCCAGCGGGATGACTTCCTCCTGCCCGTGCCCGTTGAGCAGAATCTGCTTGCGGAAGCCGGTGTTCCAGAACCCGGCGATGATGGCCCGCAGGTAGGCGATGAACGTGTCCTCGGGCACCACCACCGTCCCCGGCATCCCCAGATGATTGAAGGGGTGCGAACCGTACCAGACCGGCTCGGCCACGGTGCAGCCGGTGGCCTCGGCCACCACTTCGGCCATGCGCGCGGCCAGGAACGTGTCCTCGCCGAAGGGCTGGGCATCGCCATGCTGCTCGGTGCTGCCCACGGGGATGATGATGATGTCGTTGGTCTTCAGGCGCTCCTCAACTTCCGCCTTGGTCATCGTCTGGTAGTAGATGCCGTGGGGCTTATCCATGTGGCCGCCACTCGGCGGCAGTTTCCATTTCGGCATGAGTGCCTCCTTTGCGCTCGTGCGGGCGCCGACGCTGCAGCCCCGACGGGGAAGCCCGCCAGGCCGCAGCGCCAGGCGCGATTCGCAACTAGACAACCGGAATCCGCAGGTCTTCGGCGTTGCGCTTGGTCTGCTTCAGGTGCGGATAGTACCTGCCGAGCATCTCCACCACGATGGCGGCCTGCTCGGCCATGCGCTTGCCCTCGGCCGCAGAGGTCATCTCGCCGTGCCCGCTGACCACGGAGTTGCCCGTCTTCAGGTGCACAGGGGCCGCAATGCGGGCGATTTCGGGCGCTTCGTACACGCGGATGAAGCCACCGGATCCGGGCGGGTTGTCGGTGTGAACGTCAATGGGAACCTTCACCGCAGCGCGCAGGGCGGCGATCATGGGCAGTTGCAGGTCGCGCACGGGGTTGATGCTATCGGCGCCCAGGCTCTCCAGCAGTTTGAACGAGGCCGGGTTGCAGTGGCCCAGGTGCGCCGAGGTCTTGAAGATGATCTCCTTGGGCAATTCGCCCTGCTTGCGCATCTCGTTGACCACCCACAGCATACCCTCGTCGTACACGAGGAAGCCGCGAACGCCCAGTTCAATGCCGCGCTTGATGTCCTCAATGCCGCGCAGCAGTTGCTCCATACCGCGCAGGCGGTAACTGATGCGCACACCCTGCGGCGAGAGCACCGTCGCGCCGGTGTCGTAGGTCGCGCGCGGGCCGGTGGACATGAGCAGTTCCGCCCCGTAATCGTGGCACAGTTTCACGTACTCCTTGATCTCCTGCGCCGTGTGGCGGAACATGCCGTAGGTCTCGGTTACGCGGTTGATGGTGATGCCCATCTTGTCGGCCGTCTCTAGCAGGGCCGCAACCGCCGCCGAGGAGTTCACCGTGGGCACCTCAATGCGGAACGCGGCGCCGTCGGGAAACCGCGCGTCCGATGTGGGCAGATCCCACAGGTCGCCTTCCGGCAGGCCAATCTTCTTCATGAACTTCCGACTTGCTTCAAACATTTCGTTCCTCCTAAGAATATTCCGAGTTTGGGTTACTTGCAGTGCTGCGGGAGCGGTGGCGAATAGACCCACACCAGTTTCAGTGGCTCGTTGCCGATGTTCTCCAGCCGATGCTTCTTGCCGATGGGTGAATAGATGGCGGTCTCGGGCCCCACTTCCCACTCGCCCTCGCCCTCTATCACCAGTTTGGCGCGCCCGCTGATGATGAACATCACCTCTTCCGAGTCCTCGTGCACATGATCGGGGATCATGCTGCCGACCTCGGTAACGTTCAGCCCCATGGAAACGGCCTTGGTGCCTACGGACTTAGGGCTGAGGAGCAACTTGGATACACGGGGAGGCGTCCGATATTCCCCCTCCACTTCGGCGGCTACAACGAAAGGACCTTTCTTCATAGTTCACATCCTCCTGAAGTTATGTAAAATCCTGCGGCGCATGGGCAGCGTCCTATACCACTCACAGCGCAACTGCGCCTACGTCGCGCGCGATCGCCTCGGCCGTCGCCTTGACCGAAGGCGCGATCTCCTTTATGCGCTCCGGCGTCAGGCGAAACGCAGGGCCGGCGACTGCCACCGCGGCGATGGGATACCCCCGCATGTCCAACACCGGCGCAGCCACCGCGTTGATGCCCGCCTCGTGTTCCTGGAACGAGACCGCAAACCCCTGCTGGCGTGCGGCTTCCAGGTCCCTGATCAAAGCCTCACGAGTCGCCAACGTGCTCTCGGTGTAGCGGGTCAACTCGGCGGGGAGCAGCCTCTCCAACTCGTAAGGGGGAACAAAAGCCAGAAGCGCCTTCCCCGAAGCGGTGGAATGAACGGGAAGCCGCTGCCCGGGCCTGGCCGCCAGTTTGACCCGATGCGGGCTCTCTATCACCTCCAGGTAAACCACGCTGTTCCCGTCCAGAACCGACAGGTCAACCGTCTCCTGGCACTCCTCCAAGAGGCGATACAGGTGAGGTCGGGCGCGCTGCTGGAGGTCGTTGTGCTCCATAACGAGGAAGGCCAGTTCCAGAAGCCGCGTGCCCAAACGGTAGCGGCCGGTTTCGGGGTCGCGCTGGACGAAGCGCTTGGCTTCCAGCGTGCCGAGGAGCCGATGCATGGTGCTCTTGTGGATGCCCAGCCTCTCCGAAATGTCGGTCAGCGACAGTTCCGGCTCGCTGTGGCTGAAGCACAGGAGCACATCCAGCGCCTTGGCGACTGTCCGCGTCTTCTCTTGTGCGGTTTCGTGTTCCTCTCGCACCGGCTTCCCCAATCGCTCCCCGCATCGGGAGCAGTGAGTTTCAATATTCAAAACTCGGTTTCATTTTCCATTATACACACTTCCCCCAACCTTGTCAAATTCACGTAGGCGCGAACTCGGATATGCCCCCAACCCGCGCCCAAACCGCCGCGGCGCCGATGGCCAGCCGCCGGAAAATGCGCGGGCCCCGGCGGCACCACCGCCAGGGCCCGGCTTTCCCCCAGCCCAAACCATCCCCCTTCACGGGCGACCGACCGACGCGCTCCCCGCCTCA
The DNA here is from genome assembly GCA_034436295.1 of Anaerolineae bacterium. Taxonomy (GTDB): domain Bacteria; phylum Chloroflexota; class Anaerolineae; order DTLA01; family DTLA01; genus DTLA01. Next base: position 16,381 of record DAOTVT010000190.1, on the reverse strand, counting down.
ACAGGCACGGCGACCGGGTGCAGGGGCGGCAGCCCATCCAGCACCCGCAGCACTTCCCGCGCCAGTTCCACGCCGATCCTCCTCTTGGCCTCCACGGTTGAGCCGCCGATGTGCGGCGTCAGGATCACGCGCGGGTCTTGCAGCAGGCGCGCGTTCGTCGGCGGTTCCTGCTGGAAGACGTCCAGCGCCGCGCCCGCCACCCTCCCCTCGGCCAGCGCATCGGCCAGCGCGTCCTCGTCCACGATCCCGCCACGTGCGCAGTTGACGATGCGGCAACCCGCCTTGACCAGGGAGAACTCGCGCCTGCCCAGCAGCCCGCGCGTGGAGGGAGTCGCTGGCGCATGGATGGAGACGAAGTCCGACACGGCCAGCAGGGCATCCAGCGCCAGCAGAGGCACCCCCATCTCCGCCGCTCGTTCCGGCGCGATCAGCGGATCCGTGGCGACGACCGTCATGCCGAACGCCATCGCGCGCCTCGCCACTTCCGTGCCAATCCGCCCCAACCCGACGATGCCCAACGTCTTGCCGTACAACTCTATGCCCTCAAACTCGTGCCGTTCCCAGCGGCCTGCGCGGACGCTGGCATCCGCGCGGGGAATCTGTCGCGCCAGGGCCAACATCAGCCCCAGCGTGTGCTCGGCGACCGCGATGGCATTCCCGCCCGGCACGCACACGACCACGATGCCACGCCGCTGGGCCTCGGCCACGTCAATGTTGTCCACGCCCGTGCCCGCGCGGGCCACCAGCCGCAACCGCCGCGCATGGCTCAGCACCTCACGGCTGACGCGCGTCTGGCTCCGCACGATCAGGGCCTCGTAGGCCCCGATGATCTCGCACAAGCGCGCAGGTGGGCCAGGGTCGCACTGGTCCACGTGATGGCAAGCGCGCAACAGGCTCACCGCTTCAGGCGCGATAGCATCCGTAATCAGGATTCGCATCTCATGCCCTCCTCACGTCTGCGACCGCCGCCGCCAGCGCTTCCAGCGCCTCGCGGATGTCGGCTTCATGCACCCAGCCCATGTGAGCCAGGCGGATCGTCCGGTCTTTCACGTGCCCGGGAGCCAGCACCACCCCGTGGCGTTCCTCCAACACGCGCAGGAGCGCCTCGCCGGAGACATCTTCCGGGACCCAGGCCGCCGTTACCGTCGGCGACGCGCTCTCGTCGCGCGCCACGGGCCGGAACCCAAGTTGAGCCAGCCCGCGCCGCGTCATCTCCGCCAGTCGCCGATGGCGCGCGAAGGCCGCTTCCAGCCCCTCGGCCATGAGCGCCTTCAGGCCCGCGCGCAGGCCCTGCATCGCGCTCACGGCCGGGGTGAAAGGCGTTTCGCCTCGCTCGGCCCATCGCCGCGCCTCTCGCAAATCCCAGTAGGCGCGCGGCATCCGCGCCTGCTCCATGGCGCGCCACGCCCGCGGCCCCACCGCCAGCAACGCCAGCCCCGGCGGAGCCATGAGCGCCTTCTGCGACGCCGTGATGACCACATCGCAGCCCCACGCGTCGGCCCGCATGGGCATCGCGCCCACCGAACTCACGCCGTCCACCAGAATCAAGATGTCGGGAGACACCCGCCGCGCCGCAGCGGCAATCGCCTCCACGTCGTTCGCCACGCCGGTGGACGTCTCGTTGTGAGTCAGGAGGAGCGCTTTGGCCCCGCACGTGGCGGCGAGCGCGGCCGCGACCTCCCGTGCGTCGGCAGGCTGCCCCATCGGGAACTCCGCCATCGTAACCCGCGCGCCGAAAGCGCGGGCGATGCTGGCGAATCGCTCCCCGAAAACCCCCACGCTCACGGCCAGCACCTCGTCTCCGGGAGAAAGCACGTTGACGATGGCCGCCTCAAGCCCGCCGGTTCCAGACGCCGTGAGCACCAGCACATCGCCGCCGGTCCCGAAGACCTCGCGCAGCGGCGGCTGAATCTCGGCCATCAGGCGACGGAACTCGCCGCCTCGGTGGCTGATCATCGGCTCCGCCAGCGCCTCGTACACCCCCGGCGGCAGGGGTGTAGGGCCAGGTACGCGCAGGTTCACAGCACACATCACGGCTCTCCGGGCACTTGGGGGAGCGAGCGGAGCGCCTCGCCCACCTTCTCGGCCGGGTACTCGTAGTCCTGAAGCCGCCCGGCCATGTACTCGTCGTAGGCAGCCAGGTCAAAGTGGCCGTGCCCGCTCAGGTTGAACAGGATGGCGCGGCTCACGCCTTCCTCACGACACCGAATTGCCTCGTCCATCGCGGCGCGGATGGCGTGAGCCGACTCGGGCGCGGGCACGATCCCCTCCGTGCGCGCAAATTGAATCGCGGCCTCAAACACAGCCGTCTGACGATAGGCCACCGGCTGAACCACGCCCGCCTTCACCAAGACGGACAGCGCCGGCGCAACGCCGTGATACCGCAGGCCTCCCGCGTGGATTCCGGCCGGCACGAAGGTATGCCCCAGCGTGAACATCTTGAGCAGCGGCGTGAGGCCGACGCTGTCGCCGAAGTCATAGGCACACACCCCCTTGGTCATGGAAGGGCACGCGGTCGGCTCCACGGCCACAAAGCGAGTCCCCAAGCCCCTCGCCAGGCTCTCGCGGATGAAGGGGAACGCAAGCCCGGCGAAGTTGGAGCCTCCGCCCACGCACCCGATGACGACATCGGGATAGTCATCGGCCAGCGCCAGTTGCTTGAGCGCCTCCTCGCCGATGACCGTCTGATGGAGCAGGACGTGGTTGAGCACGCTGCCCAGGGAGTACTTGGTGTCCGCGTTCTGCGCCGCCACTTCCACCGCCTCGCTGATGGCGATGCCCAGGCTGCCGGGCGACTCGCGATCGTGGGCCAGCACCTGACGCCCGGCCGCGGTCTCCTCGCTGGGGCTGGGCGTAACCGTCGCGCCCCAAGCCTGCATCAGCGAGCGCCGGTACGGCTTCTGTTGATAACTGATCTTCACCATGTACACCTTGCACTCCAGGCCGAACAGTCGGCACGCCAGGGCCAGCGCGCTTCCCCATTGCCCCGCGCCTGTCTCGGTGGTCAGGCGTCGGACGCCTTCGGCCTTGTTGTAATAGGCCTGGGCCACCGCCGTATTCGGCTTATGGCTGCCCGCGGGACTCACCGACTCGTTCTTGAAGTAGATTCGGGCCGGCGTCTGGAGCGCGCGTTCCAGGTTCCGCGCCCGCACCAGGGGCGTGGGCCGCCATAGCCGATACACCCGCTGCACCTCCGCGGGTATCTCAATGAACCGCTCCGCGCTCACCTCCTGCGCAATCAGCGCCATCGGGAACAGCGGGGCCAGGTCATCGGGGCCGATGGGCCGGCCCGTCGCGGGATGCAGCACCGGCGGCAGCGGCGTCGGCAGGTCGGGCACGATGTTGTACCACGCCGTTGGCATCTCGCGCTCCTGCAGTAGAAACTTGACTTCGTCCATCGGTGCACCTCCTCACGTGCGAAATCTCTGGATTCACGGACGAACCCAGGCATGCCCCGGAAAAACAAAAAGGCCCTCGCCGAGGGGCGAGAGCCTTTTCCACCCGTGGTGCCACCCTCGTTAGGCTGGTGTAACAAAGAATCCGCCGTGATGGCGGATTCCATAAATAGCCAGCCTCACTCCTTCGCGGGTACGGGAGACAACCCCCGTCTCCGATACCCTCCGCTCAGATAACGGTAGCGGTTTCCGTCCGCGTCTACTAGCCTGAAGCAGGCGTTCGGGCGGCGACTCCCAGGTCCATTCGGTATCCGCGCAGACGTCGGACTCTCACCGTGCGCCGACTCTCTGTGTCCCGCTGTGATACCTACTCGTCCTGTTCACAGTCTTTGTTGGACGTTTTCGGTTTGTAAGTTCAGCCCAAGTATATGCAGACGGTGAGACCATGTCAAATTGCAGATTCCAAGACGGCACTCCGTGTTCTTCGTCATCGCCAGCGGAGCAACCCCGCACCCACCCTCGCGCGTCAGCCGAGGTAGTCCCGCAACTTGCGCGTGCGCGTGGGGTGGCGGAGTTTGCGCAGCGCCTTGGACTCAATCTGGCGGATGCGCTCGCGGGTTACGCCCAGCCGCTGCCCCACCTCCTCCAGCGTGTGGCCCTGGCCGTCCTCCAGCCCGAACCGCATCGCCAGCACCTCGCGCTCGCGCTCGTTCAGCCCCTCCAGAATCTCCTGCATCTGCTCGCGCAGGAGTTGCAGCGATGCCGCATCGGCCGGACCCGGCAGCGAGTCGTCCTCTATGAAATCCCCCAGATAACTGTTGTCCTCGGAGCCGACGGGCGCCTCCAGCGACATGGGCTCCTGGGCGATGCGCTGGATGCGGCGAACCCGGAAGGCGGCGCGGCGCAGGCGGCGCTCCAGGGCCTTGTCCATCTTGCCGCCGTTCGCCAGCGCCTCTTCTATCCGCACCCGGTCCTCCGGCTCCACAAACCCCATCTCCAGGGCCAGTTCCTCGGGCGTCGGCTCGCGGCCCAGTTCCTGCTGCAGCGCCTGCGTGGCCCGGAACAGGCGGTTGATGGTCTCAATCATGTGCACCGGAATACGGATGGTGCGCGACTGGTCGGCGATGGAGCGGCTGATGGCCTGGCGAATCCACCAGGTGGCGTAGGTGCTGAACTTGTAGCCCATGCCCGGGTCAAACTTCTCCACGGCGCGGAGAAGACCCATGTTGCCTTCCTGGATCAGGTCCAGCAGCGACAGCCCTCTGCCCAGGTAGCGTTTCGCCACGCTGACCACAAGGCGCAGGTTGGCTTCAATCAGTTTGCGGCGGGCGGCTGCGCCTTCGCGGATGGCGCGACGGAGTTTGCGGCGTTCGTTCGGCGTCAGTTGATCCTTCTCCGCCTCCAACTTGCGCCGGGCCTCCTCGCCCTTCTGGAGTTTCCGGGCCAGCCGCGCCTCCTGCGCCGTGGACAGGAGGGGAACCTGCCCGATCTCGCTCAAGTACATCCGAACGGGGTCCCCGCCCAGGTCGGGCGCGGATACCTCTAGTAGTGCCCGCAGAGGCACGCGCCCTTCCTCGGCCCCCACGGCCTCTATCTCATCCCAGGCGTCGGCGGCCTCGGTCAGGTCCAACTCCTCGTCGGCCTCCAGTTCCAAATCCTCCAGTTCTTCTTCGTCCAGGGGAACTTCCACGGCCTCCAGGAGGTCCGAGAGTTCGTCGTCGGCCAAATCCACGTCATCATCCGGAGCCAGACCCCCGGAAATTCCATCCGGAGTTGCCTTCTTCGGAGCGGAGTCGGCGCGGCCCGCGCGGGCGGACGAGGAAGATGCCGCACGCCGGGATTTGCGTTTGGATGAACCAGCGAGTTCGGTCGTGTCCATGATGTGGCCGTCTCCTGTCTCTATCGTGGTTAGGGCGTATTTTCCACCGAAACGCGCGCCTTGTCAACTGCCGCGAATGGGCATCAACCGCGAAGAAAGAGCGGGACGCGCTGGTCGCCCTTGGGGCCGAGGGCCTTCTGGACGACCGCCAGTTCCTGGGTGTGCTGGCCGATGGCAAGGGTGTACTGGGCAAGGGCTTCTTCGTCGCGCTGCTCTTCGGCATCCTGGCACAGGAAGCGCAGGTCGGCAAGCACGGCCTTGAGATACTGCTGGCGCAGGCGCAGGATGGTCTGGAGCACTTCGGCGCGCACCTGTTCGTCCGGCAGCGGGGGCAACGACGCCATCTGCTGGGCCAGTTCGGCCAGATAGTCCTGCATGATCTGCGGGAGGCCGGCCCGAATCTCCGGCCAGGGCGCGCTCTGGGTGGCCAGCGGGTCCCAGATGTGCTCCAGAATGGCGCGGCTGCGCGGGTCGCGGAACTCGTCGGGCCGCGGCGGCTGCAACCCGGCCTCGGCCAGGGCCTGGCTCACCCAGGGCACCGCATCCGGCGAGCGCGAGATGAGGTAGAGCACGTAGTCCTCATACGTGGCGCGCTCGGTCCGGCCTGGCACCGGCACCTCGCCCTCGGGTTGCGCGCGAGCCTTGACCGCGCGCGCCGGCCGGCCCAGCACCTCCGCCAGGGTGCGCTCGTCCACATGCACCAGGCGCGCCAGCCGCTGAATGTAGTGCTGGCGCTGGATGGGATCGCCCACATCCTGGAGCACGGGCTTCAGGCGCTGGACCGCTTCGCTCTTGCCTTTGGCCGTCGTGAGATCCAGTTCGGCGGTTACAATCTGGAAGTAGTAGTCCACAAGCGGCGTGGCCTGCGCCAACAGCGCCGCCCAGGCGTCGGTGCTCTCGCGGATAATCTCATCGGGGTCCTTGCCCGGCGGCAGCGTAACGATGCGCAAATCCACGTTGAGGGTGGACTCAAAGCGGATGAGGCCCGGGCCCACGGGCACAGGCTTCACGTCGCGGTCCAGCGTGGCGCGGGCGGTGTCCAGCCCTCGCAGGGTGGCCGCGCTCCCCGCCGCGTCCGAGTCCAGCGCCAGCGCGAACCGCTTGGTCAGCCGCGACAGCGTCCGCAGTTGCGTCTCGGTCAGCGCCGTGCCCATGGACGCCACCACGTTGGCGATGCCGTACTGGTGCGCCATGATAACGTCCATGTACCCTTCCACGATGATAGCCTGGTTCTGCTGGCGGATCGGCCCTCGGGCCAGGTCTATCCCGTACAGGACGCTGCCCTTGTCAAAGATGGGCGACTGGGGCGAGTTCATGTACTTGGGCTCGGAGCCGTCCAGCGAGCGCCCGCCGAAGCCGATGACGCGCCCGCGGATGTCGCGGATGGGGAACATCAGGCGACCCCGAAAGCGGTCGTAGAACCCCTCGCCGCCCTCGCGCTGGATAATGAGGCCCGCGGCCGCGATGTCTTCGTGGCGGAAGCCCCTGCCGCGCAGGTGATTCTGGAGCGCGTGCCAGTCGTTGAGGCTATAGCCCAGTTGGAACGCCCGCCACGATTCCGGCGTTACGCCGCGCTTTTCCAGATAGGCGCGGGCGTGCTCGGCCTGCGCCGACGACACCAGCAGGTCGTGGAAATACTCGGCTGCGGCGGCGTTCACGGCGAAGAGACGCTCCTCTTGCTCCTCCTCGGCGGCCTTCGCGGGCGTTACCGGCTCCAGTTGGACGCCGGCGCGCGCCGCCAGGATTCGGAGCGCCTCGCCGAAGTCCAGGTTCTCGCGCTTCATGAGGAACGTGAAGATGTCGCCGCCGGTGCCGCACGCCCCAAAGCAGTGCCACGACTGCGAATCGGGAAACACGATGAACGAGGGCGTCTTCTCGGAGTGAAACGGGCACAGGCCCTTGTAGGTGCGCCCCGCCTTCTTGAGCGGCACGTAGCCCGAGATGAAATCCACGATGTCTATGCGGTTCTTGATCTCGTCCACCACGCCCATGGCCAGACCCGTCCCTTCCCTTGGGACTGAATGATACCTTGAGGCGGGGCGGCTGTCAAACGGCGCGGCGCGCTACCTCGCCCCGCAGGATGGACGCTCGCGGCAGAGCGGCAGAGAGCGCCGCCCTATTCGCGCGCGGGGGCTTCCAGGCCCAGGCGGGCGCTCACCACCGCCAGGGCCACGTAAATCCAGAAGAGCGACACCGAGTGCGGAAAATCCAGGTTGAAGAAGTAATGATCCAGCAGCCCGCCGGTCATAATGCCCACCAGCGCCGCCACGAACCCCAACAGCGTCGCCTCATGGGCGCGGCTCATCCGCCCGCGCCATGCGCGCCACACGTAGGCGAACACCGTGGCCATCACCGCCAGGAACAGCGCCAGGCCGATAAGCCCTGTCTGCTCCGCGATCATCAGGTACACATTGGACACGCCGATGTACAGGTCTATGTCCGGCGTCCCCGCGAACCCCACCCCCAGCCACGGGTAGCGCGAAATCAGAATCAGCGCGTCCTTGTATTCTCCGAAACGCATCTGGGTCGCCAGGTCTTCGCCGCGCACGCCCTCTATGAAGTGCGCGATGTACGCCTGGGTGGTGGGCAGGAGCAGCAGCAAAAGCCCCGCCACCGCCATCAGCACCAGCAACTTGCGATACCGCACCGCGCCGACGACCCCAAGCCCCACGGCCAGCCCCACCAGCGACCCTCGCGAGTACGTGAGGTACAGGCACAGCCCCATGAACGGAACCATCCCCCACAGCATCCAGCGGGGCAACACCGGCCGCTCGGCGAACAACTGCGCCACCGTAACCGACGTGATAAGGATCATCAGGCTGCCCAGCAGGTTCGGGTTCACCGACGTGGAGATCGCCCGCATCGGCTTGCTGGGGTCATCCTCCACGTACTGGATGATGTCGGCGCCGGTGGGATAGTTGAAGCGGCCCAGCGCCGACAGAATCCGAATCGTCGTCCCCTCGGGCAGGTAGTAGAGCACCACGCCCAGGAACGCCGATGCGAACCCCGCCAGGATGATGGCCCGCAGCACCCAGTCCAGTTCCGCCTTCGTCCGCACGACGTTGACCACCACGTAGAACAGGCCCAGCGCCAGGATGACCTCGGCGAAGTGGCGCAGCACGTTGGCGGTCAGCCGCGCGTGGGCCAGCCCCGCCAGAAAGGCCACGATGGCCAGGATGATGAACAGGAGCAGCGGGAAGGCCACCGGCGTCGCAACGAACTCGCGCTGCTTCCGCTCGGCCACGCGCAGCAGCCACACCAGGTACACGGCCACCAGCGTCAAATCCAGGAACGTGGGCGAGAAGCCGATGGGCAGCGGGATGGCCGCGAAGGGCAACAGGCAGATGACGGCGATGGTGGCGATGAGGCCCACATGCACGCTCCGCAGCATCAGCAGCGCGGCAGCCGTTGCAACGACCGCCGCCACCGCGTACAGCGGCCCCAGCAGCCCGATGAGCGCGCCCACGACGCCGCCGACCGCCACGCAGAGCAAAAGCACGGCCACGACGCCCGCCCGCGTGTCGGCCGCGAACCACTCCTGGTACCACTTGGTTTGCAGAAAATGGCGATCCATGTCCTTCACCCGTCAGAAGCGGAGCCACCGCATGGGCCTGCGTCAGCGCCCTAGCGCACCGTGAGCGTGCCCAGCGCCACATACTCAGCGGGCGCACCCGCCCCGTCCTGCGCCACCGGCAGCGGCTCGTGCGTATCCGTGCGGTACATCCCGACCCTTATCATATACGCGCCAGGCGGAATTGGCGAATCTGCGCCCAGCACGTGCGCGTCCTCCACGGCCTGTCCGGCCAGCCACCACCGCGTGGGGTAATCGCCACCGACGGGGACGCCGTCGTGCTGGGCGACGATCTTCCCCTCCGCATCCACCAGATGGACGAAGACCGTGTAGCCCGCCACAGGCGCAGCGCGCGCGAGCCAGTACAACCGCACCACGACGCGGCCGGGCGCGTCGGGCAGAGTCTCGGCGCTCCAACGGGCCAGTTCAATCCCGTCGCCCAGGCGGGCCACCGCCGGGCCAGGGCCAACATCGGGCGAGGGGCCAACCAGGCGGGCCACGTCCTCCATGATGACCGTCGGGCGGCCCAGGCTGTCGTACACCGGCAACCGCTCGCCCGTGCGCAGGTCATACAGCCCTCCCGTCAACCGCAGCACCGTCGGCCCCTCGGCGTCGGCGATGACCGGAATCCGCAAATCATCGCAGAAGACCCCCGTCGTATCCCAGTCCGATGTAGGGAGCCGCCCGCCGGCAGGGTACGTGTCGCGCTGGCCCACGATCTTCTGGCCGCGCCCCAGAAGGTGCACGTACACGCTGTAGTTCACCGCCGTGCGGCGAAGCGGCTTCCAACACAACGTTGCGGTAACCCACTCGCCCGGGCGCACCGTGTCGGGACGAACCAGATAGCCCACCAGCACGGCCGCGTCGCCGATGCGCGCGTCCACCCGCACAAGCGAGGCGGGCAAGGCGCTTTCCTCCCGCACAGGCGGCGGCGCATAGGTTGGCCGGATGGTGAAGAACGGCGCGCGGGCCGCCCAGAACAGGAACGCGAGCGCAATGGCCGTCATGCCGGCGCTGCGTACCCGCCTGGGCCAAAGCCCCTCCCAGCCGGCGGCCATCAGCAACGCCAGCGCCGGCAGCGCCGGAAACATCAGCCGCCCTTGCGACGCCAGCGTCCGCGCCGTCCACTGCACCAGGCCGGCGAACATGATCAGCGCCCACACGAGCAGCCACGACACCCCGGCCCCCGGCCACCGCTCCCGCCCCCGACGGAGCGCGACGCGCAGCCCCCAGCCGGCCACCGCCGCCAACGCCAGCAAGTTGAACATCCGGTACATGGCGGCGGGCGCGGGAACGTTGAACCAGCCGAAGAGCCCCCAGAACGACCCGACCAGCCCCCGCAACTCGCCCCACACCGCGGCGAGGGAAACCTCCCCCGCGCGCCGCCCCATCATCTCCACCATGCGCGCCGTGGCCGTGGGGTCGCCGTACACGGCCAGGTTTCGCGCGAACCACCAGCCCGTCATCACGGCCCACACCGAGAGGATGACGACCACATCGCGGAGCCAGGCGGCATCGCGGCGGCGCCACGCCTGCCACACCCCCGCCACAACGAACAAGCCCAGCAGCCCCGCGCCCGACAGTTTCGCCAGCGTCGCCAGGCCCGCCATCAGGCCCAGCGCCCCAGCGCGGCGCGGCGAAGCCCCCTGCCGCAGGTATCGCATCAACCATACAAGCCCCACCGCCGACAGCGCCGTTACCAGATTGTCGTTGTTGACCGCGCCGCTGATGAAGCCAAACTGCGGCAGGAACGCCACCACCGCCGCGCCTGCCAGCGACGCCGCCTCGCCGAAGCCGACTTCCAGCCCAAGCCGGTACGTCATCCAGACGGTAACGCCGCCCAGCAGCACCGACACCAGCCGCGCCAAATGCACCGCCAGCACCGTCCCGCGCCACGGGAACCGCTCGGCCGACGTGTGCACGTAAACGTTCTTGTTGTCGGGGTACAAGGGCACGCCGATAGCGGCGTGGGGGTTGCGCTGGGCCACCGATTCGGCGTCCGACGTGTCCACTGCGGCAATGACGGAGGCGGTCAGCGCGTAGTACAGCGGCGGCTGGGTGGCCTCCTGCGCCCACAGCGTGCCTTCCTCGGCCAGGGGCAGGCGGCCCGTCTGGGCCAGGTGGCGCGCGTAGAAGAAATGCTGCGGCTCGTCGGGCGCCTCAAAGATGGGCGTAGCGACGCTGAACGCGCCCGCCACCGCGAAATACAGCCCGAGAATCGCAGCCAGCATCCACCGCCGCGCCTTCATCGCACAACCCTCACCTTCGCCAGAAGCGCGCGGTTGTCCCGCACGTGTCCGTCGGCGTCCACCACGTTCAGACGGACGCCTGTCGCCGCGTCGTATAGCCCCACCTCCAGCGTGCACACCCACGCCGGAGCCTCATCCTTCACCCGCACTTCGTACTCATCGCGGATGATTTGCCCCACCCGCCAGGCCGACGTCGGCGCAAGCCCGCCTTGCGGCGCGCTATCCCGCTGTCCCCAGATGTCGGCCCCCTCGCCCAGCAGGTGCACGAATACCGTGTAGTCCTTGTCCACCGGCGCGAGGGCCTTCCAGAACAGCGTGATGTGGAGCGTTTCGCCCGGAGCCGCCGCCCGCCGGTCTATATCGTAGCCCACCAGCGCGATTCGGCCCTCAAAACGGATGTCCTGCGGGTTGGGCACGTCCCCCGCGTTTGGGCGCACCTCCACCGCGCCGAAACGGATGGCATCGCCCAGAGCCTGGCCACCCGCGGCGTAGGCCGGAAGCCGCCGCCCGTCGGACGGCGCGAACAGGCCCACCTCCCACACGGCGCGGTCGGGCGCGTAGGCCGTCTGCGGCAGCGCCAGGAGCACGCGGTCGGCGTAGATGGCCCCCGGCTCCCAACTGCGTGTCGGGCAACCGCCCATGCACGGCGCGCCGTCGCGTTGCGCGATGACGATCTCGTGCTCACCCAGCAGGTGCACGAAAACGTACAGGTCTTCGCCCACGGGCGCGGCCGCCTGCCAGTACAGGGTGATCGCCACAGGCTCGCCGGGGCGCACCGCCTCGCCTTCCCAATCGTAGCCCAGCAGTTGGACGGACGGGCCGAACCGCACGCGGAGCGGCGTGGCCGAAGACGGGAGCGCGTCCACCGTTTGCGCGGCGCTGCGCGGGATCACCCGCCGATAGACCGTAACCGGCCCGCCCCAGAATCGCGCGTCCTGGAACTGCTGCACAGGGGCGTAGGCGGCGCGGAACCACTCGTCGCGCCGAATGTCGTAGGAATACAGCGGGTTGACCTCGGTTAGGGCCAGGTAGTCGGGCTGGTAGTGGAACAGCGCCCAGGCCACATCGCCGCGGGCCAGCGCCTGGGCCACATCCGGCCGCAGAAGCCCCAGGAAGTCCACCATGCGGCGCCTGGCATAGTAGCCCATGACGCCCACCTCGGTTACGCCCACGTCGGCGTCGGCAGGGGTGTGGGCGGCAAGCCACTCGCCCACCTGCCGATACACCATCGTCTTGGCCTCGGGCAGCGCCTTGTAGTCGGGGCGGTCGGGCGAGATGAGCGCATCGGTTCGCAGCGCCTGCGCGATGCGAATGTCGGAAACCCCCAGCGCCAACAGGATCGCCGCCGCAAGGGCTGCTGCCACGATGCGCCCCGCCTTCGCCCATCGCCCGCGAACCTCAACCGCCCAGGCAACGCCCATCCCGGCCAGCATGACCCCCGCCGGCACAAGCGGCGCATAATACCAGTGATACGGCGCGACGCGCAGCGCGTGGTACGCAAGCCCGTACAGCCCCGCCCACAGCACCAGCCCCAGCGCCCACCGGTCTCGCCGAACCGCCGCGGCCAGCCCCGCCAGCGCCGCCAATGCCAACAGCGCGTACAGCGGCGTCTGCGAGAACCACGCCTTCGCCAGAATCGCCGCGCCCTGGACGAACGTGGTGTGGGCGTAGAACCCCGTAACGCCCAGCACCGTCTGCGCGCTCTTGGCCGCCAGGGTTACCGGCACGGGCGAGCCGAAGTACCAGGTGAGCCAACCCAGCACCGGCGCCATCACGGCCCCGTACACCAGCGCGGGCCGCACCGCGCCTGCCCACACGCGCCGCGCCACGCCGCTCCGCCCCCCGCGTAGCGCCTGGACGCCCGCCAGGACAAACACGACGCCGGCGGCGATTGCGCCGTCAAACCGCGTGAGCGTCGCCAGCCCCAGCGGAACCGCCGCCCATGTCATGCGCCCTGTGAAATACAGATAGAACCCCAGGAGCGCCAGCAGCAGGTACAGCGGGACCTCAAACCCCAAACTGAGCCACAGGAGCGGGAACGCGGCGTACAGCGCGCCCGCCACCAGCCCCGCCGCAGGCCGCCCAAAGCGCCGCGCCATTCGGTACAGGAGCCACGCCCCCGCCCAGATGGAGAGAATGCCAATCCCGTTGCTCAGCGCAGGCAAATCCGACGTTACCAGTCGCCCCGCGGCCAGCAGCAGCGCGTACAGCGGCGTCGTCGTGCTCAACACGCGCTCGCCCTCGTTGTACACGAACCCGCGCCCTGTCGCCAGGTTCTCGGCGTAGCGGTAGGTGATGAACGGATCGTCCAGGGCCATGCCGCGCAAGGCCCAGCCGATGCCCAGGGCGAGGACCGCAAACAGGAGCAGGGCCGCCACATCGCCCGCCTTCCGTGTGGAGACTGGCGCGGTGCTCACGTGCGCGCTCCCCCGAGCAGCGACTCGTACAGGGCCAGCGACTCGCGAGCGATGCGCTCCCAGGCGAACAGCCGCGACAGCCGCCGCGCCCCTTCGCCCAGGCGCGTGCGCAACCCCGCGTGGTCGGCCACGCGCGCCACCGCCTCGGCCAAATCGGCGGGCTGGTCGGGCGGCACGAGGATGACGTTCTCCTCGGGCACCAATTCGGGCAGGTGCACCTGCGGCACGGTGCTGATGATGGGCATGCCGTGGACCAGCGCCGCCATCAGGCTCCCGCGGCGGAACGAAATGCCGTCGGAGTAGGGGAGCACGGCCATGTCGGCCACGGCGAAGGCGGCCGAGACCTCCTCGGGCGGCAGGAATCCCGTCCAGATCACGCGGTCGGCCACCCCCTCGCGGGCGATGACGTTCTCCACGTGCCGCGCGAACTCCCGATTGGTGGGATCGCTGGCGCCCACCTTGCCGCCAATCATCAGCAGGCGCACAGGCCGCCCCTGCTTGGCCAGGTGGCCGACGGCGGCAATCAGCGTGTCGCCGCCCTTGGTGGCATTGAGGAACCCGAAGTAGGCCAGCACCAGGTCGTCGGGCGCGATGCCCCACTTGGCGCGCCACGCCCCGCGCTCAAACCCCTGCGGCAGGCGCGGCGCGATGTTGCTCCCGATGGGAATCAGGCGCGGCGCATGCGGAACGCCCAACTCGCCGAACCCCAACTCGTCCTCGCGGTTGGTAACGATGGCCGCGTCGCAATCGCGCGCCAGCCGCGCCACCGCCCAACGGCGCGCGGGGCCAGCCTTCGGGAACAGATACGGCAGTTTCAGGTCGTGGAACGTAACCGCGCGGCGGATGCCCCGATTGCCCATCCGCAGGTACGCGGGCAGCAGGTGAATCGGCAGGCGCATCCCGTAGGCCGCCGCCTGGTACTGGATGTGGACGACATCCGCCCGCCACGAGGCCGCCATCCCCGCCACAGCCCCCAGGCTCGCCCACCCCCAGCGGCGCACCACAGGATACACCGCCACGCGGGCGTCGTCCAGCGGCGCGGCCTTCGCCGACGTGATGACCGCAACGGACACGCCCAGGTCGGCCAGGGCGCGGGCGAGCACCGCCGTGTAATCGCCCACGCCGCCCTGCATCGGGGGGAACTCGCCCGTAACGAACAGCACCCTCATCGCAGCCCCGACCTCAACAGCTGCCAATAGGCGGCGATGCGCTCGGCCCGCAGGGGACGGCGGTGGCCCACCAGCCACTTGGCCCCCTCTTCGGCCAGCATCCAGGCATACGTGCCCAGGAGAAACACCCGCAGCACCTCGCCGCGCAAGGCCCCGAAGTGCTTGGCAAAGTAGGCCACCTTGCTCCGCTGGAAATGGATATGCTTGGCGGCCACCACCTGCTCGCTGCTCTTGCCGCCGTAGTGGACAATGGCGGCCTGGGGCAGAAATACCACGCGCCAGCCCGCCCGCTTGGCCCGCAGGCACCAGTCCATCTCCTCGGAGTACATGAAAAATCGCTCGTCCAGCCCGCCCACCTGCCGCACGACCTCGGCGCGCGCCATCAGGCACGCCCCCTCCAGCCAGTCCACGTCTTGCTCGCGGTCGTCGGGCGCGTCCCACATGTAGTAGCGCGCCAGCAGGCGGTGGCGCGGGAACCACCGCTGCAAGCATGTGCTCTCCACGAACGCCGTGCCGTAGGTGGGGAAGCGGCGTCGCGAGGGCTGCACGCCGCCGTCGGGCGTGAGGATGCGCGGGCCGACAATCCCCACGTCGGGGTGCGCGTCCAGGTAGTCGGCCATGACGGTCAGGGCGTCGCCCAGAACTTCGGTGTCGGGGTTCAGCAGCAGGACGGCGCGCCCGCGACATCGGGCCAGCCCCTGATTGTTCCCGCGCGTGAAGCCCACGTTCTCGGTGTTGGCAATCAGGCCCACGGCGGGGAAGGTCTCGCGCACCATGTCGGCGCTGCCGTCGGCGGACGCGCTGTCCACCACCCAAATCTCCATCGTGCGCGTGCCGACGGGTCCATCATCGGGGGCAACCAACGTCCAGCCTGGGGCAGCCAAAAGCGAACGAAGGCACCGCTCCAGCAGCGCCTTCACGTTCCAACTCACGATGATTACGGACAGGTCCACGCTTTCGCTCATGGTAGCCACTAGCGAATAGCCATCAGCCATCAGCCATCAGCAATCAGCGATCAGCAAACCGTGCTCGGCGCTATCGCACGGCACTCGGCCCTTGGCCACAGGCTGACGGCTGACCGCTGATCGCTGTCCGCTATCAAGTTCGCCGCGCGACGACATAATCCGCCAGTTGGGCGAGGATGTCGCGGGATTGGCAGGCAGGCAACCCGTCCAGCGCCGCGTGGGACTTGCGGGCGTACTCGGCGGCCTCGGCCAGCGCGCCGTCCACAGCCCCCGAGGCGATGATGACGGCCACCGCTTCCCGCACGGCGGCGTCCTCGCCCTGGGCGGCCCGCTTCACCAGCGCCTCGGCCTCCGCATGCCGCGCCTGCTCCAGGTACAGGAGCGCGGGCAGCGTAACGATCCCCTGGCGCAGGTCGCTGCCCACGGGCTTGCCCAACTCCGACGGGTCGCCCACGTAGTCCAGCACATCGTCCACGATCTGGAACGCCATCCCCAGGTTGTGGCCGTAACTGCGGATGAGCGCCACCTTATCGGCGGGGGCCGCGCTGAGCACCGCGCCCGCCTCGGCCGAAGCGGCAAAAAGCGAGGCCGTCTTGCTGTAGATGCGCTTGTCGTAGGACGCCCGCGTGGGCGGCCACTGGCGGTCGGCCAGCAACTGGCGCAGTTCGCCGTTGCAGATGGTCATCAGCGCCCGCGAGAAAATCTGCACCACGGGCACGCTGTCGGTCTCGGCGGC
>DAOTVT010000189.1:0-3100 GCA_034436295.1 Anaerolineae bacterium | reverse complement strand
GCAGGCCGCCTGCTCCGCTGGGTCGCGATTCAAGTTGCAGCGTTCGCCCTGTACATCCCGTGGCTGCCCACGGGCCTGCGCCAGATGACGCAGTGGCCTGCCATCAGCGAACCCCATTCGCTGGCGTTCTTCGTCAAGGATGCATTCGCCCTGCTGGTGGGCGGGCACTCGCTGGCCATGAGCCGCTCCGATTTCCTTGTCCTTGCGGCGGCGCTGGGCGTGGTCGCGCTGGCGGGGCTTCTTCCCACCCTTGGCAAGGAGGATTCGCAGGCCGCCCTGCCCGAATGGCTGCGGGCGGGCCTCATCGCCGCGTGGCTGGCGGTTCCCGTCGCGGCGCAGTGGGCGCTGTCGCTGCTGAAGCCAGCCTACAGGCCCAAGTTCTTCCTGGTGTGCGCGCCCGCATTTGCGCTCCTGGTGGCGCGCGGGGCGCTGTGGCCCGTACAGCGCCGGCCGCGCGGGTTGGGGAAGGTGTGGGCGCAGGCGTGGCTGCTGCTGGCCGTCGTGGCGCTGGCGAGCACCGGCGCCCAGGCGCTGCAGAACTACTACTTTGACCCCGCATACGCCCGCGATGACTACCGCGCCATCGCCCGCTATGTGGAGGCCTTCGGCGGGCCAGACGACGCGGTGCTCATCAACGCGCCGAGCCAGGTGGAAACGTTCACCCTGTACTACAAGGGCGCCAGCCCGGTCTATCCACTGCCCCGCCAGCGCCCGCTGGATAAGGCCGCGACCGAGGGCGACCTCCGGCAGATGATCGCCGGCAGGGAGCGCGTCTTCGCTATCTTCTGGGCCACCGATGAGAGCGACCCGGAAAGGTTCATTGAGTCCTGGATGGACAGTCATGCGTTCAAGGCGTCGGACGACTGGTTTGGCAACGTGCGGTTTGTCGTGTACGCTGTGCCCACGAAGCCGATGGCCCAGATTGCCCACCCGCTGGACGCCCGCCTGGGGCAGAGCATCCGCCTGCGCGGCTACAGCCTGCTGGGCGAGGACGTGCCCTCGGGCGGCATCGTGCAGATTACGCTGTTCTGGGAGGCGCTGGACGCGGTATCCGAGCGGTACAAGGTCTTCGTGCACCTGCTGGACGCGGGCGGCCACGTGGTGGGCCAGCGCGACGCCGAGCCCGTGGGCGGGGCCGCCATGACGACGACGTGGAAGCCCGGCGACCAAATCGCCGACAACTACGGCGTGCCCGTGCCGCCCGGCACTCCTCCCGGCGAATACCGGCTGGAAATCGGGATGTATCGGATGACCGACGGGGCGCGCCTGCCTATCACGTTGGCCGGCGCGGACATCGGCGATCATCTGCTGCTGGACCCGATTCGCGTGTCCAGGGCGCCGCGCCAGCCGCCGTTGTCGGCCATCCCCGTGCAGAAGCGCCTCTCGGCCCGCTTCGGCCCGCTGGAACTGGGCGGCGTGGATGTGCACAAGTTGGGCTTTGAGGGTCAGCGGGTAGACCTTCGCCCGGGCGACGTGGTGCACCTCACGCTGTTCTGGCGGGCGGCCACCGCCCCTGGCGCGGACTACGAGATGACCATCGGCGACCGAGGCGCGGCGCTGTCCAGCACGGGCCAGCCCGCCGAGGGCCGCTACCCCACGTCGCTCTGGGCCCAGGGCGAGGTGGTGCGCGACGACCGCTTTCTGGGAATCCCTGCGGATCTGCCGGCGGGGCGCTACGACCTGTACCTGTCGGCGCGCGCTCTCCCCGACGGCAAGTGGAGCGAGGCGGTGTTCCTGTGCACGCTCAAGGTGGTGCGATGAGATGAAAGTGTCGGTGATCGCTACGGTCTTGAACGAACGCGAAAGCATCGGCGCGCTGCTGGATTCCCTCGCGGCCCAGACGCGCCCGCCGGATGAGATCGTCATCGTGGACGGCGGCTCCACCGACGGCACGCTGGACATCCTCGGCCGCTATCTGGAGCGGCTGCCGCTCAAGTTGCTGTTTCAGCCGGGGGCCAACATCTCGCAGGGGCGCAA
Source organism: Anaerolineae bacterium (assembly GCA_034436295.1). Classification (GTDB taxonomy): domain Bacteria; phylum Chloroflexota; class Anaerolineae; order DTLA01; family DTLA01; genus DTLA01. The sequence continues at coordinate 1,123 of DAOTVT010000189.1, read as the reverse complement.
CTATGCCATCCGCAACGCCACCGGCGAGATCATCGCTTCCACCGACGCGGGCACGCGGCTGGTTCCCGAGTGGCTCGCCGAGATTGTCGCGCCCATAGAGCGCGGCGAGGCGCCTGTCAGCGCGGGGTTCTTCGCGTCAGATCCGCGGACAGTCTTTGAACTCGCGCTCGGGGCCACGACGCTCCCCGACCTGAGGGACATCCGCCCGGACCGATTCCTGCCGTCCAGCCGCTCGGTGGCGTTCCTCAAGCGCGCGTGGGAAGAGGTGGGCGGCTATCCCGAATGGCTGGACTACTGCGAGGACTTGATCTTTGACTTTGCGCTCCGCCGGCGCTACGGGGCCTTCGCCTTCGCGCCCAGGGCCATCGCCCACTTTCGCCCCAGGCCGAACCTGCGCGCCTTCGCGCGGCAGTACTACCGGTACGCTCGTGGCGATGGCAAGGCCGACCTGTGGCGGGAGCGCCAGGCAGCCCGCTACGGGACCTATTTCGTCGCCGTGCCGCTGATCCTGGTGGCGGGGCTGGTGCTTCATCCTGCCGTCTGGCTGCTGTACCTGCTGGGGGCGGCGGCCATGCTGCGCACGCCATACCGGCGGCTTCTCCCGCGCCTGGCGGGACTCTCCCCCGCCGACAGGGCTAGGGCCATCCTGTGGGTGCCCGTCATCCGCGTTACCGGCGACTGGGCCAAGATGGTGGGGTATCCCGTGGGCGTGCTGTGGCGCTTGCGGCACCGCAAGGAGATTCCACCCCACCCGCGCCGCCCCTGATGGCGGGGGAACGGCCCACACAGAGGCGCAAAAGACACAAAGGAAAAACCCCTTGTGCCTCTGTGTCTTTGTGTGGAATAGTTTTTCTCACACAGAGGCACAAAGACACAAAGGGATAAAGACTCAAAGAAAACCCTTTGTGCCTTTGTGCGGAATAGTTTTCCTCACACAGAGGCACAAAGACACAAAGAAAAACCCCCTTGTGCCTTTGTGTCTTTGTGTGGAATAGTTTTCCTCACACAGAGGCGCAGAGACACAAAGAAAAACCCCTTTGTGCCTCTGTGTCTTTGTGTGGGATATTTTCCTCACACAAAGGCGCAGAGACACAAAGAAAACCCCCGCCTTGTACAACCGCCA
>DAOTVT010000188.1:0-15789 GCA_034436295.1 Anaerolineae bacterium | reverse complement strand
ACGGCATCAAGTACCGCCTGCAGGACGACTCGTGGCTGCTCATCCGCCCATCGGGCACGGAGCCCGTGCTGCGCATCTACGCCGAAGCCCCCACCGCCGAGATGGTGCAGGCCCTGCTGGCCGAGGGGGGGCGCATGGCCCAGGCCCACCTGTAGCCGCGCCCGCCCAAACACGTGGGGGCAGGCCGCCCGCGCGCCCCGCGTTCCCGCAACCCGCATCCGTCCGTGCGATCCTGCGTTCTAATCCACGGTGCGCACTGCACACTCTCGGGGTTGCCCGTTTGCCAAAGGGCGCCTTCACAGATACAATCATCATGACCCTGAAGCCAGGAGAACCGGGATGACCATTCAGCCACCGTCCACGGCCGGCAAAGACCGCCGCCTGCTCCTCAAAGCCCTGTGCGTTGCCATCGCAGTCGTTGCCATCGCGTTGCTATCGCGCGTGCAGAATACCTGGGCCAGCCCGCCCTCCGCGCCCGTCAGCCAGACTATCCCCGCGCAAGTGCGGTTCAACGGCCCTCCCTACGAATGGGCCGTGCAGGTGGGGTCGGTGCTCACCCTGGAGTTCTGGGTGGAGCCGGCGGGGCCGGACGCCTATACGCAACAGATCACCTTCACGTTGACCTTTGACCCCAGGTACCTCATGGTCGTGGACGCCGCGGGCAATCCAACCAGCCAGATCACGACCAACACGGCAATCTTGAACAAAGTCAACCTGAACTCCGCCAACAATGGCACGGGACTGATCCAGTACAACGCCGAAGACACCACGCCCTGCAACAACGAAAACAAGTCGCCCATCAAGATCGCCACCGTCCGCTTCAAGGGCAAGGCGGCTACATCTGGCACTGCGCTCACATTCACCAGCGTCGGCGTCAGCGGGCCGGGCTTCACATGCCTCGCCCCGTACTTCTCCTACCCCGCCATCGTGCGCAACGGCAACGTCATCGTTACCGCCAGCCCGACCACGTCCACGCCCACGCCAACGCGGACGCGCACGCCGACGCCCACGCCAACCCGCACCCCCACGCCCACCATCACCAACACGCCCACGGCCACGCCCACGCCTACGAATACGCCGACGCCGATTCCTACCCCCATGCCTGGGCGCGGGCAGATTCTCGGCTTCGCGTTCTGGGACGTGAACTACAACGACCGGCGCGAGCCTTACGAGCCGCCGTTGGGTGGGGTGCGCATCTCCCTCCGCAACGCGCAGGGAACGGAGTTGAGCGCGGCGATTTCGCGCGCAGATGGGTACTACGAGTTCCTGGCGCTGTATCCGGGCGTGTACCAGGTGGTACAGACCACGGCTCCCGCGGGCTGGCAAGGCATATCCGCGCCCTGGTTCGGCGCGGTAACCGCCGACGAGACCTACCTCGTGAACTTCGCCAACGCGCTGCTGCGGCAAAGCCACCGCTATCTTCCCTTCATCATGCGCAACGCGACCGGCGCACGCATCGCCCCCAACCTCGCCGCACGGGATGCCCGTGTTGCCGACATCAACCTGCCCGACGCGCGCCGCACGCCGGTCATCTCCAGCGCCAGGGCCCTGGCCTCCCAGGGCGGCGCGCCGGTCCGCGCGGACCTCTCCGTGGCGGCAACGGTCGTCGCCACCGTCCCCGTGCTGGACAAAGCCTACGACGTGGAAGTGGCGGGCAACTACGCCTACGTGGCCGACGGGTTGGCGCACCTCACCGTGCTGAATGTTTCCAACCCCATCAGCCCCACCTTCGCGGGGCGCGCGGGCGAAGGCTCCGGCGAAGCTCACGACGTGGCCCTGCTGGGCAACAAACTCTTCATGGCCGAGAAGTACGGCTGGCTCCACATCTACGACATCACAAACCCCGCCAGCCCCTACCAACTGGAGATCATGAAAACCAATGCCTTCGTGAAGGGCGTGGATGCGGTGGGCTCCTACGCCTACATCGCCGACGAATGGGAAGGCATGCACGTCGTGCGGGCCACCGCCCCCTACACCATCGTGGGCACGGCATCAGGGGGTTGCGACTTCGCCGAGCGGGTCTGGTCCGACGGGACCTACGCCTACGTCGCGGGCGGCTCCTGCGGGCTTCGTATCGTCAACGTCTCCAACCCCACCAATCCGCAGGTGCTGTCCACGCTGGCCTTTGACCCGGTGGGCTACCAGTGGGATGTGTGGGTCAACGGAGACTACGCCTACCTGGCGGGCGACGCCGCCGGCTTGCGCGTCGTCAACATCGCCAATCGCAGCGCCCCGGTGCACGTAACCACGGTGGACACCGACGGCGCAGCCCAGGCCGTGTACGCCGAAGGGAACTACGTGTATGTCGGCGACGGCCCGGCGGGGGTGAAAGTCTATGACGTAACCAATCCCGCCGCGCCCGTGCTGGTGGCCTCCGTGAGCACGCCCGGCAACGTCTGGGGCATCTTCCACAAGGACGGCTACGTGTACGCCGCCGCCGAATCGGCGGGAGTGGTGGTGATCCAACTCGCCTCGCCCACGCCAACCCCGACGCCGACCCATACCCGCACGCCCACCAACACGGTGTCGCCCACGCCCACGAACACGCGAGGCTCGGCCACGCCCACCAAGACCCACACCGCCACCCGCACGCCCACGCCGACCTTCACACCCACGCCCAACCCGCGCTTCCGCTTCGGCTTCGGCATTGACACCAGCATCGGCCAGATTAGCGACTACGACGTAACCCAACTGGGCGCAGGGTGGTATTCGGACTGGAGTTACCGCGCATCGCCACCGCGGCCCGGCGGGCTGGAGTACTTCCAACTCATCAACATCCGCTCGGACGTGGTGCAGGTGTACACCCCGACCAAGGTCGTTACCTACACCGGCTGGGCGAACCTGGAAGCGGCCATCGCCGCCAACCCCGGGTCCGTCTGGCTCATCGGCAACGAACCCGACTGCAAGTGGCCCGACTGCAACAACCGCTACCCCGACGAATACGCCGTCCTCTACCATGAGTTCTACACCTTCATCAAGAGCCGCGACGCCACGGCCCTGGTGGCCAACGGCGCTATCGTGGAAGGCACGCCCCTGCGCCTGCAGTACCTGGACATGGTGTGGAACAAGTACAGGGAATACTACGGCACCGACATGCCCGTGGACGTGTGGAACATGCACAACCAGATCGCGCGCGAGAAAGAAGGCGACTGGGGCGCGGGCATCCCGCCCGGATTCCCGCCCGGCACCGTCGGCGCCCTCTATGAGGCCGAGCAGAACGATAGCCTGTCCCTGTTCATCCAGCACGTGCGCAACATGCGGACGTGGATGCGCGACCACGGCCAGCGCAACAAGCCGCTCATCATCTCGGAGTACGGCGTGCTGTTCACCGAAGACCGCGGCTTCACCGTGGACCGCGTCAACGACTTCATGAGCGCCACGTTCCGCTATCTGCTCTATGCCACCGACCCGGACATCGGCTACCCCGCCGACGGCAATCGCCTGGTGCAGCGGTGGCTCTGGTTCAGCCTCAACTCGCCGCCGTGGAAGTGGAACGGCTCGCTGTTTGACTACACCGTCGTGCAGTATCCGGGCGTCATCACCCGCTACGGCATCAACTACCGCAATTTCACGTCAGACCCGTGGCGGGCCACGCCCACGCCGGCAGGCACCCCCGGCCCCAAGACCATCTACCGTGAGGCCGAGGGCGGCTCCCTGTCGGGCGACATGCGCATCGTATCCGGCCAGACCGCCGCGTCCAACTGCGCCTACGTGGACACGCCCCCCAGCAGCGCCGGCGGCAACGTGCGGGTGTCGGTCAACGTGCCGACGGCTTCGGGCTACTACGTCTGGCTGCGAGTGTACGGCCCCAACACCAACAGCAACTCGTTCTGGGTCTCGGTGGACGAGGGGCTGGAATACAGCATGGAGTTCACTCCCGGCGCATGGCAGTGGGAACGGCTGGGCGGCTCCAACCCCGTGCGGTTCAACCTCACCGCCGGCTGGCACCGCGTCATGGTGCGGCAAAAGGAAATCGGCGCGCGCGTGGACGCCATCGTCGTCTCGGACAACGCGACCCTTGCGCCTGAAATCCCCAACCCGTGCTACACTCCCACGCCGACGCCCACCCCCACGTCGGCCTACACGCCCACGCCCACCCGCACGCTCACGCCCACCCGCACCCCCATGCCCACCGGCGACGCCCACATCCTGGGCCATGTGGCCTTGCAGGGGAGGCCCACGCCGCCCGACCCGCGCTGGGCCGTGCCCGTGCACGTTACGGTGCACAGGCCAGGCGACCCCATCCCGGCCTACCAGGCCCACCTGGACACCGACGAGAGCGGCAACTTCCTGATGGAGAACCTGCAGCCGGGCACCTACGACGTGGCCGTGCGCAACTGGCACACCCTGTGGAATCGCGTCAGCAACGTAGTCCTGGCTTCGGGCATCAACACCGTGGACCTGGGGACGCTGAAGGAAGGCGACGCCACGCAGGACAACATCGTGGACGTAACGGACTTCGCCCGACTCAAGGCGTCATTCTTCAAGTCCCGCGGCGACCCGGGCTACGACAACCTCTCGGACTTCAACGAAGACGGCATCGTGGACGTTACCGACTTCGCGCTGCTCAGGGCCAGTTTCTGGCAGTCGGGCGGCGACGTCAACGTGGAGAGCATCCAGCCCCAGCGACAAGCGGAGTCGCCCCACGTCATGGCCGCCGTAACCGTGCGCCTGTCGCCGTCGTCGCGCACCGAATACGTGAATCAGAACTTTGACTGGCAGGTGTGGGTGGACCCCAACGGGCAAGAGGTCGTCGGGGCGCAGTTCCAACTGAACTTTGACGCCACCTATCTGGAAGCCGTGCAGATCACCGGCGGGACGGCCCTGCCCGACTTCCTGGGCCAGGTGATCGCCAGCAACTACGTCCGCTACAGCGCGGGCAAACTGGTGGGCACCGGCCCCACGTCCAGTTTCCTGCTGGCCACCATCCGCTTCCGGCCCAAGGCCGCGACCCCCGGCACGACGGCCCTGACCTTCTCGCCGTACAACGTAACCAAGGTTACCGGTCCTGGTGGCGACTACACGCCCGTGAACCTGGGGAGCGGGACGCTCACGATTCAGGCCGCCACGCCCACGCCGGTCGCCACGGCCAAGCCCACCTACACGCCCACGCCACCCCTCCCGCCGGGCGAATCCGAAATCGTCCTGCAGCACGGCAAGGACGGCTACACCCAGACGTGGGACACCTACATCTCCGGCTGGAATGAACCCAACAACTACGGCCAGGAGTGGACCATGAAGGTCCGCACGGGCGACGTGCGCCAGCCGCTCCTGAAGTTTGACCTCTCGCCCGTCCCCGCGGGGGCCAATGTAACCAGCGCCCACCTGGACCTGTACGTAACCGAAGGCACGCCCCACGTCCTGCAGGTGGGCATCTACAAACTCCTGCGGCCCTGGGCCGAGAACGAAGCCACGTGGATTCTGGCGCGGGCCAACGACCCGTGGAGTGTCCCAGGGTGTGGCGGCGTGGGCACCGACCGCGCCGACACGGCCGTGTACACGCAGACCGTGCACGGCGCTGTGGCGTACTGGTACTCGTGGGACGTAACGTCGCTGGTGCGCGACTGGCTCGCCGAGCCCTCGCAGAATCACGGCTTCATCCTGCGCAGCGCAGGCTCCACCAGCACCGAGTACACCATCGCGGCCGCCCAGCACCCCACCCAGGCGTGGCATCCCAAACTGGTGATCCGCTACACGCTCACGACGCCGACGCCCACGCCCACGGCAACGCCCACCTCCACGCCGACGCGCACGCCGACGCCGGAACACACCCCCACGCCGTCGGCCACACCCACGGCAACCCCAACCCCAACGGCCACGCCGCCCTGGGGCGGGATTGAGGGCATCGTGTTCCACGACCTGAACGCCGACGGCTTGTATCAGTGGGGCGAGCCGCCGTTGGCCGGCGCGCTCATCACCCTGCGCACCGACGCCGGCGTGCAGATGGCCACCCGCCTGACCCAGTCCAGCGGGCGCTACTCGTTCCCGTACCTGGACCCGGGCACCTACTACGTAACCGAGACCGACCCGCCCGGGTACACGTCCACGGCCAACACGTTCCGCATCACCGTGATCCCCAACTGGGTTTTCGTCATCAACTTTGCGGACTATCCGGCGGGCGGATCGTCCCCAACCCCCACGCCAACGGCCACCGTCGCGCCCACCGCCACGCCCACACCGACCGCCACGGCGACGGCGACGCCCACTCCGACGCCGACACCGGGGAACACGCCCAGGGCGCGGTTGTGGCTGCCACACGTGGCCCGCGGTCAATGATGAGCGACCCACCGTTGCCACAGGAAGAATCGGAGGCCATTTGCGAAGGAGAACACGGACTTTGAGCGCGCATCTACCCAGGCAAACCCATCACTGGCTATCCGCTGCCATCGCCGCAGCGGCCATGGGCCTACTCGCCCTTGTCGTCGGCGCATCTCTCGCGGCGTCCACGGCGGCAGAGGGCAGCACCTGGCGCCTGTCGTACCAACTGGACTACAGCCGTGTGCCCGACTGGGTAACCCATCGCGCCATCACCCTGCGCATCCGCGTCGGAAGCGAGGTCTCCGGCCTGTCGGCAGAGACGGCCCGCGGCCCAATCCCGACCATCTACGACCCCATCGCGGGCATCGTCCTCGCGACAACCGACGCCCCTACCCTCACCCTGCGCCTCTCGGCCGGGAGCGTGCCTGCGGATTTCGGCGCGGTCTCCACGGCCCCGCTCATGCACAACAAACTGTGGGCCTACAGCATCACCGCCGACGACGGCTACGCCTCGGCCTACACGCACCTCCTCGCCATCCTTGGGCGCTACAACTATCGCGGCTCCGTAGCCGTCATCGGGACCAACCTGGGCAAGACGGTGAACGGAGTGCGCTACCTCAACCCCGAGGAATTGCAGGCGCTCTTCGCCGCGGGTTGGGGCGTAACCAACCACACCTACAGCCACAAACGCTTCGCCGACTATCCTAACGAGGCGGCTCTTGTGGCCGACGTGCAACTGAACAACCGCATCATCAGCGACACCCTGGGCGGATTCCAGCCGCGGATTTTCACGTCGCCGTTCACCGAGCGTGAGTTCGCGCCGGTCATTCAGGCCAACCGCGCCACTCTGGGCCTGTACCTGGTGCAACACCTGGGCTGGCGTATCAACCTGGTGAATCCGCCGATGTTCCTCACGCCGGACTATTTCTGGACCACCGGCCGCGACCGCATTGAGGAATCGCACTACGACGACGCCCATCAACGTGCCCTTGAGAAGGGCGGCACACCCCTGTGGCTCACGCACCATGTGCATGACGAGGCAGGCGAGAACCCCATCTGCAACGCCGTGGAAATCGGCACGGACTATCTCTACTACCATTATGGCGCGGGCGGCACCGACGAGGTCTGGGTCGCCCCCGCCCAGGAAGTGTACGAGTACCTGGTTACCAGGGCTGCCATTGGCGTGTCGCTGCTGGCGGCGAAACCGGACGATTCCACAGCCGTCTTGCCCGCGCCCAACATCACGCCAACGCCGACGCCCCTGCCCACACTGCACACGCGCACCTTCTACCCCGTCGCCGACACAACCATTAGTTCCGAGCAGTGGTACGACAACTTCGGCGATGACCACACCCTGCGCGTGCGCACCAAGCGGGACCTGCCCAGCGTCAAGGCCGCGCCCATCCGCTTTGACCTATCGTCCATCCCGACCTATGCCACCGTCATCACGGCGGAACTTCGGCTCTACAGCCTGGGCCAAAGCAATACGGCCTGGCTGTGCCTGGACCTGTACCGCCTCAACCGCCCGTGGGACGAGCGACAGGCCACCTGGGACCGCGCCACCGCCGACACGCTGTGGGCCGTCCCCGGAGCCAACGGCGTGCCCCACGACCGCGAGGGGACGCTGGCGACCGTCCGCTGCTGGGTGCAAAGCGTGGACCGCTGGTACACCATGAACGGCAAGACGCTGGCCCAATACTGGGTGAACAACCCCGACAAGAACGCGGGCGTCCTGGTCAAGCCGAGCGGCGGCTCATCGGTGGAATACCAGTTCGCGTCGCGCGAGGGCGAACCCGACAAGCGGCCCCAACTGGTCGTGTCCTACGCGCTGCCCGACAATGCCCCCACGCCAGCCACGCCCACCGCCACGCCCGAATACGCCTGGCCGCTGAAGATGCGCGTCCTGTCCACGACGAGCACCGAAGGATTCGCCTACAACGTGCGCGCCAGGGGCGGCTACGCCTTCATCGCCAACGGGCCCCTCGGCAACATGCGCGTCGTGGATGCGCGCATTCCCACGTCGCCCGTCCTGCTGCCGAAGGCCCCCAACACCACCGCCGGCGGTATCGCCCACAGCGTCTTCCTGCTGGGGAATCTGGCGCTCACCGGTGAGCGCACGGGCGGCATGCGCATCTACGACATCACCAACCCCGACAGCGCCGCCTTCGTAACCCGATTCATCACCAGCGGGTCGGCCAAGGGCGTGGCCGCCTACGGCAACACCGCCTACATCGCCGACGAGTACAGCGGCCTGCAAATCGTCAACATCACCAATCCGCGCAGCCCCACGCTCATCAAAACGTTCAACATGAGCAACTTCTTCACCGAGGCGGTGGACACGGATGGCTCCTATGCTTACGTGGCCGCGCGACAGGGCCTCTTCGTCATCAATGTCAGGAACCCGTACTCGCCGCGCTACGAAGGCAGCATCCCGCTTCCAGGCTACCCCTACGCCGTGCAGAAGGTGGGCAATCTGGCGTATGTGGCGTGCGGCGGGAGCGGCGAAATCCCCTCCAAGGAAGGCGGCCTGCAAATCGTGGATGTCTCCACCCCCAACGCGCTCCGCGTGGTTGGCTCCTACCGCCCGAGCACGCCCGTGCTGGGCGTCCGCGTTGCCGGTAATCGCGCCTACCTGGCCGCCTACGACGGGGGCATCGTCGTGTTGGACGTAACCGACCCCGCCAGCCCGGTCCTCCTGGGCGAAGCCGACACCCCCGGCCAGGCCTGGGGCATTGACGTGGAAGACGACCTGGCCTACGTGGCCGACGGTCCTGCCGGCCTGACCCTGGTGGATGTGGGGCCGGTCCCCACCGAGACGCCGACGGCCACGCCGACCGCCACCGATACCCCAACCGCCACGCCGACGGAAACGCCGACGGCCACGCCCACGCTCACGCCGACGCCCGCGCCAACCGCCACCGACACCCCAACCGCCACACCCACACCGACGGCAACGCCCACCGTTACGCCGCGACCGCCCTATCGGCTCATCCTGCCCCTCATCTGGCGCGGCGCGGAAAGCCCGGCCCGCTCACAGGCCAAAGCGCAGAGCCTCCCCGAACCGGCCGGGGCGCAGGCGCTCTACGGCTCCGAGGCCGACCGCTTTGGCGTCGGCGTCAACCCTGTGTACGGGCGCATCACTGACTACGACGTGGCGCGGCTTCACATCGGCTGGTACTCCGACTGGTCCTACAGCGTCAATCCGCCGCACCCCGCCAACCTGGACTACGTCCACGTCGTCTCGGTGCACCACGACAAGTACCCGCCGGACTGGAACCGCCTGGCCCAGGCCATCGCCGCCAACCCGGGCGCGCTCTGGATCATCGGCAACGAGCCGGAAGGCGTTTGGCAGGGCAACCGCACGCCCGCCGAATACGCGCTCATCTACGGCACGCTCTACCGCTTCATCAAGGCCCGCGACCACACGGCCCAGGTCGCCATCGGCGGCGTCATTGAGCCGACCCCGCTGCGGCTCCAGTGGCTGGACCAGGTGATGGCGCAGTATCAGGCGCTGTACGGCCAGAAGATGCCGGTGGACGTGTGGAACATCCACGTGCAAATCCTGCGCGAAAAGGGCCCGTGGCCGGGGTGTCCCGACTGCTGGGGCGCTGGCGTCCCCGTGGGCCTGACAGGCGTAACCCAGGGGCGGCTGTACGAGATTGAGGACAACGCCGACCCCGCCATCTTCCGCCAACTGGTGCGCGAGTTCCGCCAGTGGATGAACGCCCGCGGCGAGCGCAACAAGCCGCTCATCATCTCCGAGTACGGGGTGCTGATGCCCTCGGACTACCTGGCCCCGACTGTTGAGGAAGGGAATCTGTTGGTCAAGCGATTCATGACCGAGACCTTTGATTACCTCCGCACGGCGGTTGACACCAGTATCGGCTATCCCGCCGACGGCAACCGCCTGGTGCAGCGGTGGCTGTGGTACAGCCTCAACGACGCACCGTTCAACTTCAACGGCGGCCTCTTCGCCCATGACAATCCCGCCCAGATGAGCACCTTCGGCCAGCACCTGGCGGAGTACACGGCTCCGCTGCAAGCCCCCTTCGCCGACTTGGCCGTGCGCGCCGTAACGCTCACGCCCAACGTGCTGCGATCCTCGGCGCTCACCCTCACCGCGCGGGCCGAGATCGTCAACCTGGGCACGCAGGCCACAGGGCCGTTCGTCGTCGCCTTCTACGAAGGCAACCCGCAGAGCGGCGGCGTGCTCAAGGCGCAGGTGCCCGTCGCGGGCGTGGCCGCGCGCTACGACGCCGCGCCGGTGTCCGTAGAGGCGTCGTGGACGACAGGGCCATGCGCTGCCGGGCAGGTTCGGGGAATCTACGTCGTCGTGGACAGCGCCAACGCCGTGGCCGAGTCCAACGAGGCCAACAACACGGGGATGCGCGCCGTTACCGCCCACGCGCCATTCGTGCGCTACCTGCCCATGGCGCTGCGCCGATATTGAGCGCCCCCGTCCAGGCGCCCAAATCCGGCGAGGCTAGTCGCGCTTTTCCTCTGTCTTGCGCCAGACATAATACATGCGCTGGAAGGCCGTTACGTTCGTCAGGATGGCCAGAACCCACAGCGCCACAGGCACCACGTCCAGCAGGAGTGCCAATACGAGGATGGCAATGCGCTCAAACCGCGTCAGCATGCCTTCCTTGCATTCCACGCCGATCCCCTCGGCCCGCGCCCGCGCATAACTGACCATGAGCGATCCGATGATAGCCGCATAAATAAGGATCGTGTGCAGCGTCGTGCCGTACCGAATGTAGTACAGCAGCAGCCCGAAGTACATCAGCGCCTCGGAGAACCGGTCCAGGTTGGAATCCAGGAAAGCCCCGAAGCGGCTCACGCGGTTCGCGGCCCTGGCGACCGCGCCATCCAGGGCGTCAAAAATGCCCGCGAACACGATGAGCAATGCGCCCCAGAAGAACCAACCCTGCGCCAGCACGTAGGCGATCCCTATGTGCATCACAAAGCCCGTCAGCGTCAGCGCGTTGGGCGATATGCCTGTCCGCGCAATGGCCTGGGCCACCGGATTCACAATCCCGTACGTCCATTTCCGCAAGCGTTCGCCAATCATAAAGACTCGTTCAGCCTCCCCTTCTGCGCCGTTTGTCTAGCAATTCCTCGTAGTACTCCAGCACCCGATCCGCCACCGTGTCCCAACTGAACTCGCGGGCGCGCCGAAGCCCCGCCTCCCCCATCGCGCGGGCCATCTCCGGATTCAGGAGAATCCGCTCCAACGCGGCAGCCAGCGCCTCCTCGTCCTCCGGCGGCACAAGAAGCCCTTGCACGCCGTTCTGCAACACCGAGCGATACCCCGGGATGTCGCTCGCAACCACGGGCCGCCCCGACGCCATCGCCTCCAGCAGCACGATGCCGAAACTCTCCGAGCCGGTGGACGGCGCGCAGTACACCGTGCACGTCCGGTAGTAGCGGGGCAGCGCACCCGAAGGCACATATCCCACGAAGCGCACATCCCGAATGCCCCGCTCGCGCACATAGCGGACATACGGATCCTTGCTCTGCTTGTCAAACGCCCCTGCCACAATGAGCCTGGCATCGGGCACGCGTGCCTTCAGGATTTCAAAGGCCCTGAGAAGATAGCGAAAGCCCTTGCGCTTCTCCAGGCGGCCCAGGAACAGGATGTTCGGCTTGCCATCATTGAACCGCTCAATCGGCTCCACGTTCGGATCCGAGAAGGCCTCCACGTCAATACCGTTGGGAATCACGCGGTACTCGCCCGGAAAGTACGACGCCACGTAGTCCCGCGCCGCCTCGGACACCGCAATCCGCCCGTCCAGGCGCTCCATGAGCCGCTCCAGGATCACTTTCCACGCCGAATAGGTGAAACTGGTTTCCCGATAGGCGTGGAATGTCCCCACATTGACGGCAGTGGAATGGTACAGCATGGCCCACGGAAGCGTCGGCGTGAGGGGTTCCTGCAGGTGAACCACATCAAACCGATGGCTCTCCAGAATATCCTTGGCGCGGTTGTACACCCTGGGCGACAGCGAGATGCGCGCCTGAGAGCCGGCAAACGGGAACGAGACGATGTGCTTGGTAGCCGCGATAACGTGCTCGGGCAGTTCGGCGTCTTCCGGGCATGGGGCCACGATGTGCACCTCGTGGCCCTTCTTACGCAGCGTCGCGCTCAGATGGCGGATGTGCTCCGTTACGCCGCCCGGGTAGGGATACTCATACGGCGCCACCATGGCAATCGTCAGTCGTTCCATATCTTTCTGAACACCACCCACTGGGAAGGGTCTCTCCGCATCTCGCGCTCCACCACCGATAGCACCTGGCGCATGGTCTGTTGCACCGTCGCGTCGTCGGGCTGCTTCACCACGGGGAAGACCATCGGCGGATACGCGCGCAACACATATCGCGCGCCGGGCAGCCGCCACACGAGAACGGGAAGCACCGGCGCTCCCGTCCGCAGGGCCAGCAACGCAAACCCGTCGGGCAGGCGCGCGGGCCTGCCGAAGAACTCCACCACACGCCCGCTGTCTGTCGCATCGCGGTCCAGCGCCAGGCCCACCCCCTCGCCGCGCCGCAGCGCCCGCATGATTTCCGTCAGCGGGCCATCCACCGGCAGGAGGTGCAGTCCCTTCGCCGAGCGCAGCCGGCACAGGTACTGGAACAGCGCCTCCGGCTGCACATGCTCGGCCGGAGCGTAACACGGCTTGCCGGCCAGCGGCACCATCTGGACGGCCAGTTCGGGGTTGCCGTAGTGGAGCGAGACGATGATCACCCCGCGCCCCATGGCAAACGCCTCTTCCAGGTGTTCCCAATCCTCGGTGGCCACCCGTTCGCGCACCTGCTCCACGGGCCGCGCCGCCATCCAGAACAGGTCAAAGTAGTTCTTCAGGCTGCACCGATAGGTCATGCGAGCCATCCGATCCAGTTCCTTCTCGTCCGGGTCGCCGCCCATGACCTGCCGAATGTTGCCCCGTACGATGGCCCGCTCCCTGGGGCGGAGATACGCCACCACGTCGGCGATGCGGTCCACGAGCCAATGCCCCACGCGGATGGGCACCAGCGGCACCAGGAACCCCGCCACCCTGTACAGATAGTACGTCCACATGGTCGGCTTCACGAAGTCCTAACCCCTGGTTTCGTCGTGAGTATCGTTGTTGGGCGACAGGACATGAGACACATTCGCGATATGCAGGCGGAGCGCGTCGGGGCTGAGCGAACAGTACACGTCACGCCCGACCTTGCGAACCTGCACCAGCCCGGCCCGCGTCAGCAGCCGCAGGTGCCACGACACCAAAGGCTGGCTCACCCGCAGCATCCTGGCCAGGCCCGACACGTTCAACTCGCCCCTGTCGGCGAGCAGCATCAACATTCGCAGGCGCAGCCCATCGGCCAGGGCCCGGAAGTATTCGGCTAACGCATGACAATCCGACTGGAGCACTTCGCACCTGCAGGGAAAGATTCATAAAGAAGCGTTTATACATTACACCCGTTTCGCGGATTTGTCAAGGCGACTCGCCCAAGACACATTGGGATTTTGGCGCGAGAATGGCCGTGCATTGAGCGGCCTTCATCCGGTACGGAGAGAGGGCAAGGCGTGAAGGGTAGACACGTAGGGCGGCTTTCCATAGCCGCCCGAAGGCGTAGGGCAGGTATGGAAACCCGCCCTACGCTCTATGCATTTCATGCTGCCGCTCATCGGTCTGACCAACTTCCACTGAATTGCATACACTACCACCTAACCGCGACTTGCACCCACCCCACGTTTGTGGTACAGTATCCGCGGAGGGTTCGCCGTGCAGATACCCGCCGTGGACTTCTCGCTTTACACGCCGCAGCAGGCCGCGGAGGAACAGCGGCGACTGGCGAGCAAAGCCATTCTGTGCCCGCTCCCGCGCCCGCCGGCGACAGTCGGCGGTATGGATGTGGGAATCCGCAACGGAGTCGCCTGCGCCACCGTCGTCGTCCTGTCCTACCCTGCGCTCCGCGTCCTGGCGTGGAGCCTGGCGCGCGCGCCGATCTCGTTCCCCTACATCCCCGGCCTTCTGGCGTACCGCGAGATTCCCGTGGCGCTGGAGGCGCTGCGTAACCTGGACGCCCTGCCCGACGTGCTCATCTGCGACGGCCAGGGCATCGCCCACCCGCGCCGCATGGGCATCGCGACGCACCTGGGCATCCTGCTGGATCATCCCACCGTTGGCTGCGCCAAATCGCGCCTGTGGGGCGCTCACGCCCCCGTGGGCGATGAGCGCGGCGCGTGGCAACCGCTGGACGACCACGGCGAGACCATCGGCGCGGCGCTCCGGACGCGCCAGGGCGTCAAGCCCGTGTACGTCTCACCTGGCCATCGCACCGACCTGGACTGCGCGCTCCGCCTCGTCCTGGACTGCGCCCCGCGCTACCGCCTGCCCGAACCCACGCGGCTGGCGCATACCCTGGCCGCCGTAGGCGAGGCCGAATTCCGCGCCCTGATTCGGAAGCGCGGCTGGAATCGCACGGAGGTGGAACCGTGAGCACCGTCATCCGCAAGGCCGCCGACATCCTGCGCGCCGCAAAGCACGCCGTCGCGCTGACCGGCGCGGGCCACAGCACCCCGTCGGGCATCCCCGACTTCCGCAGCCCCGAAAGCGGCCTGTGGGAGAAGTATGACCCCATGGTGGTGGCATCCATCCAGTCCTTTCGCGCCAACCCGCGCCTCTTCTACGACTGGATTCGCCCGCTGGCGCGCCAGACCGCAGAGGCCAAGCCCAACCCCGCTCACTACGCCCTGGCGCGATTGGAGGCCCAGGGCATCCTGAAAGCCGTCATCACCCAGAACATTGACGACCTGCACACCAAAGCCGGCTCGCGGCGCGTCCTGGAACTTCACGGCCACCTGCGGACGGCGACCTGCATCCGTTGCGGGCGCACGGTGGATGCTGCCCCGCTGGTGCGCCGCTTCCTGGAGGAAGACTGGCTTCCCACCTGCGAGTGCGGAGGCGCCATCAAGCCCGATGTGGTGCTATTCGGCGAAATGCTGCCGGTGGACGTGTTCATGGAAGCCGACGCCGAGGCGCGATCCTGCGACGTCATGCTCATCGCGGGCAGCTCGCTGGAGGTTTACCCCGCGGCCGACCTGCCATTCGTCGCCAGGCAGCACGGCGCGCGCCTCATCGTCGTGAACCTTCAGCCCACGCCCGCCGACCCGCTGGCCGACGTGGTCATCCACGACGACGTAGCCGTCGCCCTGCCGCAAATCGCCGACCTGTGCGCCGGATGAGGACTGTTCCCGCCGAGACGGGGAATGCGCGGAGATTCGCAAGTTTTGCCTTCGCGCCTTTACAAAGCGCATTCACCGCGAAGAGCGCGAAGACCGCAGAGAGTATCAGGTGTTCTCTCTGCGTCCTCGGTGCGCCCTCCGGTGAACCCAACTGTGCCTCGGCGACGACATTCAGTTACTCACGCTCGCTTTTTCATAAGAACGCACGATGTGGTAACATAGCGCCAGGAGGCCCATCGGGAGGTCGCACATTCGGTTGGCGCTGCTCTCTCGGCGGCCATCGTAGGGCAAATTGGCAATTT
>DAOTVT010000187.1:0-3151 GCA_034436295.1 Anaerolineae bacterium | reverse complement strand
TCCACCACTCTGGCCGGAAACCGGCGTCCAGATCATTCGTTTCCACTCCAACTTGCGAGCCGAGCCGAAGTTGATCAGAAGACCCACGGCCAGGCCCGAGGCCTTCAGGTAATTGAGCAACTGCGCCTCCTTGGTGGGGGTCAAGCAATCCAGAGCCTTGATCTCCACCACTACCGCGCCGAATGCAACGAAATCGGGCACATAAGTCTTCTGCAAAAGGTGATTCTTGTAGCGTATCGGCAGTTCCTTCTGCGCCTCGAATGGAATGTTCCGCTGGGCAAACTCCAGGGCGAGGGCCTCCTGGTATACCGGCTCCAGAAACCCCGAACCGAGTTCGTTGTATACTTCCATGGCTGCGCCAACAATGGCGTACACCTCGTCCTTCAGAAGCAGGCCCGACATCCGCCACCTCCCGCACCCTTCTATCCCATTCGTCTCATTCGTGTTATTCGCGGATCATAATCCTTCCTATTCGTGTGATTCGTGTTATTCGTGGATCACGATCCTTTACCCGCGCGGGTGAGGCCGTCCAGCACGTCCAGCACCAACTCGCGCAGGTCGCCGCGGTTGGGCAGCGTGCCCATCATGCCGTACATGGCCGCCGAGCGACCCGAGGCCGACCCCGCGCTCTTGCCCAGGAGCGCCGACGCCCCCGCCATGAGGCGGCTCACCCACGCCTCGGGCAGCAGCCGCGTCGCCGCGCCGGCCAGCCCGACCAGCAGCCGGTCGCGCACCTTGGCCGCGCTGATGCGCCGCGCCGCGTCGGTCGCCTCGGCCAAATCCCGCAGGAACGCGTCGGCCACCTCCGCGTGCACCGGCATCACCGTTACGTGCAGACTGGGCGGGAACTGCTGGCGGTCCAGGTGCCACCCGCGCAGCGCCATCTCGTCGCCCACCTCGTAGATATTCAGCGTATCGGACGCCAGCGCCATGATACTCATGTGCGGCTGGCCCAACACCCGCAGGCCGGGAATCGCCTCCACGCCCGCGCGGATTCTCCCCACGGTATCCATCACCAGGGCCGCCAGCGCCATGTAGCCCTCCTCGCCCAGGTAGTGCAGGATGGCCCACGCCGCCGCAATCGGCCCCGCGGGGCGCGTCCCGGCCATGGTCGGTGAGGCGTAGATGCCGCCCGGCCAGTCGGTGTAGGCGAAAAACTGGTGGCGGCGCAGCGCGGCGTCGCGGTACAGGATCACCGACGCCCCCTTGACGCAGTAGCCGTACTTGTGCAAATCCGCCGAGATGGACGTAACGCCCGGCACGCGGAAGTCAAAGTCGGGCACGGGATAGCCCAACTTGCGCACGAACGGCAGCATGAACCCGCCCACGCACGCGTCCACGTGGAACAGGATGCCGCGCTCCTGGGCGATGGCGGCCAAATCGGCGATGGGGTCCACGACGCCGAAGGGGTAGGCGGGCGCCGACCCCACCATGAGGATGGTGCGGGGGGTGATGGCCGCGCGCGCCGCCTCCACATCGGCGCGGAAGTCGGGACCGATGGCCGTGCGCACCGGCCGGACGTCAAAGTAGTGCGCCGCCTTCTCAAAGGCCGGGTGCGCCGTCAGCGGCAGGACCATCTCGGGCTGGCGGATGTCGGGGCGGTGGACCCGCGCCCATTCTCGCGCCGCCTTCACCGCCAGCAGGATGCTTTCCGTCCCGCCGGAAGTCATGTTGCCCGCGGTCTGCTCGTCGCCCCCCAGCAGGTCGGCGCTCATGGCCACCACCTCGGCCTCCATCTGGCGCAGGCTGGGGAAGACCGACGGGTTCAGGCCGTTCTCGGAGAAGAACAGCAGCGCCGCCTCCTTGAGCACGTCGGTAATCTCCTCGCCGGCGTAGTACACGAGGCTGAACAGGCGGCCGTCCTGCCACTTCACGTCCTTGTCGCGCAGCGCCCGCATGGCGGCCAGGACTTGATCTTTGGGGATGCCCTTTTCGGGGAGACGGTAGGGATTTGCGCCCATACGAACACCTCCGTGTGCGAAGATGCAACGCCGCGCCCATGCCGGGCGTCGGTTCACGCCATGCCGCGATTGCGCAGCCGCGCCTGCTCCCATGCCGCGAAGTCCTCGGGCGGGTGGACGATCTCCGTCTCGGGCTTCAGGTGGAGCGCGACGGCCCCCTCGGGGCAGCCGCTGGCGCACAGGCCGCACCCGATGCACCGCGCCCGATCCACGGCGGCCACCGCGTCGCCGACGGCGATGGCCCCCACCTGGCAGCGGCTCTCGCAGATGCCGCAGCCGGTGCAGGCGGCCTCGTCCACCACCGCGTAGTAGTTAGCGGCGGCCACCGAATCGGCCAGGCCGTACTCGGTGATGCCCCGCAGGATGCCGCAGCAGCACCCGCAGCAGTTGCACACGTAACTCACGCCCTTCGCCATGTTGCTGACGGTGTGCACCAGCGCGGCCTGCTCGGTCATGTCCAGCAGGGCCAGCGCCTCGTCCAGGGTGATGTCGTTCGGCTCGGGCGGCAGCGGGATGGCGTAGAAGACCAGGCACGTGTGCAGCGGCTTGTCGCACCCCTTGCCGATGAGTTTCTGCTGCACGCGGCAGATGCAGTCGCGCACGCGGAACGTCTTGCCCTCCATGAGCAGCGCCTTCACGTCGTCGTAGGGCAGAATCCATTCGGTCTTGGCCGCGCCCCGCGCCGGCACCACGCGATGGAGCGCCGGCTGAACCCCCATGATGCCCGCCGTGCCGCCTGCCGCCATGTACTCCTCAAACAGGTGGGCGAACTCGTGATCCATCCGCTCCAGGTGCGCCTCGTAGATGCCCACGACGAACGGCGCCAGGCGGAAGCGGCGCTTGCCCTCGTGCTTGTCGCCCCAGACCAGGCCGCGCCGCGCCATGGCCTTGAGCGCCTGCAGCACCGCCTCCTCGGGCAGCCCCACCCGCGCGGCGATGCTGTCCACCGGCTCCATCTGGCCCGTGAGTTGCGCGGCCAGCGCCGCCTCTTCGGGCGCGAAGATCTTCTGCAGAATGCGCAGTTCCACGCCGGTGGCCGTTCGGGGGAAGCCGTTGGGCAGACGGTTCAGGGCGTCGGCCAGGTGCTCGTACACGTCGTCCATGGTTGCCTCCTTTGCGGGGTAGAAGTCATCCGTTGGGTGCCGGCGCCATTGTAGCGCAGGGCTGTGCGCGTGTCAATGCGCGTGCGC
>DAOTVT010000186.1:0-3969 GCA_034436295.1 Anaerolineae bacterium | reverse complement strand
GCGTGGCCGTAGGCGTCGCCGTGCCCGTGCCCGTCGCTGTCGGCGTGGCCGTAGGCGTCGCCGTGCCCGTGCCCGTCGCTGTCGGCGTGGCCGTAAGCGTCGCCGTGCCCGTGCCCGTCGCTGTCGGCGTGGCCGTAGGCGTCGCCGTGCCCGTGCCCGTCGCTGTCGGCGTGGCGGTGGGCGTCGCCGTGCCCGTGGGCGTGTTCGTCGCCGTGGCTGTGGGTGTATTCGTCGGCGTGGGCGTCGGCGTAGCGGTCGGGGTCTTTGTGGCCGTCGGCGTGTTCGTCGGCGTGGGCGTCGGCGTGTCCGTGGGGCCGCGCACGGTAATCGCCCCATCCACCGTGGTGGGGTACAAGGCATCGCCGTCCCGCGTGGAACCCTTGGCGTATGTGAAATGCAAGGCCGTTGTGCCTTCCGCCAGCCCGCTGAACGTGATGGAGCAAACGCGGCCGGTCCCTGTGAACGGCTCGGCCGGGTTGATGTTCGTTACGGAGTACCAGAGCCGATTGTAAGTGGCATCTACGCTCTCCACCGTGTTCTTGATGAGAAAGTGATTGGCCTCGTCAAAGACCTCCCACAGCGGAGTGGCCTTGTTCGCCGGGACGCTGACTTTGGCCTTCTCAAAGTTGAAGCGGAGGTCCAGGCCGTAGTAGTTCCCCGCATCCTCCAGCCAAACGTACACGGTTACCGTTCCGCCCACGTCCACATAGGCCGGGTTGGGCAGGATTCGGAGCGTGCCGGCAGCATCCTGGGGCAGGACCTCGTGCGGCCTGGGCGCGGCCGAATCCTCCATGTCGTGCGCCAGAGTCTGCTGCCCGGGCGGGATGGCCCAGAGTTGCCCCGCAAGCAGTGCCATCACCGCCAGTGCGGGAAGCACGCACGTCCGCAGTAGTCTGGTCAGCGCTGCTTGGTTGTTGTTCATGTATTACGCCCCCTCGCTTTCTTCAGCCGGTCGCGCATCGGTTCATGGCCAGGGCACAGGGCTTGTGCGGGTGTAGTTCCCCGCGGCCAGGACCATGTCCACGATATCCACCACCCCATCGGCGTTGATATCGGCGCGCTCGGTCAGAGGATTTACGGTCAAATCGTACTTTCCGCCAATGATGCTCATGTCCACGATGTCCACCTCGTCGTCATCATTGGCGTCTCCCCCCAGTAGTCTGACCCGTGGTAGCGGGTTTTCCCCCCGCACGAGGACTTCCACCCGCTCGGCGTCCAGGTAGCGGGCCATCTCCACGGTTACCGTGTAGGTGTCGGTGGGCACGGTCAGCGTGTAGAAGCCGCTGGCGTCGGTCGTCGCCATTACCCCGGCCGGCCAGGCGGCGGCCACCGCGCCGCTCCAATCCGTCCGGCCTTGCAATTCCACCTGGCCCGTGATGACCGACATAGGCAGGATGCGAATGTACCCGGGAATCACATCGGGCATCATCCGCAGGCCGTCGGGCGAACCCAGCCGCGGATCGGCGATTCCGACCGTGGCCGTAATCGGCAAGATGGGCGGGCTTTTCGCGACGAAACGCACCCAGCCGATGGCCCCCGCGCCGGTCGCAGGCGGTGCCGGCTTGAACTGCGTGGCGGCGAATCGGACTGTCCCTGCGACGTTGTCCACCGTGGCGGCCCACCCCGGCGGCGAGTAGTCCGGCAGGACAAACGAATCGTCAAACCCCGCCGCGGTCGCTTCCAGCATCGTCGGGTCAAAGGTTACCGCGAACTGGTATCCGTACACATTCTCGCAGGTGAGGACCAGCGTCGCCGTGATCGCCCCGTCCGACTCCATGACTTCGCCTGGCGGCGGCACGCGCACCTCTATGGCGGTGAACGGCACGATGGTAACAAGGGCAGGGTACAGGGCAACCGGCTCCAGCCGAACCCCATCGGCCGTGGCCAGTTTGACGTTTTCCAGGCCGATTTGCGTGAGCACCGGCACCGGCGACGGCGACTTGGCCCGGAACCGAACCCAGGCGACCGCGCCCGATCCCGTGGCGGGCGGCGTGGGCTTCAGTTGCGTCGCGGCGAAGCGCACGGTGCCGGCGACGTTGTCCATCGTGCCCGACCACCCAACCGGCGTGTATCCGGGGTTGAGGAAGCCGGCCTCAAACCCGGCCGCCACGGCCTCCAGCGTCGCCGGGTCAAAGGTCAGCACGAACTGGTAGCCGTAGAGTTCCTCGGCGGTGATCACCACCGTGGCGGTGATTTCGCCGCCGCCCGCCCGCACCTCTGCCGGCGGCGGCACGCACACCCGCGCCTCCAGTCCTCCCTGAGCGCCGGCGCCAAGGCCCGCCCATGCCAAAACGGCCAACGCTGCGGCTATGACAAGGGCCAGAACCCACCCTGACCTCGTATGCGAAAATGCTCTCTCGCCCACGAGTCCCTCCTCGCTAGTTCCCGGGCCTCCGCAGTCGCTGCCACAGGGCCCACCCGCCGCCCAACAGGATGACGACCCCGACCATGCTCACCAGGACAAGCCCCAGGTTCAAACTGCCGCCCGAGCCTGTGCCCGAAGCGTCAGCAGTCGGCTGTGCGGCAGTTGGCTCCGCGTATGCCGTCGGCGCTGCCGTGGGCGCAGGCGTCGGCGCGATGGTGGCCGCCGGCGCCAGCGTGGGCTGCGCGGGCGCAGTCGGTATCGGCGTATCCGATGGCCGCGAAGTCGGCGCGGGCTGGGTCGGTGCCGCCGTGGGCTGAGCGGTCGGCTGCGCCTGCGTCGGCTGGGCCGGCAGCGTGGTCTCCGGCGTCGGCGTGGGCATGGGCACCGTGGGCTGCGGCGGAGGCGGCGCCGGCGTGGGCGTGGCGGGCGCCTGCGACGGCTCCACTACCCGAATCTCGCCGTTCGCAACGTCGGCGGGGATCGCCTCGCCCGTGCGGGTGGCCATCTTCTGGTAGGTAATGGTGAGGGCACTCGTCGCGCCGCGTTGTTTCCCCTTGAACACGATCACGAACGCCACCCCGCTCCCGCTCACGGGCTGGCTTGGGTTCAGTTGGGTCAGGGCGTACCAGATGGTGCCCTGGGCGTTGTCCGCCGTGTTGCGGATCATGAAATCCACGCTGAGCAGGTCCCCCGGGCGCACCTGCACCCCCGCCTGCGTCGCGTCGGCGTCCACCACCTCCACCACCGCGGGGTCAAAACCGATGCGAATGTCCAGGCCGTAGAGGTCTTGCACGTTCTCCACGCGCACCTCCACGGCGGCGGTTTGGCCTTCGCCCACCAGGGCCGAGGCCGGCGCCAGCACAACCCTCGTGTTCGCCTGCGCCATCGCGCCGCCCGTCGCCAACAGCGACACAAGCAGCGCCATCACAAGCCAGAGTCGGCCAATCGTGCGTTGCATGGCATTCCCCCTCGCGCTATCGCATAGAATCCAGCCAACGGGGAGAGGCGGTCTCCCCACCGCCTCTCCCGCCGAGTTCACACAGCGCCTACGGCGTCCACGGCGAACTGGTCAGGCCGTAGTTGCCCGCCGCCAGCACCAGGTCCAAGATGTCCACCAGGCCATCGTAGTTGATGTCCTCCGGCGTGGTGGCCGGGTTCACGGTCTCGCCGAACTTCCCGCCGATGGACGACAAGTCCGTGATGTCAATCTCATCACTATCGTTCACGTCGCCGCCCAACAGGATGGCCTTGTTCAGCGTCATTGTATCGCCCGAAACGACGACCACCGCGCTGGCGTCCAGGTAGCGCGCCATCTCAATCTTGAACGTGTAGGTGTCGTCGGTCATGTTGCTGAACGAGTAGGTGCCCCACGGCCCTGTGGTAACCGGCGACGGATCGTAGCCGTAGGTTACGCCCGCCAGCGGATCCACAACGGCGCCGGAGTCATTGTCGCGCCCTTGCAAATCCACCACGCCGCTCACCGTCGTCGTGCCCAGGATGGTCAGGCTGTCGTCGGTTACCGAGTCCACGTAGATGTTCACGCCACCGAGCGCGCCCAACCGCACCTTGCTCGCGTCCAGGTCTATCGTCGCCGTCGTGCTCGT
>DAOTVT010000185.1:0-2684 GCA_034436295.1 Anaerolineae bacterium | reverse complement strand
CTCCCTTTCGGCAGACGACTTGTGGGTAATGATAAGCCGCCAGCGGAGAGGGGGATTGAGGGGGTGAGGTCGGCATGCCCGCGCAACACCCCTCCGGGGCTGCCCCCAGCCCGCAGGGCTTGGCCCCCTCAGCCCGATGCTTTAGCGTCGAGCGAACCCATGCGCCTTCCCTCTCCCCCGGGAGAGGGTTAGGGTGAGGGCATAAGGGCCACGCCGCCCCTGGGGATTTCTACGCAGCGGCGGGGCTATCCCCAACCCCGCCGCGCACATGGCCTCCTATGGGCATAACGCACGAATTTGCGTTCGGGTGCGCGCCTCACAGCCCCACGCCGTCTATCGCCGCGCCGCAATACTCACATCGGCCATCCCGCACGTGCCGCTCCCGCACCGAGAACCCGAATCGCCCGATCACCAGCCGGCCGCAATTCCAGCAGTACGTATTCTCCTCCCGCGCGCCGAGCACATTGCCGATGTACACGTACCTCAGCCCCACCTCCTTGCCGATAGCCCACGCCCGCTCCAGCGTCTGCACCGGCGTGCTGCCCCGATCCAGCATCTTGTACATCGGGTGGAAGCGGCTCACATGCCAGGGCGTATCCACGCCCAACTCCTGCGCGATGAACGACGCCAGTTCGCGCAGTTCCCCGGCGTCATCGTTGAGGCCCGGAATCACCAGCGTGGTGATCTCCACCCATATCCCCTGCTGCTTCATCAGCCGCAGCGAATCCAGCACCGGCTGCAACCGCGCGCCGCACTGCTGACGGTAGAACTCGTCGCGGAACGCCTTCAGGTCCACGTTCGCGGCGTCCAGGTACGGGTAGAACGCCTCCAGCATCTCCGCCGTCATGTAGCCGTTGGTTACGTAGTTGTTCGCCAGTCCCGTCTGATGCGCCAGCACGGCGATGTCCCGCGCATACTCAAAGAAGATCGTCGGCTCGGTGTACGTATAGGAGATGCTGCGGCAGCCCGTGGCCAGCGCGTCCTCCACGATGTCCTCCGGCGGGACATGTCGCCCCACGATGCGGCCCTGGTCGCGGGGCATCTGCGAGATGTCCGCGTTCTGGCAGAAGCGACACCGGAAATTGCACCCCACCGTCGCCACGGAGTACGACGTGGTGCCGGGGTAGAAATGAAACAGCGGCTTCTTCTCTATGGGATCCACCGCCTGCGAAATCGGGCGAGCGTACACGAGCGAGTAGAGCGTGCCCTGTTGATTTTGCCGCACGCCGCAGATGCCCACCTCGCCTTCGCGGATGGAACAGCGGTGCGCGCACAGGTGGCACCGAACGCGCCCGCCTTCCAGTTTCTCATAAAGCCAGGCCTCTTTCATCGGACTCACCTCCTGAGCGCGAATTGCCACTCGCAGCCCTCGTCGGTCCTGCGGAAGGACACCATTTCCGCGCGGATGCCCCGCGCCTGAAAGAGCGCCGCCAGCAGTCCCACCACCACGCAGGGCGGGACCGCGTCGGGCTGGGCCGCCCGCAGCCGGTCCACCACCCCCAGGCACAGGCACGCCCGAAACTCGCAGGTCAGCGTGTCGCCCGATCGGGAGAACCCGCACCCCTCCACGATCCCCTGCGTTCGCAGCCAGTCGCCAAAAGCGCCGATGACTTCGCCCAGGCCGCCCAGCAGTTCGGGGCTGGGGAGATCCAGCCCGTCGGCCAGGCTCCGCCCGTCGGGCGATTCAAACGCGGCCACGATGGCCCGCGCCAATTCGGCTTGCGTCAACGGCGGCTTGCCCTGCGTCGCCAGAGCGTACAGCACGAAGCCCACCAGGCTCCCACGCCTGTCCTGTCCCCGCGCACTCATAGCCACCTCCCGCATTCTTGACAAAAGCACGAGACCTGCGTATTATACCCCATAGGGGTATTTCGCGAGAACCCATTGCGATCCGACCGATGGGAGGTATCAGAATGGACACCAACGATCCGGGCGCTCTGTCGCCGGAAGCCTTGCGCGAGGAACTGGAGAGGGCGCAGCGCGCGCTGGAGGACCTGGAGGAAGAGCGCCTCATGACCATGGGCCAGACCGGAGTCCACATCGGCACCAGAGAACTCCACCGTTTGACCTCCTCGTTCGCACGCGACGAAGCGCGACTGCGGGCCCGCATCCAGGAACTCACCGCCCTCCTGGAGGGGAGCCGATGAACGCCGAGCAACGCATTCGCGAACTACAGCAGCGGCTGGACGATTTGCGGGCGCGCCTGCCCAAACATTCCGTCCCCGCGGCCATGATTCTGGAACTGGAAACGCTGGAAGAGGAACTTGCCGACCTGCAAGCCCACTCCCGCGCAGATTCTAGCACGTCCCAGCCGCCTGCGCAACCGCGCCCAGCGAACTAGGCGTTGACCGAGCCCCAGCCGCGCCGACAAGCCCTTGGCGCAGGCGTGCGTGTGGGGGATAACAACCGGTATCGCCGTCATCATTTAATTTAAAAGTAATTGTCTTGGGATCGCTTTTGCAAACCGCCTTATTGTTTGCCGGTTCGGTTTTTTGCACCGGATTGGGAGTTGGACAAGAAGTAGGGGTAGGAGTGGGGGTAGGAGTGCTTGTTGGGATTGGGGTAGGAGTGTTTGTTGGGGTGGGAGTGGGAGTGTTGGTAACTTGTGGACAAGCATCACAATTGGTCTTGCAGGTACAATCTGCATTTAAATCGCTGCCAGAGGCGGTATAACTTACACACCA
>DAOTVT010000184.1:0-17453 GCA_034436295.1 Anaerolineae bacterium | reverse complement strand
ACGCGAATGGGGAATGGAGGGGTCTATCTCCATTCGTGCGAATTCGTGTTATTCGTGGATACCGATCTGTAACCGCGAATAACGCCAATCCACGCGAATGGGGAACAGTGTTGGCGGCGAAGGTGCGGCGCACTTCGGAAGTGCGTCGCACCTCGGATACCTGCCCCTGGCGGCTATGGGAAGCCGCCCTACGTGTTTGGGTTACGCCATGCGCGCAGCCCGTATGTCCAACCTCACCTTACCCCTCCCACACCCTCCCCTTTCCTCTCCGCGCGCGGAGAGGAAAGGGGAGGGCCGGGGTGAGGATAGGTGAGGTCAAGCCCACGAGCGCAAAGACCCCAAGGGTCTCCGAGACCCTTGGGGTCTTCACCAGCCCCCAAAACCCCTTGACAAACGCGCCTTTTGGGTGTATAATGCTACCGAAATCGTAGCATTCACCGTCCGCCACAGTGGAAGGAGGTGCGCCGTGCTGGTCATCAATCGGGAGACCGACTACGCCGCGCGCATTGTGCTGTTTCTGGCCCGACGGCCGCCAGGCACGCGCACTACCGCGCAGGAGGTCGCGCGGCAGTGCCACGTGCCGCGCGCCATCGTGCGGCGGGTGGTTACGCGCCTCAGCAACGCGGGCTTCCTCGCCAGCACGCGCGGGAGCGGCGGGGGCATCTCGTTGGCGCGCCCGCCCGACCAGATTTCCCTGCTGGATGTCGTGGAAGCCATGGAGGGGCCGCCCATCCTCAACCTCTGCGTCCGCGACCCCCAGGAATGCCCGCTCATGGAACAGTGCACGGTCCACATCGCCTGGGTTCAAGCCAGCGCCCTGCTGATGGATTTCCTGCGCAGCGCGACATTCGCCAGACTGGCCGAGGGTTCGCTGCCCCGCCCATGAGGATTCGCGGCCCGCGTCGGGTCGTATCAAACCAACGTATAAAGGGAGGTGCGGATTATGGATCCAGTTCTTCTCGCGCGTATTCAGTTTGGCCTCACCGCGGCATTCCACTTTCTGTATCCACCCCTGTCCATCGGCCTCGCCTGGCTCATCGTGTACATCGGCTGGCGCTACCTGCGAACGGGCGAGGCGCTCTACGACGAGATGAGCCGCTTCTGGGTACGCATCCTGGCGCTCATCTTCGCGGTGGGGGTGGCGACGGGCATCGCTATGGAGTTCCAGTTCGGCACGAACTGGTCCACGTACTCGCGGTTCGTGGGCGACATCTTCGGCTCGCCCCTGGCCGCCGAGGGGGTCTTCGCCTTCTTCCTGGAGTCCACGTTCATGGGCGTGCTCCTTCTCGGGCGCAGCCGCGTGTCCAAGCGCGTCTATTGGGTCTCGGCGCTGATGGTGGCCATCGGCTCCACCCTGTCGGCGTTCTGGATCATCGTGGCCAACTCGTGGCAGCAGACGCCGACGGCCTACACCATCGTGGACGGTCGGGCGGTGCTCACCGACTTCTGGGCGGCGGTGTTCAACCCGTCCACGCTCCCTCGCTACGGCCACACGGTCGTCGCCAGCATCCTGTCGGGGGCGTTCTTCATGGCGGGCATCAGTGCCTGGTACCTGCTGAAGGGCCGACACGTGGAATTTGCGCGGCGGTCGCTGGCCGTGGCGGTGGTGGCGGCGGCGGTGTTCTCGCTGGCCGTGCTGGGCGTGGGGCATTTGCACGCCGTGCAGGTGGCCCAGACGCAGCCCGCGAAGATGGCCGCCTTTGAGGGCCTCTTCAAGACCGAAAGCGGCGCGGGGATGGTTTTCTTCGGCATACCCGACGTGGGCAACCAGGCCATTCGGCTGCGCATCGCCGTGCCCAAACTCTTGAGTTTCCTCATCTCCTTTGACCCCAACGCCACGGTCGCGGGCCTGGATCAGGTGCCGCGTGGCCTCTGGCCGCCCATTGAGATCACGTTCTACTCCTATCACGTCATGATGCTCCTGGGGTTCTACTTCATCGGCCTGTCGCTGTTGGGCGTATGGCTGCTGTGGCGCAAGAAACTGTCCGGGAGCAGGCCCTACCTGAAGGCGATGTTGGCATCCATGCTGCTGCCCGTCTTGGCGCTGGAGTTCGGCTGGCTTGCGACGGAGATGGGTCGCCAGCCCTGGGTGGTGTACGGCCTGCTGAAGACGGCGGACGCCGCGTCGGTGGTCGTCCCCGCGGGGCAGATTCTGTTCACCATCGTGATGTTCGTGGGCATCTACAGCCTGCTTCTGGCGCTGCTGGTGTTCCTCATCCTGCGCGAAGTGAGACGCGGGCCGTCGCCGCTATCGGGCGCGGCCAACGGTTGATTGCTCAGGAGGTCTGCGATGAGCCACGCTTTTCTGCAAAACGCATGGTACGTGCTGATCGGGATTCTGCTGGTCGGGTATGCCGTGCTGGACGGGTTTGACCTGGGCGTGGGCGTTCTCTCGCCGTTCATCGCCAAGAACGAGAAGGAGCGGCGGGTGCTGGTCAGCGCCATCGGGCCGTTCTGGGATGGCAACGAGGTCTGGCTGCTGACGGCAGGCGGGGCGCTGTTCGCGGCCTTCCCGAACGTGTACGCCACGGTCTTCAGCGGGTTCTACCTGGCGCTGATGCTGGTGCTGTACGCGCTCATCGTGCGCGCCGTGTCGTTTGAGTTCGGGCATCGGGTGGAGAGCGCCAGGTGGCGGCGCGTGTGGGACTGGGTCTTCTTCGCGGGGAGCCTGCTGCCCGCGCTGCTCACTGGCGTGGCCGTGGGCAATGTCATGCGGGGCGTGCCGCTGGATGCCCGCGGGGAATTCGCCGGAGACTTCTTCTCGCTGCTGAATCCCTTCGCCCTGGTTGTGGGGCTGGCGGGTCTGTCCATGTTCATCATGCAGGGGGCCGCGTATCTCACCGCCAAGACGAACGGCGATTTGGCGCGCAGGGCAAGGGGCGCGGGCATCTGGGCCTGGACGGCGCTGGTAGCCCTGCTCATCGTCGCGGGCGTCCTGGTCGTCGCCGATTCGCCCGAGCGGCTGGACAACTACACGCGGAACCCCCTCGCCTACATCGTACCGCTCGCGGCCCTGGCGTTTCTGATCCTGACGCGCGTGAGCCTGCAGAGGGGAACCGGCGGCAAGGCCTTCCCGTTTTCCAGCCTGGCCGTCGCGGCCATCATGGGCATCTGGGGCGTGGCCAACTACCCGTACCTTCTGCCGGCGCGCAACGTGGCCGCATACGGGCTGACGGCCTTCAACGCCTCGGCCTCGCAGAAGAGCCTGCAGACGATGTTCATCATCGCGCTGGTGGGCATGCCCCTGGTGCTGGCCTACACGGCCTACGTGTACTGGATTTTCCGCGGCAAGGTGCGGGCGCACGAGGAGCACTACTAGCCGGCACGCCAAGACCCCAAGGGTCTCCGAGACCCTTGGGGTCTTCACACTCGTGGGCTTGACCTCACCCATCCCCACCCCGGCCCTCCCCTTTCCTCTCCGCCGGCGGAGAGGAAAGGGGAGGGTGTGGGAGGGGCAAGGTGAGGTTGGACATACGGGCCGCACGCACAGCGTAGCCCAAACACGTAGGGCGGCTTCCCATAGCCGCCGGATCGGTATCCACAATAACACGAATTCGCACGAATGGAGCCAGGGGCAGGTATCCAATGTGCGACGCACTTCCGGAAGTGCGTCGCACATTGGCCGCCAACACTGTTCCCCTTTCGCGTGGATTGGCGTGATTCGCGGTTACAGACCGTCATCCACGAATAACACGAATGGACACGAATGGGGAATACAAAAGTAGACACGTAGGGCGGCTTTCCGTCGCCGCCAAGCCTCACACGAAGACACGAAGGCACAGAGGGTTTTCCCCGTGTCTTTATCCCTTTGTGTCTCTGTGGCTTTGTGTGAGACATAATTCTCACACAAAAGTGCCTCGCTCCATTCCCCATTCGCGTGGATTGGCGTGATTCGCGGTTACAGGCGGAGGCTCACACAAAGACACGAAGGCACAGAGGGTTTTCCCCGTGTCTTTATCCCTTTGTGTCTCTGTGGCTTTGTGTGAAACATGGGGCAGGTACGAAAACCTGCCCCTACTGTTCCCCATTCGCGCGGATTGGCGTGATTCGCGGTTACAGCCGGAGGCTCACACAAAGACACGAAGGCACAGAGGGTTTTCTTCGAGTCCTTATCCCTTTGTGTCTCTGTGCCTTTGTGTGAAACATGGGGCAGGTACGAAAACCTGCCCCTGCTGTTCCCCATTCGCGTGGATTGGCGTTATTCGCGGTTACAGTGCGTAGGGCGGCTTTCCACAGCCGCCGGACGCAGGGACAGGCATGGAGACCTGCCCTACGCGTTTTCGCCGGAAAGGGCACACACCCCCCAAAGCCGCGGTTGCCTTGCCGTGCCATGTGATGCTATAATACGTGCACTACACGCGCAAGGACTGATGCCGTGAACCAGCAACCCGTCGCAATGCCCCCTCTGGCCGCGCTGTCCGAGGAGGCCATGGAAAGCCTGTCGTCGCTCTTCCGCCCGCGAACCGTGGGCAAGGACGAGTATCTGTTCTTTGAGGGCGACCCGGCGGACACGCTGTACCTGGTGGGCAGCGGGCGCATCAAGGTCCTGAAGCATTCCGACACCGGCAAGGAGATGCTCCTGGAAATCGTGTCGGCGGGCGATACCGTGGGCGAAATCGGCATCCTGGACGGCTCGGTCTATCCCGTCTCGGCCCAGGCGATGGAACCCGCGCAGGTGTGGGGAATTCGCCGCGCGGACTACCTGCGCGCGCTGGATCGGCATCCCGAACTGGCGCTCCAGACGGCGCGGAGCCTGGGCAAGCGGCTCCAGGAAGCGTACCAGACCATGATGAGCCTGGCGGTGGAGCGGGTGGAGCGGCGCATCGCCCGCGTCCTGCTGAAACTGGCCGCCGCCACGGGCCAGCGCGCGGGCGAGGGCATCCTCATCAATGCGCCCATCACCCGTCAGGACATCGCCGACATGACGGGCACCACCGTGGAGACGGCCATTCGCGTCATGAGCCGATGGACCAAGCGCGGCATCATCCGCTCGCGGCGGGGGCGCATCACCCTGGTTCAGCCGCACCAACTGGTGCTCATCGCCGAGGAAGTGGGGCGCGAGTAGCGCGGGGCAATGCCGCCCTGCCAAATTGCGCAATCTATCACAATCGGATTTGCATTCGGCGCGCCGTTGGAGTATAATCGCCGCCGTTGTGCGCACGGCGGGGCAGATTCGCACCCACCGCGCCCGAATCTCTAGGAAGTGGGTGAAGACCATGATAGAAACCTTTTCTACGCCGAAATCCATTGCCGTCATCGGAGCATCCCGCGAGACCGACAAACTGGGCTACTCGGTGCTCAACAACATTGTCCAGTACGGCTATCCGGGAAAGGTTTACCCCATCAACCCCAAGGCCGACGAGATTCTCGGCCTGAAGTGCTACCCCAGCGTCCTGAACGTGCCTGACCCCATTGAGTTGGCGGTCATTGTGATACCGGCCAAGTACGTGGCGGCGGCCCTGGAAGAGTGCGGGCAGAAGGGAGTGAAGGGCGCCATCATCATCTCCGCCGGCTTCCGCGAGACCGGCAGCGAGGGCGCGAAAATGGAGCGCGCCCTCATAGAAATCGCCCGCAAGTACAACATCCGCATGGTCGGCCCCAACGTCCTGGGCGTGATAGACACCGTCGGCAAGATGAACGCCTCGTTCGCGGCCGGCATGCCCAAGCGCGGCAAGATCGCCTTCATGTCCCAGTCGGGCGCGCTGTGCACGTCCATCCTGGACATGGCGCTGGCGCAGAACGTGGGGTTCTCGCGATTCGTGTCGCTGGGCAACAAGGCCGACCTGAACGAGATAGACTTCATGGAAGCGTGGGGCGACGACCCCGAATCCCGCGTCATCATGGCGTATCTGGAAGGCATCGTCAACGGCGCGCGGTTCATTGACATCGCGCGGCGCGTAACCAAGCGCAAGCCGATGATCGCCGTCAAGTCGGGCACCACCAGCGCCGGCTCCCGAGCCGTCTCGTCCCACACGGGCACGCTGGCCGGCTCCGAGCGCGCCTACGACGCGGCGTTCAGCCAGGCGGGGGTCATCCGCGCCGGTTCGGTGCAGGATTTGTTTGACTTCTCGGTGGCTTTCGCACGGCAGCCGCTCCCTGGCAAGGGCGGCGTGGTCATCGTTACCAACGCAGGCGGCCCGGGCATCATGGCCACCGACGCCCTGGAGCGCGCCGGCCTGCGCCAGGCTTCGCTGTCGCGCGAGACGATGGACTATCTGCGCGCCAACCTGCCGGCAGCGGCCAGCGTCCTCAACCCCGTGGATGTCCTGGGAGATGCCCGCGCCGACCGCTACGCCATGGCCATTGAGGCGGTGCTCAAGGATCCCGACGTGGGCGCCCTCATCGTCATCCTCACGCCGCAGGTGATGACCGAGATAGAGGAAACGGCCCACGCCATCGGCCAGGCGTCCAAGAAGTTCAACAAGCCCATCCTGGCCAGTTTCATGGGCGAGGCGACCACCAGCGCCGGCGTGAAGATCCTCAACGAGTACCTGGTGCCCAACTACGTGGTGCCCGAGCGGGCCGTGGCGGCCCTGCGCGCCATGTACCGCCAGGTGGCGTGGATGGAGCGCCCCATGCCCACATTTGAGACCTTTGACGTGGACAAGGACATGGTGCGCAACGTCTTCGCGCAGGCAAAGGCCGACGGCCGCCTCACCATCGGCGACTCGGAAGCCCGCGACGTCCTGCAAGCCTACGGCATCCGCATCCCCGAGTCCAAATTGGCCGCCACCGCCGACGAGGCCGTGGCCATCGCCCAGGAAATCGGCTTCCCCGTGGTGATGAAGATCGCGTCGCCCGACATCCTGCACAAGACCGACATCGGCGGCGTGAAGGTGGGCCTGCGTAGCGCGTCCGACGTGCGCGACGCCTTTGACCTGCTGGTGTACCGCGCCACCCGCTTCATGCCCGAGGCGCGCATCTGGGGCTGCCTGGTCCAGCAGATGATCATGGGCGGCCGCGAGGTCATCATCGGCATGAACCGCGACCCGCAGTTCGGCCCCTTGCTGATGTTCGGCCTGGGCGGCATCTACGTGGAAGTCCTGAAGGACGTCTCGTTCCGCATCGCACCCGTCTCGCGCAAGGAAGCCGAGGAGATGATCGCCGAGATCCGCTCGTACAATCTCCTCAAGGGCGTGCGCGGCCAGAAACCCGCCGACATGGACGCGATGGTGGACATCTTGCTGCGGGTCTCACAACTCGTTACCGATTTCCCCGAAGTCGTGGAAATGGATATCAACCCCCTGATGGTGCTGGACAGCGGTCAGGGGGCCTATGCCGTGGACATGCGTCTGGTCATCAGTTAGCGAACGGCTACGGGTTATCAACGTAACCAAAGGAGAAGACAGAATGGCGAACTTGTACATCACATCTATTGAGCCGGTTTCCGGCAAGACCGCCCTTTGCCTTGGGCTTGCCCAGCGGATGCAGCGCGATGGGTATTCGGTGGGTTACCTGAAGCCCGTGAGCAGCGTCGCCCACCGCATCCAGGGCAAGGTCATTGACGAGGACGCCGCCTTTGTGCGCGAAGTTCTGGGCCTGAGGGAGCAGCCCGAAGAACTGACCGCCGTGGCCCTCACGCCGGGATTCGTGGACGAAATCCTGACCGGCAAGGTCCACATCAACGCCGAGGACATGCTCCACAAGGCCTACCAGAAGGTCGCCGAGGGGCGCGATATCGTCATCCTGGAGGGCGGCGGGTCGCTGCGCGAAGGATACATCGTGGACCTGGGCACGCCGCACGTGTCCAACCTGCTCAAGGCGCCCGAACTCGTGATCCTGAAGTACATGAGCAACGTCCAGGTCATGGACGACGCGCTGACGGCGCAGAAGCGGCTCGGCGACTCCATGCTGGGCGTGGTCATCAACGCGGTGCCCAAGATGCACATGGAGTTCATCCAGGAGGTCATCACCAAGGCGCTGGCCGCCAGGGGCATCCGCACTTTCGCCGTCATCCCGCAGGACCGCCTGCTCCTGTCCATCAGCGTGGCCGAGATTGCAGAGGCCCTCAGTGGCCAGGTGCTGTGCTGCCCCGACAGGATGGACGAACTGGTGGAGCACCTGATGGTCGGCGCGATGAGCGTGGACAGCGCCCTGACCTACTTCCGCCGCAAGCCCAACAAGGCGGTCATCACCGGCGGCGACCGGCCCGACATCCAACTGGCCGCGCTGGAGACCTCCACCAAGTGCCTGGTGCTCACCGGCAACATCCAGCCCAGCCCCATCATCCTGGGCCGCGCCGAGGAGGTGGGCGTGCCCGTCATCCTGGTCAACTACGACACGCTGAGCACGGTGGAGATCATTGAGCGGTTCTTCGGCAGGACGCGCTTCCGCCAGGTGCAGAAACTCAATCGTTTTGTGCAGATGCTGGACGAGCGGTTTGACTTCGGCGAGTTGTACCGCGCGCTGGGGCTGAAGGCATAGGCGCTGCCCGCCCGTTCCCTTGCCCCGCGGGAGAGGGTCAGGGTGAGGGCCATCGCTCCCTCGCCCGTGGGAGAGGGTTAGGGTGAGGGCCATCGTCCCCTCGCCCCGCGGGAGAGGGTTGGGGTGAGGGCCATCGCTCCTACCCCGAGCGGCAAACCGGTGAAGAATAGAGCGGGAACATCGCATTGCGAAACGCTCCAAGCGATCAGCGGAGGGTAAAGATGATAGAAGACATCTTCGCGCGAGAGGTGCTGGACTCGCGGGGCAACCCCACCGTGGAGGTGGAGGTGTACCTGGACACCGGCGAAATGGGGCGCGCCATCGTCCCATCGGGCGCGTCCACGGGCGCTCACGAGGCCGTGGAACTTCGCGACGATGACAAATCGTACTACGGCGGCAAGGGCGTGCAGAAGGCCGTCCAGAACGTCAACGAGGAGATCGCCGACGAACTGGTGGGCTGGGATCCGCTGGACCAGGCGGGGATTGACGCGCGCCTGGTGGAACTGGACGGCACGCCCAACAAGGGCCGCCTGGGGGCCAACGCCATCCTGGGTGTGTCGCTGGCCGTGGCGAAGGCCGCCGCAGCCATGCTGGACATCCCCCTGTACCGCTACCTGGGCGGCGTCAGCGCGCGCACCCTGCCCGTGCCGATGATGAACATCCTCAACGGCGGCAAGCACGCCCTGGACAGCACCGACCTGCAGGAGTTCCTGATCATGCCGCTGGGCGCGTCCTCGTTCCAGGAGGCGCTCCGCTGGTGCTCCGAGACCTACCAGGCCCTCAAGAAACTCCTCGCCAAGAAGGGTTACTCCACCAACGTGGGCGATGAGGGCGGATTCGCCCCGTCGCTGAAGTCCAACGAGGAGGCCGTGGAACTCATCCTGGAGGCCATCGCCAAGGCCGGCTACAAGCCCGGCGACCAGATTTACCTGGCGCTAGACCCCGCCGCGTCCGAGTTCTACGAGAACGGCAAGTATCACCTGAAGAAGGAAGGGCGCGCGCTGTCCAGCGAGCAGATGATCGCCTTCTACGAGGACTGGGTGCGCAAGTATCCCATCGTCTCGCTGGAGGACGGCCTGGCCGAGGACGACTGGGACGGCTGGCGGGCGCTGATGGAGCGCCTGGGGCGCAAGATTCAGATCGTGGGCGACGACTTGCTGGTAACCAACGTGGAGCGGGTGCAGCGGGCCATCCGCGAGCGCGCCGCCAACTCGCTGCTGTGCAAGGTGAACCAGATCGGCACCCTGACCGAGGCCATCGCCGCCGTGCAGATGGCTACCCGCGCCGGCTGGACGGTCGTGGTGTCGCACCGCTCGGGCGAGACCGAGGACACCACCATCGCCGACCTGGCGGTGGCGCTGAACACGGGGCAGATCAAGACCGGCGCGCCTTGCCGCTCCGAGCGCGTGGCCAAGTACAACCAACTCCTGCGCATAGAGGAGCAACTGGGCGACTCGGCCATCTACCCGGGCAAGGACGTGTTCTACAATCTGCTATAGGCGAGATGCCCGCCAACGAGAACGGGCCGCCCCCACGGACGGCCCGTTTTTGCGTGCGGCGCTAACCGCCCTCGGCCATGCGTCGCAGGGCGGCCTCGTCTATCATGGGGATGCCCAACTGCACGGCCTTGTTGTACTTCGTCCCGCCCGGAGAGGCCCCCACCACCAGGTAGTCGGTCTTGGCGCTGACGGAATCGGTAACCTTGCCGCCGTGGGCGCGGATGAACTCCGCGGCCTCGTCGCGGCTCATGGTGGGCAGCGTGCCGGTGATGACGAAGGTCTTGCCGGCCAGCGGTTGAGGCCCCGCGGGCGCCTCGGCCCGCACGTCGGCCATGCGCACGCCGGCCCGCCGCAGTTTCTCTATCACCGCGCGGTTGCTGGGGCTGGCGAAGAACTCCACCACCGCCTGCGCCGTGTAGGGGCCGAGGCCGGGAACCTGCTGCAAGTCCTCTTCCGTCGCCGCCATCAGCGCGTCTATGGAGCCGAAGTGCTCGGCCAGAATGCCCGCCACGACGGATCCCACATGGCGGATGCCCAGCGCCGTGAGCAGCCGCTGGAGCGGGCGGTTCTTGGACGCCTCTATGGCCGCCAGCAGGTTCTCGGCGCTCTTGTCGGCGAACCCTTCCAGCCCCAGAATCTGCTCCTTGGTCAGGTAGTAGAAATCGGCCACGTCGTGGAGCAGGCCCGCCTCCACGAACTGCTCGGCCAGGCGCGACCCGAACCCCACGATGTCCATGGCCCCGCGCGACGCGAAATGCTCCACCTTGCGCACCAACTGGGCCGGACACGAGGCGTTGACGCAGTAGTAGGCCACCTCGTCCTCGGCGCGATAGACCGGCTCGCCGCACACGGGGCAGTGGGTGGGCGGCGCGATGGGTTGCTCGTCGCCGTCGCGCAGGGATTCCACCGGCCCCACCACCTGAGGGATCACGTCGCCGGCGCGCTGGATGATGACCGTGTCGCCCACGCGGATGTCCTTGCGCGCGATGTCGTCAAAGTTGTGCAGCGTGGCCTGCTTGATGGTAACGCCGCCCACGGCCACCGGCTCCAGGATGGCGTAGGGGTTGAGCGTGCCGGTGCGCCCCACGTTGATGCCCACGGCCAGCAGTTTCGTCGCCGCCTGCCGCGCCGCGAATTTGAACGCCACGGCCCCGCGCGGATCCTTGCCCACGAACCCCAGCGCGTCCTGGATGCGCAGGTCGTTGATCTTGATGACCACGCCGTCAATCTCGTATCCCAGGGTGTCGCGCTCGGACTCCCACACGCGGTACATCTCCATGACCGCGTCCAGGTTCGGGCACAGTTCGCACCCGTCGGCCACGGGGAACCCCATGCGCTTCAGGTAGTCCAGGACATCCCACTGGCGGGTGATGTCCACGCCGTCGGCGTCCACGATGGCATAGGTGTACAGGCGCAGGGGGCGCGAGGCCGTGATGCTGGGATCCAACTGGCGCAGCGAACCGGCGGCCGCGTTGCGGGGGTTGGCGAAAGTCTTCTCGCCGCGCTCCTCCTGGCGGCGGTTGAACGCCTCAAAGTCGGCCAGGGCCATGTACGCCTCGCCGCGCACCACCAGCCGCGGGGGCGGGGGGTCGTTGCCCACTACGGGGATGCGCAGCGGCACCTGGCGCACCGTGCGCAGGTTCGCGGTAACATCCTCGCCCACCTCGCCATCGCCGCGGGTGGCCCCCTGGGTGAACACGCCGTTGACATAGGTCAGGACAACCGTGAGCCCGTCAATCTTCGGCTCCACCACGTAGTCCAGCGGCGTGCCGTCGGGCAGGAGTTTGCGGTTGCGCTCCTCCCACGCCCGCAGTTCCTCCTCGGAGAAGACGTTGGCCAGGCTGAGGATGGGGCGGGGGTGGCGCACCTTCTCAAACCGCTCCAGGACGGCCCCGCCGACGCGCTGGGTGGGCGAGTCGGGCGTGATGAGTTCGGGGTGCTCGGCCTCCAACGCCTTGAGCCGCTGGAACAAGGCGTCGTATTCGGCGTCGGAGATTTCGGGCGCGTCAAGGACGTGGTAGCGGTAGTTGTGGTACCGGATAAGTTCTCGCAGGCGTTGGATTTCCTCTTGTACGGACATATCCTCCTCCTGGTGCGTGGCCGTTGGCCGCTAGCCGTTAGCCGTTGGCCATTAGCCGTTGGCCGTTAGCCTTTGAGTGTGGCCATTAGCCGAAGCGCAGCCCTCACCCTGGCCGGCGGCCGCTGGACGCCCGACGCTGAAGCATCGGGCTGGGCCGACCTCACCCCCGGCCTTCGGCCTCCCCCTCTCCGCCAGCGGAGAGGGGGAACGAGGGGGTGAGGTGCGCGTGCGTGCAACCCTCACCCTGGCCCTCTCCCAGCGGGAGAGGGGACAGCCCGCAGGGGCGGCGCATGCATCGCCCCTTCGCGATCCAACCCCCCTCACGTTGCGCCGCGTCCGCAGTTATCGTATAATCCCCGCAGTTCGCGCATGGAGGTCAGCGATGCGACTGCCACCACGAGCGCCCCGCGCCCGCGCCGCGCTCATGCAGGCCGAACGGCTCATGCGCGCCGGCCAGTACGCCGAGGCGCTGCCCATTTTCACGACGCTATCCCGCGAAGCCGAGGCGCGCGGCCTCTATGAACCCGCCGCCAACGGCCTGCTCCAGGCGGCGCGCTGCCTGCTAGAATTGGGCCGCCCCCGCGAGGCCACCGATGAGACGCTCCGCGCCATGGACCTGCTGGCCCTGGCGGGTCGGGCCGACCGCATCCGCGCCGTCGCGGAACGCGCCGCGGCGTTGCTCGCCGACAGGGGCCACCCCGAACTGGCGGCCCGCCTGCTCCAAGAGGCCAACACCCAGCCCGAACCGCCCCCGGGCCCGCCGCAGATCACGGAGCGCCAGTACCTGCGGGCGGCTGCGTTGGCTTCTCGCCTCCCCGACCGCTGCCCGTCCTGCGGCGCGCCGGTGATTCCCAGCGAACTCACGTGGGTCAGCCCGGGCGTGGGGCGGTGCGCCTACTGCGGCAGCGTCATCAAGCCCAGCCTGCCCCGCACGGCGCACTGATCGCGGCCTACGGGATCGGCTCCAGCCAGTTGGCCGCGGCCCAGCCCACCACGCCCTGGTCGTCCTGCACCTTCCACCACACGTAGCCGTCGGCGTTCTGCGGGCCTTCCAGCACCGTGAACGCGTGCCCGTCCTCGGCGCGGGCCACGACGGCCGCGGTGGTGCCGGGCGCCTGGCGAATGTTCAATCGCGCCGCGCCGGTGCCCGTTACCCGCACCTTGCCCCCGACGGCGATGCCGGCGCTGGGCGCGCGCGTCGGCTCGGGCGTGCTCGTGGGCGCGGCCGTCGGCACGGGCGTCGGCGGGACGGGGGGCAGGCCCGTGGGGAGCGGCGTTGTGGGCGTTGCTGTCGGCGTGGGCGTGTAGGCGGCAACTCCCCGCGCCCCCAGGGACGGCGCAACGAAGCCGAACCAGACGATGACAAACGTCAGGATGGCGGCCAGGATCGCCAGCGGCCACACCCACCACGGGAACAGCGCGCGCCGCGGGTGCAGGTCTATGGCCTGCTTGCTCCACTTCGGATTGGGCAGTTGGTCTATTTCTTTGGGATCCTCGTTGTACCGCATATCTCCTCCAACATGGGCCAGCGCCCGCAGGCTACGCGGCCTTTGCCCCCTTCAGTTGCGCCCGCATCTCGTCGGCGGGCAGCGTGTTCAGGATGTGTTTCGGCTCGGCCCAGCCGCGCCGCGCCGTGGCCACGCCGTAGGTCATGGCGTTCAGCCCCGTCGGGTTATGGGCGTCGCTGTTGATGGCGAGTTTCACGCCCATCCCGATGGCCCGCCGAATGTGGATGTCGTCCAAATCCAGCCGCAGCGGGATGGCGTTCACCTCCAGCGCCGTGCCCGTCTCCGCCGCCACGCGCAGCAGCGTCTCCACGTCTATGGCCGTCTCGTCGCGCTGGCCCAGAATGCGCCCCAACGGGTGCCCGATGATGTCCACGTGCGGGTTCTGCATGGCCCGCACGACGCGCGCCGTGATCTCGTCCTTGGGCTGGCGCAGCCCCGAATGGAGCGATGCGATGACCACATCCAACTCGGCCAGCACGTCGTCGGGCAAATCCAGCGAGCCGTCGCCGCGAATCTCCACCTCCACGCCGTGCAGCAGGGCGAAGTCCGCGTATTCACTGTTGAGACGTTGGATTTCGGCGCCCTGTTCCCGCAGCCGCTCGGCGGTCAGCCCTCGGGCGATACCCAGGCCCTGGCTGTGGTCCGAGATGACCAGGTAGCGGTAGCCCTTGCGGCGGGCGGCCTCGGCCATGGCCTCCAGGCTTGCCGCGCCGTCGCTCCACTCGGTGTGGGCGTGCAGGTCGCCCAGGATGTCGGCCTCTTCCACCAGGCGCGGCAGGCGTCCGGCCTGCGCCGCCTCAATCTCCCCGCGGTCCTCGCGCAGTTCGGGCGGAATCCAGGGCAAGCCCAGCGTGCGGTACACGTCCTCTTCCTCGGGGCACAGGATTTCCTCCTCGCCCCGCTTGAACCCGTACTCGCTGAGGCTCAGGCCCATCTCCTGGGCCAGGCCGCGCAGGTGCACGTTGTGCTCCTTGCTGCCGGTGAAGTACTGAAGGAGCGACCCGTAGCGTTCAACCGGCAGGACGCGCAAATCCGCCTGGAGGCCGTTGCGCAGGATGACCGAGGTCTTGGTGGGGCCGCTGAGGGAGACTTCGGCGACCATGGGCAGGCCCGCAAAGGCGCGCATCACCGGTTCGGCATCCACGGCGGCCACGAGCAGGTCAATGTCGCCAACCGTGGACTTGCGCCGACGCAGGCTACCCGCCGCCGACGCCTTGACGACGCCCGGCGTCCCGGCCAGCGCGGCCAGAATCTCGTCGGCCACGGGCCAGGCGTCGGCCAGGGGGATGCGCCCGCTGCGGCGTCGCAGCCACTCTATGCCCTCCAGAATCTTCTGCTCGGAGCGCACGCCCATGCCGGGCAACGTGCGGATGCGGCCCTCGCGGGCGGCCTGTTCGGCCTCGCCCACGCTGGTGATGCCCAGTTGCTCCCACAGGAGTTTCGCCGTCTTGGGGCCAACGTCGGGGATGGCGAGGAGGTCCAGGACGCCC
Organism: Anaerolineae bacterium; assembly: GCA_034436295.1. Lineage (GTDB taxonomy): Bacteria > Chloroflexota > Anaerolineae > DTLA01 > DTLA01 > DTLA01. Next base: position 2,452 of record DAOTVT010000184.1, on the reverse strand, counting down.
ATGGGCACCTTCTCCTTGAGCCGCTCGTAGTATTCCAGGCGGCCCGTGGACAGGAGTTCGGCGATCTTCTTCTCCATGGCCTCGCCGACGCCGGGGATGGAGCGCAACTCGCCGCGCTTCCAGATTTCGGTGATGGGCTCCGATAGGTGGGCGATCTGGTCGGCGGCGCGGCGGTAGGCGATCCCCTTGTAGGCGATCTCGCCCAGGACATCCAGGATGTCGGCGATTCGCTCCAGGGTTTCGGCGACCTCGCGATTGTCCATGGCCCTTCCCTCACGGACGTTTCTGGGCAAATTATACAACGCGGCGCGGCGTCGCGCAACCGCGCGGGGGGCCGCTCGGCGTCGTGATTTGGCGGCACCCGTTGTCTCTGTAACCGCGAATAGCGCGAATCCACGCGAATGGGAAATAGACCCAGCGGCTGTGGAAAGCCGCCCTACGAACTCGGATTCACCGCGGAGCGCGCAGAGACCACAGGGAGTTGCCTTGAAATCTCCGCGTCCTCGGTGCTCTTCGCGGTGAGAAAACAGGCGCGACGCACCTTGCGCCAACACGACATAGAACCGAGTCGGGGAAGCCGCGGCTACTTGCCCAGGCGCTTGCGGAGAGCGGCGCGCATGGCCTCGTGCTCGCTCCAGGGGTACTCCACCGTGCCGAAGCACATGGACTGCTCGTGGCCCTTGCCCGCCGCGATGACCACATCGCCCGGCTCGGCTAGGTTCACGGCGAACTGGATGGCCTCGGCGCGGTCGCCGATTTTCCAGAAGTCGCGCCCTTCCACGCGGCCCTCGGCGCGGCAGGCCTGGGCGATGGCCTCCATGATGGCGTTCAGGTCTTCGGTGCGGGGGTCTTCGGCGGTGATCACGATGCGGTCGGCCAGCCGCCCGGCCACGTGCCCCATCAGCGCGCGCTTCTGGCGGTCGCGCAGCCCCGCGCTCCCGAATACGACGATGACCTTGCCCGCGTACAGCGATTTGGCCGTCTCCAGCACCCGTTGCAGCGCGTTGGGCGTGTGGGCGAAGTCCACGATGGCGGTGAAGTCCTGGCCCTCGTCTATGATTTCCATGCGCCCCTTGACCCCACGCACGGCCTCCACGCCCTGCCGTATGGCGTCCAGGCCGATGCCCTGGGAGACGCCCACCGCCACCGCCGCCAGGATGTTCTGCGCGTTGTACACGCCCACCAGGGGCGAGCGCATCTCCACTTCGCCCGCCGGCGTTGCGGCCCGCAGGCGCAGGCCCTGGGGCGAGTGGCGCACGTCCAGGGCGCTCACGTCGGCGGCGCCGGGCCGCGTGCTGTAGGCCATGCGAACGTCGGCAGGAATCTGCCGCAGGAAGTCGTAGGACGAGTCGTCGGCGTTGAGGATGGCGACCTTCGGGGTGTGGGGCTTTCGGTGAGATTGCGACAGCGCCCAGAACAGCCGCGCTTTGGCGTCGCGGTAGGCCTCGTAACTGCCGTGGTAGTCCAGGTGCTCGTGGGTGATGTTGGTTACCACGGCCACGTCAAACTCGCAGGCGGTAACGCGGTGTTGGGCCAGGCCGTGCGACGTGGCCTCCAGGACGGCGTACTGGCTTCCGGCGGCCACCATCTCGGCCAGGTAGCGCTGCACGTCGGGCGCGTCGGGCGTCGTGGTGTGCAGGCCCGTGTCGTACTCGCGGTCGCCGATGCGCGCATTGACGGTGCTGATGAGGCTGGTGGCGAACCCGGCTGCCGACAGGACGGAAGCGATGAGGTTCACGGTCGTCGTCTTGCCGTCGGTGCCCGTTACGCCGACGACCCGAAGGGCGCGCGCCGGGAAGCCGTGCCACGCCGCCGACAGGTAGGCCAGTGCCTCGCGGCTATCGGGCACGCGCACGCCGGCCACGTGCGGCCATTGCGACAGCGCGCCGTCCCATGCGGGGTCGGAGAACACGACGGCCACCGCGCCGCGCTCCACGGCTTGCGGGATGAACCGATGCCCGTCCACGTCCACGCCCGCGATGGCGACGAACAGGCTGCCGGGTTCAATCTTTCGCGAGTCGGCGGACAGGGAACGGATGTCCGGGTCGTTGCCCTGCGTTTGCGCCCAGTCGGGCAGCGCGCTGCATAGATACGAGAGCCGCATGGTGTCCATCCTGGTCGGGGGTTTGGTCGGCGGCAAGAACACTTCGCCGCCGTGGTGGATTATACCCGGCGGCGAAGCGCGAGGCAAAAGGCGGGCGAGGCCGCCCACAACCCGTAGGCCAGGTTTCCATACCTGGCCGTAGTCGGAGTTCCCGTGCCCGACCGGCGGCTAGGGATAGCCGCCCTACGGTCTCGCCCGCCGTAGGCCGGGTTTCCATACCTGACCTCCAGCACCTCCGTCAGGCTACGGTCGGCGTATCTTCCTGCACCCCTCGGCGGAACTCCCGCAACACGCGCCACAGGTAGTAGCCCCACATAGGCACCGTAACGACAGCAGTGGCCAGCGCAG
>DAOTVT010000183.1:0-11294 GCA_034436295.1 Anaerolineae bacterium | reverse complement strand
CCTGCGGGCTGGGGGCGAATTCGCGTTCACTGGCGTGGATTCGCGGTTACTCGTTGCCCGACGCTGAAGCATCGGGCTGAAGGGGCGAAGCCCTGCGGGCTGGGGGCGAATTCGCGTTCACTGGCGTGGATTCGCGGTTACTCGTTGCCCGACGCTGAAGCATCGGGCTGAAGGGGCGAAGCCCTGCGGGCTGGGGGCCGTCCGTGGGGGCGGCGGGCGCCGGATTTCACCGCCGAGAGCGCCGAGGACGCAGGGGCTACAGATTGGCCCGCACAGCCTGCTGTGCCCGCGTGCGGTGCGCGCCCTGGCGAACCCCGCCCCACGTCCACCTCCTTGCGGCCACCCGCAACGTTTCGCCGACTTCTTCGTTGATAGAGTTGGTAGAAGGGAGCGCGTTGTTCCGTGGGTAGGGGCAGATCGTTCGTTCGCGTGATACTGGGGGCGGCAGGGCGCGGCATCGTGGCCCTGGGCATTGTGTTTGCGCTGCTGCCTGCCGGCGGCCACGCAACGGAGCCAACCCCTGTCGCCAAGATGAGCGCGCTTCTCCAGTACCAACTGGCGCTGAAGCGGGAGTTTCTCGCCAACCCGGACGTGGGCATCGCCGAGGCGCTGACGGCCACCGCGGGCAGCCGTTGGAATCCCCAGCGGCAACGCCTGTTCGTGTACCTGCAAGGCGCTCCAACCTCGCAGTGGACACAGCGGGCGCAGTCCCTGGGCGTCATCCTGTACGGGCAGACGTGGATTCCCCCCGTGGGAACGCATCCGTATGGCTTCGTGGTTGCCGACGCGCCCGTCCAGCAGGTAGCGGCGCTGGCTTCGCTGGACGACGTGGTGCGCCTGGAAACAGCCGAGCAGGTTCTGCGTCCCAACAACGATTTGGCGAGGGAGTTCTCGCAGGTGTCTTGGGTGCAGGGTCTGGGATTCACGGGCGCCGGGGTGCGGGTGGCGATTCTGGACGCGGGGCTGGACGTTGACCATCCGGATATCCCCGCTCCGATTGTGGCCAGGGATGTGTCCGGCTTTCCTGCGTTGGATGATGATGTGTGGAATCCCTATTCGGGGCATGGCACCCATGTGGCGGCCACGGCAGTGGGTCGCGGCGCGCTCTCGGGCGGGCATTATCGGGGCATGGCGCCAGGCGCCGACCTCATCTTCTTGAAGATTGGCCTAGACGAAGAGGGCGCGCCCGCGACGAACGATGCCTTTGTCGCGGCGATTCACCAGGCCGTGGAGTCGGGCGCGGAAGTCGTCAACGTCAGTTATGGCGAGTGGGATGCCTATCACGACGGTTCCTCTCCGTTGGCGCAGGTGGTAGATTGGGCTGCAAGTCAGGGACGGCTGGTGTTCTGCGCGGCGGGGAACGCAGGCGACGATGGCCGCCATGCGTCGGTGGAACTGGGGGTGGGCGGGGCGTCTGCCAAAGACGTAAGGCTCCAGGTGCAGGCCGCCGCCCCGCTTCTGTTGCGGCTGGTGTGGAACGATGGCGTGGGGCGGAGCGAGGCGTACACGGTTACGCTATTCGCCGCGGACAACATAGGTGTGGCAGTGAATGTCATTCGGGAACCGCGCGAGAGCAAGGCAGGCACCGAGTCGCTATTGATCTCTGGCCCGACGCTTCCGCCGGGCGACTATCTGCTGCGAATCCGCAGCATGGGGCCTGTGGCGGTGGGGCGCCGCCTGCACGTGTACAGCGAGAACGCCGACGTTGTGTTCACCCAGCCCGATCCCAACTACACCGTGGAGACGCCGGCGGACGCGGCGAGGTGCGTGGCTGTCGGCGGGTATGTCAGCCGGGCGGTCTGGACGAATTACCAGGGGCAATCCTACACTTTCAGCCCCTCGCCGGGCGCCGAGCAAGGCATGGCCTGGTACAGCGGGCGGGGGCCAACGCTGGACGAGCGCAAGAAGCCCGACATCGCGGCGCCTGGCACGGCCGTGATTTCCGCGCGCGACCGCGTGTACCCCCCCGGCAGTCGCTACGACCCGCAAATCGTGGACAACGATGGCGTCTCCGACGGCGCGGGCCCGGCGGACTATTTCGTCATGGGCGGGACGAGCATGGCCAGCCCCGTTGTCGCGGGGGCGGCGGCGCTGCTCCTGGAGGCTTATCCGGCGCTGAGGGGCCGAGCCGATATGCCGGCTATCGTCAGGGATGCGCTTGTGGGTGGCGCTGTTCCCCATCGCCTGCCTCTATGGGAAGGGGCGGGATACTTGAACGTTGAGAACGCTTATCGGCTGCTGCGTCGGTTCGCCGAGCCGACGCCGACTCCCCCGCCCACGGCCACAGATACGCCTGTGCCGACGGCAACGCCCACGTGGACCGCAACGGCCACGCCGACCGTGGAGCCGTCCCGGACGCCCACGCTGCCCGCGCCCACCCCTACGCTGTCGGCGACCGCGACGCCCACATGGACGCCGACGGGTACACCCAGCGCAACGCCGACCCTGACCGCGACGCCTGCGCCGATTACGCCATCTCCGACGCCACAGGAGCCGACGGCCACGCCATCGGCTACCGCTACGCCATCTCCGACGCCGCAGGAACCGACGCCGACGGCTACCGCAACCCCCACGCCCACGCAGACGGCGACGGCTACTGCGACCCCAGCGCCCACGCCAACGCCCACGCGGACGGTTGTCGCGCCGCCGCAGTGCTATCTGCCACGGGTGGCGCGGAACTACCGCTACCCGGCTGGCGGCACTCCGACGCCGTTCTTTGACGACTTCAGCGATCCCATGAGCGGCTGGCCGAGGTCTGCCGACAATCCGGCCTTCGCGATGGGGTATGTGGGCGGGGAGTATCAGATTCTGGCGCGGCAAAGCGGCCTGGTCTTTGTGAGCCTGGCGCCGGTGCAGATGCAGTCCGACTGGATTCGCATTCGCGTGCAGGCCCGGCGCGCGGGCGGCGGCGAACTGGCCTACGGAGTCGTGTTTGGCGGATCGGCGACGCACGCCTTCATGGTGTCGCCGCGGGGCTGGGTGGCGCTGTGGCGGTACGACGCGCAGGCGCGGCAGTGGATGGAGGTTCGCGGCTGGACGCGGTGCGGCGCGGTTCGCGGGGGCGATGCGGCGAACATCCTCACGGTGGACAAGGAAGACGGCCTGGTGCGTTTCTTCGTGAACGACACACCCGTGGAGTTCACGCCCGCATGGCAGGATAAGGATGCGTTCCTGGTGCGGGGCATGGGGCTTGCGGCTATTCTGTTCTCGGAGACAGGGTCAGCGGCGGATTGCCGCTTTGACGACTATGCGGCCACGTACCCCGGCGCGGCGATCGTGGAGCCGCCCGTGCCGTAGGGGGTTCGGAGCCGGCTATGTCCCCTTCACGACGATGTCGCTGATGAGGTTGGCGGCCTCGTCTCCACGGTCGGCGCTGTTGCTCAGGTGGCGCAGGATTTCCCGCAGTTTGAGCACGCGGGTTACGTCCTCTATGGTTTTCACGCCCTCAAACAGGTTCACAAGCGCCTGCCGGTAGAGGTCTTCCACGCGGTTTTCCAGAGACTTGGCGCGTTTGGCGTGCTCAATGGCGACGCCCGGGTGGTCGCTGAGGCGCAGGACGGCCAGGTGAATCTCGGTGGCGGCGTCGCTCAGGAGTTTCACGATGTTCACGATGTCGGCGTTGGGTTCCACCTTGAAGAGCGCCATCTCGTCCACGGAGGTATGGGCGTAGTCAATGATGTCGTCAATGGCGCGCGACAGGCCGAAGATGTCCTCGCGGTCAAAGGGAGTGGCGAAGGTGCGGTTGAGTTCGTCTATCAAGATGCGGCGCAGTTCGTCGGCTTCTTTCTCGGCACGCCTCAGGGCGTCCACGATTTCGGGGCTTGGGGCGCGCACGTACTGCTCCAGGAGTTGGACGCCCTCCAGGGTTTTGGCGGCCTGGTCGGCGAGGAGTTGCCGGAACCGGTCGGGTTTCTTGCGGAAGAGATCTTTCAAGCCCATCTGTTTGCCTCCGAATTGCTGGATAATCTAGCCGAGCCACGCATGAAGCGGGATGTAGATGAGCGCGGACATCAGCATGGATGCCGGAATGGTGAGAAGCCAGGCGATGGCGATGTCGCCCGCCACCCCCCAGCGTACTTTGGACACGCGCTCGGCCGAGCCGACGCCGATGATGGTGGAACTCACGACCTGCGTGGTGCTGACCGGCCCGCCCAGCACGGCCGCGCCGAGGATGACGGCGGCGGATGCGGCCTGCGCGCTGAAGCCGTGGATGGGGCGGATGCGGTAGAACTTGGCGCCCAGCGTGCGGATGATGCGCCAGGCGCCGGTGAACGTGCCCAGGGCGATGGCGCTGGCGCAAAGCGCGATGACCCATACGGGCACGTGGAAGGAATCTATCAGCCCACCGCTCACCAGGGCCATGGTGATGATGCCCATGGACTTCTGCGCGTCGTTTGTGCCGTGGCTCAGGGCCAGGCCGATGGAGGTGAGCACCTGCGCGCCCTTGAAGAAGTCATTGGCGCGGGGCGTGGCGGTCCGCGAAAGCCACATGAGGAGTTTCATGAAGAGATAGCCGACGATGAGCCCCACGATAGGCGACGTGAAGAGGGCGATGACGGTCTTGCGGATGCCCGCGACCTGGATGGCCGAGAAGCCATGGGCGACGGCGACCGCGCCGACGAGGCCGCCGATGAGCGCATGGGAGGAACTGGACGGGATGCCGAGAATCCACGTGATGATGTTCCAGGCGATGGCGCCGAGCAGGCCCGCGAAGATGACCGTCGGGCCGATGGCCGTCGGCGAGACGATGTCGTGCCCGATGGTCGTGGCGACGGCGACGCCGAACAGGAACGGGCCAGCGGCCTCGGCGACGGCAGCAAGAACGAGCGCCTTTCTGGGCGACAGGGCGCGCGACGAGATGGTCGTGGCGACGACGTTGGCGCTGTCGTGGAAGCCGTTCAGAAAGTCAAAACTCACAGCCGTAACGATGAGCGCGATGGTGATGGCGGTGTCGGAACCCATTCCCACTCCTGATTTCAGGGTTGCGATATGGCGGCCATTGTACCACGGATGCTGGATTTTGGCAACGTGTGCAAAGCGAGTTTTGCATAAGTGGCCGTTCAGTCAGGGCGATTTCGGAAACTCCGTCAGTCCAGGCGGAAATGGCACCCTCGGCTTTCGCGGTTGCGCCAGGCGGCTTCGGCGACGATGATGGCCGCCTGAACCGCGTTGCGCAGCCCGACGAGGGCGTCGTTCAGCCGCGTGGTGCGGTAGAAGCGTGTGATGTCATCCTGCAGGTCGTACAGGTCGCCGATGGCGCGTTCCAGGCGCTTGGTGGAACGAATCAAGCCCACGTAGTTCCACATGATGTGCTGGATGGTGCTGAGATCCTGCTGGATGAGGGCGGGGTCGGCGAAGTCCTCCAGGCCCACGTCGCGCCATGGGGGCAGGTCGGCAGGCCCAAGCGGCGCGCGCTTCGGGAGGCTCTGGCGGATGTGGTCGGCGGCCCGCCAGCCCCAGACGAGGCCCTCCAGGAGCGATGCGCTGCCCAGTCGGTTCGCGCCGTGAACGCCTGTGCAACTGACCTCGCCCACGGCGTAGAGGTTGCGGATGGTGGTGCGGCCTACCGAGTCGGCCCAGACGCCGCCGCAGAAGTAGTGCGCCGCTGGCACCACGGGCACGGGCTCGCGGGTGATGTCCACGCCGAACTTGAGGCACGTCTCATAGATGTTCGGGAAGCGGCGCAGAATCTTGGCGCGGTTGATGTAGGAGGCCAGGTCCAGGTATACGCAGTTGGCGCCCGTGGCCAGCATTTCCTGATGGATGCTGCGGGCGACCACATCGCGGGGGGCCAGGTCTTTCCACTGGGGCGCGTACTTCTCCATGAAGGGTTCGCCCTGCTTGTTGATGAGGCGAGCGCCCGCGCCCCTCACGGCCTCGCTGATAAGGAATTGGGCGGCGTTGAGGTGGAAGAACACGGTAGGGTGGAACTGGATGTACTCGGCGTTGATGATGCGGGCGCCCGCGCGGGCGGCCATGGCCAGGCCGTCGCCGCGCGCCAGTGGCGGGTTGGTCGTGTGCAGGAAGATGCGCCCCAGGCCGCCCGTGGCCAGCATGGTGGCCTTGGCCAGGAAGGTGTCCACGCGGTTTTCCGCCTGGTTCAGGACGTAGGCCCCGCCACACGAGAGCGGCTCATAGACCCGCAGCCGATTGAGGGCGTGGTGCGACGGGGTGAGCAGGTCCACGGCGGTGTGGGCCGACAGCACTCGGACGTTCGGGCAGGCCCGCAGCGCCTCAACCAGTTTGGTCTGAATGGCCTGGCCTGTGGCGTCGGCGGCATGCAGGATTCTCTCGGTGGAGTGGGCGGCCTCGCGGATGTATTCCAACTGATCGCCATGGCTTCGGGCGAAGGGGACGCCCAGCCGCTTGACCAGGAACTCTTCCACGAGGCGCGGGCCTTCGGTGGCGAGGATGCGCACAGCGCGGCGGTTGTTGAGGCCATCGCCCGCCGCGATCAGGTCGCGGGCCAGCAGGGTCGGCGAGTCGTGCACGCCGCTGCCGATGATGCCGCCCTGGGCGTAGAACGTGTTGGATTCCAGCGGGTCGGCGGCGCTGGTGATGACGGTGATGGAGAGCGCGGGGTCTTCGGCCAGACGCAAGGCGGCTACGGCCCCCGCGATGCCGCACCCGATGATGAGAACGTCGCTTTGAATGATGTCAGCGCACATGGGAGATTCCCTTCATGCAGCGGTTTAGGCCAGGGCGAGCATGCGCTCTAGCGCCTTGTTGGCCCACTTCTGGATGCTCTTCGGGACGCGGACGCGGTTGACCAGGCGGCCCTGGGTGAGTTCGTCCAGGACGTAGGCCAGGCTCTGCGGCGTGATGCGGTACATGGCGCCGCACTGGGAACGGGCCAGCGGCACGACAGTCTTGTCGGGGTTCTTGGCGGCGAGCCGCTCCACCAGATGGATTTCGGTGCCGATGGCGACGGTGGTTCCTGCGGGCAGGTCGCGCACGTACTTCACGATGCCGCTGGTGGAAGCGGATGCGTCGGCACGGGCCACCACTTCGGCGGGGCATTCGGGGTGGACGATGATCTTCGCGTCGGTATAGCGGGCGCGGATGGCGTCCACGTCGGCGGTCGTGAAGCGCGTGTGCACGTGGCAGAAGCCCTTCCAGACGATCATGCGGGCGTCGCGCATGGACTCGGGGTCGGGCGCGTCGGGGTCCCAGACTCGGATTTGGGACGGCGGCGCGCCCAGCGCCAGCGCCGAGTTGCGCCCCAGGTGCTCATCGGGGAAGAACATGACGTGCCCGCGCCGCGAGAAAGCCCATTGGAGGACCTTCTGCGCATTGGCCGACGTGCAGACGGCCCCGCCATGCTGCCCGCAGAAGGCTTTCAGGTCGGCGTAAGAGTTCTGGTAGGTAATCGGCACGATGTCGTCGTCCCACAGGGCCGAGAGGGCGTCCCAGGCCAGGACGGCTTGCTGGCGGGTGGCCATGGCGGCCATGGGGCACATGGCGGTCCTTTCGGGTATCAGGACGGCCTGATCGGGGGCGCAAAGCATGGCGGCGGTCTCGGCCATGAAGTCCACGCCGCAGAAGACGATGTAGCGGGCCTGGCTCACCTGGGCGGCGCGACGCGAGAGTTCCAGCGAGTCGCCGATGAAGTCGCCGAAAGCGACGATGGAGTCGCGCTGGTAGTGGTGGGCGAGGATGACGAGGTCAGAGCCGAGGGCTGCCTTCGCCGCTCGTATGTGTTCGGCGGCCTCCTGTTCGGACATGGCCGCATAGGTCTTGGGCAGTGTCATGATCCTGCTCCTTGCGGGTAAAGTTCCAGGCTGATGTCCAGGGCCTGGGGCGAGTGGGTAAGGGCGCCGACCGAGATATAGTCCACGCCAGTGGCGGCGATTTTGGTAACGGTGCTCAGACTCACGCCGCCAGAGACCTCTAATTTGACGCGGCCCTGGGCGCGGCGCACGGCCTCGCGGATGTCGTCCAGGGTCATGTTGTCCAGCATGATGCGATCCACGCCCAGCGCGAGGGCCTCGTCCAGTTCGGCCAACGTCTTGACCTCTACCTCTACCAGGATGCCCCTGGGGATTCGCTCGCGAACCCGCTTGACCGCCTGGGTGATGCCGCCAGCGGCGGCGATGTGGTTGTCTTTGATGAGGACCATGTCGTACAGGCCCGTGCGGTGATTCTGCGCGCCGCCCAGCCGCACGGCCCATTTGTCCAGCAGGCGCAGGCCTGGACAGGTCTTGCGCGTATCCAGGATGACGGCGCGGGTGCCGCTGACGGCGTCCACGAATCGGCGGGTGTCGGTGGCGATGCCCGACATGCGCTGCAGGAAGTTGAGGGCGGTGCGCTCGGCGGTGAGGATGCTGCGGGCCGGGCCGGAAACGCGGGCGACGACCGTGCCCCGCGTTACGCGGTCGCCGTCGTTGGCGAGCGGCGTGAATTGGATGGCGGGGTCAACAGTGGCGAAGACCAGCGCGGCGACCTCCAGGCCGGCGATGACGCCAACCTGCTTCACGAGGAGGTCGCCCCGCAAGCGGAGATCGGCCGGGATGGTCCACTCGCTGGTGATGTCGCCGGAGCCGATGTCTTCGGCCAGGGCGCGCGAGATGATTTCCAACACCTGAAGTCGCGTTGCGGTGTCCATAGGACTCCTTATACGGATATGCGTCCGCTATTATATCACAGGGCGCGCCAGGCGGCGAAAGGGCCCATGGCGAGATTCGGTTCCGTTCCGCGTTGGCGACCACGGTGCGACGCACTTCCGAAAGTGCGTTGCACCTGTGCCCATGGCGCAACGCGGGTGTAGCCGGTTGCCGCGTACCGTCGCGCGGCGGTGAACCCCTCATATCCCCCTGGCCCCCCTCGCGCCCCGCCTGCGGGGAGAGAGGGGGGAGCGCCCATGCGCCGTCGCACGGCGGTGAACCCCCGTGCTGGAGAAGTCAAGCCCGTGCGGGGCTGTCGCCAGCCCGCAGGACTTCGCCTTTCAGCCCGATGCTTCATCGTCGGGCGGTTACTTGCGGTACGCCTGCGGCACGTATTCGGGCAGGCGCTTGGGCGCCATGACGCGGCGGATTCGGACGAAACGCTGGATGCCGCCGACAAGCGGAACCGTTGGCCAGTCCTCGCCGATGAGCGGGCGGGCGTAGCGCACAAAGTCGTCGGTAACGTCCACCTTGTTGGGGGCAAGCCAGGCCGAGGGGAACTTGCGCTCCGAATTGGCGACCAGGTCCAGCGGCACCTTGTCGTAGTACACGCTGTACACGGGGCCAGGCTTGCGCAGGATGGTGGCCATGTACCCCGTGCCCTCCTGGGCCGCCACAAGCACGGCATGGCGCCCCACACCGTAGGCTTCGTCCAAGTCCACCACGGACGCATAGACCATGTTGTGGCGCTGGTCTGTGCCGGGGACGTTGCCGCGGGCCGCGCCGCGCGCGCGCAGGCCGACCTTGTTCAGGTAGTTGACCACAATCTGTTCCACCGACATCTCGGACGAGGAGAAACTGATGTGGCCGAACGCATCCTTCACGGCTCCGATGTCGCCCACGTCCAGGCCCTCGCTGACGACGACCAGCGCCCGCCCGCGTTCGCGCAGGAGGTCATTGACGCGGTCCGCCAGTTCTTCCAGCGTCAGCCCTGCCTCGGGCATGTAGATTTGGAGCGGCATTTCCCTATCGGGGTCGGCGAGGCGGGCGGCGGCAGGGATGAACCCGATCTTGCGCCCCATGGCCTGGAGCACGAGGACCGGGTCGGATGGAGACGAGCCCTCGTTTTCCTCATTGGCGCACTGCACCATGAGCGCCCAGTAACGCGCCACGCTGCCGTAGCCCGGCGTGTGGTCTATGAGTTTGAACTCGCTGTCGCCAACGTCGTTGTCAATGGTCTTGGGGACGCCCGTCGCCACGAGTTCCAGGCCACGCTCGGCGGCGAGTTGCGAGACCTTGTGGGCGGTGTCCATGGAGTCGTTGCCGCCGATGTAGAAGAAGTAGCCCACGTCATGCGCGCGGAACACGTCTATGATGCGCGCGTAGTCTTCGGTCTGCGAGGCTTTGAGTTTGTAACGGCACGTGCCGATGGCGCCGGCGGCGGGCGTCGTGCGGAGCAGGGCGATCTCCTCGCGGGGCTGGGCGGTGAGGTCTATGAGTTCTTCCTTCAGGACGCCCTCAATGCCGTGCAGGGCCGCGTACACGGTGCCAAAGGTATCCGGCATCTCCATGCAGGTTTCCACGATGCCGCGCAGGGAGTTGTTGATGACGGGCGATGGCCCGCCCGACTGGGCAACGACGACATTTCGCGGTTTGCGCATGGGACGTGCCCCTCCATCTGGTTACGGTTCCAGCCACTCGGTGTGGAAGACACCAGGCTTGTCAATCCGCTTGTACGTGTGGGCGCCAAAGTAGTCGCGCTGTGCCTGCAAGAGGTTCGCCGGCAGGCGCTCGCTGCGGTAGGCGTCAAAGTAGGCCAGCGAGACGCTCATGGCGGCGCAGGGGATGCCCATCTCCACCGCCGTCTGGATCACGCGACGCCACGACTCCTGGCGGCTTTCCACCGCGTCCTTGAACTCGGCGTCCAGCAGAAGGTTGGGCAGGTCGGGGTCGCGGGTGAAGGCTTCGCGGATGCGCCCCAGCAGTCTGGCGCGGATGATGCAGCCACCACGCCAGATGCGCGCCAGTTCCGCCAGGCGGAGGTTGTACCCGTATTCGCGCGATGCCGCGCGGAGCAGGGCCATCCCCTGCGCGTAGGCGCATATCTTGGAGGCGTAGAGGGCGCGGCGCACGTCCTGGACAAACGCGGCCCGGTCGCCGCGGAACGCAGGCCGCGGGCCAGCCAGTACCCTGGAGGCGACAACGCGCTCGCTCTTGTAGGCAGACAGCAAGCGGCCCTCCACCGCGCTGTTGATGGTGGGGGTGGGGACGCCCAAATCCAGGGCGTTCTGGGATGTCCATTTGCCGGTGCCCTTCTGCTCGGCCTCGTCCAGGATGACCTCCACCAGTGGCTTGCCGGTGTCCGGGTCCATCTTGCCGAAAATGTTGGCGGTGATTTCAATCAGGTAGGACGAGAGTTCCTCCTTGTTCCACTCGGCAAAGATGTCGCGGAGTTCGGCCGCCGAAAGGCCCAGGCCGCGGTGGAGGATGTCGTAGGCTTCGCTGATGAGTTGCATGTCTGCGTATTCAATGCCGTTGTGCACCATTTTGACGTAGTGGCCAGCGCCGCGCGGGCCGATGTAGGAGACGCATGGGTCGCCGTCCACCTTGGCGGCGATGGACTGGAACATTGCTTCTACCAAGGCGTAGGCTTCGGGCTGGCCGCCCGGCATGATGCTGGGGCCTTTCAGC
>DAOTVT010000182.1:0-6249 GCA_034436295.1 Anaerolineae bacterium | reverse complement strand
CGGGCGACGTGGCCTGCGATCACTACCATCGCTGGCGCGAGGATGTGGCGCTGATGCGGGAACTGGGGTTGCGGGCCTACCGGTTCTCCATCTCCTGGCCGCGCCTGCTGCCGGAGGGCTATGGCCGAGTCAATGCACCCGGGCTTGGCTTTTACAACCGCCTTGTGGATGCGCTGCTGGATGCCGGCATCACGCCGTTCGTTACGTTGTACCACTGGGACTTGCCGCAGGCCCTGCAAGATCGCGGGGGGTGGCCAGCCCGCGCCACCGCCGAGGCCTTCGCGGAGTACGCGGACCTGGCGAGCCGCAGCCTGGGCGACCGCGTGAAGCACTGGATGCCGCTGAATGAGCCTTATGTCAGCGCGTTCGTGGGGTATCTGGAAGGGCGCCACGCGCCCGGCCATACCGACCTGGACGAGGCTTTGGCTGCGGCGCATCATCTCCTGCTTGCCCACGGCTGGGCGGTGCCTGTCATTCGGCGCAATGTCCCGGGCGCGCAGATTGGCATCGCGCTCAACCTAACGACGGTAGTGCCCGCTTCGCCCAGTCCGGCCGATGCGGAGGCGGCCCGCTTGAGAGATGGCATCATCAACCGATGGTTTCTTGACCCGCTGGCCGGGCGCGGCTATCCGGCGGATGTGGTGAGGCATTTCGGGCGCTCCATGTCCTTCGTTCAGGGGGGCGACCTCAAGTCCATTGCCGCGCCTCTGGACTTCCTCGGCGTGAACTACTACGCGCGCACGATTGTGCGGAGCGATGCCGTGCCTGAATCGCAAAACGAGCCGCCCACGGTGCTCCCCAATGCCGAGCGGACGTACATGGGATGGGAGGTTTGCCCCGAGGGGCTGTACGAACTGCTGATACGCCTGCGTCGCGACTACACGTTTTCTGCGCTCTACATTACGGAGAACGGCGCGGCCTACGATGACCGGGTTGGTCCCGACGGGCGCGTGGAAGACGCGAGGCGGATCGCCTACCTGAAGCGGCATCTCCTGGCGGCCGGGCGGGCGCTGGCCGAAGGCGTCCCCTTGCGCGGCTACTTCGTATGGTCGCTGCTGGACAACTTTGAGTGGGCGCACGGGTACAGCCCGCGTTTTGGCCTCGTCTATGTAGACTACGCGACCCAGCGTCGCATCCCCAAATCCAGCGCCTACTGGTATCGCGGGGTCATGGAAAGCGGCAGGGTGATGGAGTGAGGGCTCCGGGAACAGCATGAAGTACGGCTACTTTGACGATGAACATCGCGAGTACGTGATCACCCGCCCGGATACGCCGCTCCCCTGGTTCAATTATCTGGGCGCCGAGGCGTATTTCGGCCTCATCTCCCACACCGCTGGCGGCTACTCGTTCTACCGCGACGCACGGCTTCGCAGGCTCACGCGCTACCGTTACAATAACGTCCCTACAGATGAGGGCGGGCGTTATATCTACCTGCGCGACAACGCGACGGGTGAGTTCTGGTCGCCCTCGTGGCAGCCAACTAGACATAACGCAGAGGATTTTGTCTGCCGCCATGGGTTGGGTTATGCCGTCATCGGTTCCACGTTCCGAGGCATCCGCGCCGAGACGCGCTACTTTGTGCCCCTCGGCGCGAGCCTGGAGATATGGGATCTCACGCTCGCGAATCAGCGGGGCGGACCGTGCGCACTCTCTGTCTTCTCGGCTGTGGAATTCTGCCTGTGGGATGCCTGGGATGATGCCACGAACTTCCAGCGGAATCTCAACACCGGCGAGGTGGAGGTGGCGGACGGCGTTATCTTCCACAAGACCGAATATCGCGAGCGGCGCAATCATTTCGCCTTCTTTGCCTGCTCGGAGCCGCTGTCGGGTTTTGACACCCAGCGTGATGCGTTTCTCGGCCCGTATCGCGGCTGGAACCGGCCGCTGGCGGTGGAGCGCGGACAGTCCGCCAATTCGGTGGCCCACGGTTGGTCGCCCATGGGTTCGCATCACGTGCAAGTCGCCCTGGCTGCGGGCGAGACCCGCCGTATCATCTTCCTGCTGGGCTATCACGAGAACCCGCCAGACGAGAAGTTTGACCCACCTGACTCGCTGATCATCAACAAGCGGACGGTTTTGCCCGTCATCGCGAAATGCCTAGACCCGCGCGAAGTGGATGCAGCGTTTGAGGCATTGCGCGAGTACTGGGATGGGCTTCTCGGTGCGTTGCAGGTGAACACCCCTGACCCTCACACCAACCGCATGGTGAACATCTGGAACGCCTACCAGTGCATGGTTACGTTCAACCTGGCGCGCTCGGCTTCGTTCTTTGAGTCGGGGATTAGCCGCGGTATGGGCTTCCGCGACGCGAATCAGGATGTGCTTGGCGTCGTTCACATGGTGCCGGCGCGAGCGCGGCGCCGAATCCTGGACCTGGCCGCAACGCAGTTGAGGTCGGGGGGTGCCTACCACCAGTACCAGCCGCTCACCGGGCGCGGCAACAAGGCCATCGGCGACCAGTTCAACGATGACCCGCTGTGGCTGGTGCTGTCGGTTGCGGCCTACCTCAAGGAGACCGGCGATTTCAGCATCCTGGACGAGCCCGTTCCCTACGACAACGAGGCGGGGTCTGAGGAACCCCTGTACGAGCACCTGCGTTGCAGTTTGCAGTACACCCTTGACCGACTCGGGCCGCACCGCTTGCCGCTGATAGGCCGTGCCGATTGGAACGACTGCCTGAATCTCAACACGCTGTCCAGTGAGCCGGGGGACTCGTTCCAGACGGCCCCTATTGCAGAGGGAGGCACCGCCGAGTCGGTGTTCATTGCAGCGTTGTTTGTCTTGGCGGCGAGGGAGGTGGCCGACATTGCGTCGGCGCGTGGCACCGAGGACGTGGCGCGTCAGTACGAGCAGGCCGCTGCGCAAATGGAGCAGGCGGTCTTGGAGCACGGCTGGGATGGCGAATGGTTCCTGCGGGCTTACGATGCTCTGGGGAACAAGGTGGGCTCCGGCGAGTGCGAGGAAGGCCAGATTTACATTGAGCCGCAAGGCTTGTGTGTTTTGGCAGGCATCGGGCGCGACAAGGGCCATGCCGAGAAGGCGTTGGCTTCGGTGCGGGAGCGCCTGGCGACTCCCCATGGTCTCCTGCTGCACCAGCCGGCGTATTCCCGCTACTACGTGCACCTGGGCGAGATCTCATCCTACCCTCCTGGCTACAAGGAAAATGCCGGCATCTTCTGCCACACCAACCCGTGGATCATGATCGCCGAGGCGATTCTCGGGAACGGAGACCAGGCGCACGACTACTACATGCGCATCAACCCGTCCGCCCGCGAGGGGATGAGCGACCTTCACCGATGCGAGCCGTATGTGTATGCGCAGATGATCGCCGGGCGCGATGCGCCGAACCACGGCGAAGCGAAGAACTCGTGGCTGACGGGCGCGGCTGCCTGGAACTACGTGGCCGTTACGCAATGGCTGTTGGGCATCCGCCCCACGCTGCGCGGCCTGTCCATCGCGCCGGTGATCCCACGCCATTGGGGCGGATTTGAGGCCACCCGCGTCTTCCGGGGGGTCCGCTATCGCATTTCGGTGCGGCGCGTGGGCTTGGGGAATGCGGTCTCCATCCGGGTAGATGGCCGGCCTGTGCAAGGGCAGGTGTTGCCTCTGGCGGAGGCGGGCAGGCATGAAGTCCGGGTGGAGGTCAGCGTCGGCATGGTAAAAGACGCCTAGCCCGCGTCTATTCGCGGATTACAGCATGGTAGGCCGCAAACAGCCCGTTGGTGGATTCTATCAGGCGCTCCCGAACCCCGGCCGCGTTCAGGCCCACTTGCTCCATTCCCAGCAATACGCCGCCAATGACGGGTGGCGCGGCGAGTCTTACCAGGCGGGCCTTTGGCGCCACACGATGGACGACGGCGGCCATCGCTTTTGTGAGTAGCGGGTTGCCCTTGAACATGCTGCCGACCAGGATGACCTCAAACTCCAACGATTCCATTCCCAGTTGCCGAATCACGCCGACGGCCAGGCTGCCTAACTCGCGTCCGGCCCAGCGAATGATGGCTCGGGCCACGTGGTCGCCTTCTGCGGCGACGCGGAACACGGCCTGGGCGGCGTCCGCCGTCAGGCTATACCGCCCTTGTGTCAGGCCCTCCATAAGGTCTGCGGCGCCGGTGGCTCCTGTCAATCTCAGGAACGTCTCGGTGAGACGGGTTTCCGGGCCGCGCATGGTCCAGGACAGGGCGATGGCCTGCACGGCCTTGCCCACGAGTTCAGCGGCGCCGGCATACTCGGCAAACGCGGAGCCGGCGCCGGTAACGCGGCCCTCGCGGCCTTGGGCGTCGCGCCCGCGACAATTGCAGGACGTGCCCGACACGACCGCCACCCCCCAGCCCTGCGTGGCCCCGGCGATGAGGCCGATGGTGGCATCGTTGACGAAAGTGTACGGCGCTGGCAGTCCGAGCGTCTGGATGGCCTGTCGCGTCGGCTCGTCTTCCGACGGCCAATCGTAGCCCGAGATGCCAAAGCCGGCGCCGACGATCTGCCCCTTGGAGACCCCTGCCATCCTCAGGGCTTCGTCGGTAATGGCGTTGAGCGTAGCGGCCAGACCCTCGTAGCCCACGACTTCGTGGTTCCCTGGCCCGCCGATTCCCAGACCCAGGGCATGGCCCGTCTCGTCGGCAATCAGGGCGTGGCTCTTGCTGCTGCCGATATCCACGCCAAGAAAGTATCGGGGCGTCGCGTTGTGCTTCTTCGGGAGCGGATCTAGCATAGGGTCTGCCTCACATCCAGAACTGCGGCAGGTAGGGCCGGTTCGTCGTCAGCAAGTCATCCAGCACGGCCTGTACCCTGTCGGCACGGGGGCCGAGGGGATGCGCCAGCAGCGCCTGGTAGGCCGCACGGCGGTCTCCGTGGATAGCCGCCTCCACGGTGAGGATCTCATAGGCTTTCACGTGGGCCAGCAGTCCGAAGCAGGCGGGGGGCAGCGGGTCGGTGGGCAGGGGATGAATGCCCGTTGCGTCCACACGGCAGGGCATCTCCAGCACCCAGTCGGGCGGCCAGCCTGGCACTGCGCCCCGGTGCGGGACGTTGACGACGTGAGTTTCTCCAAGGTCGTTGAAGTGTGCGTGGAGCAATTGCGTGGCTACCGTGGAGTAGTAGGCGCCTCCGCGCTGCATCAGGGCGTTGGGCAACTTATACGCGCCAGGGGCCGCGTACTCGCGCAACAGGTCGGCCTCAATCGCCATGACTTGTTCGGCGCGCGAGGGCGGCCATTGGGCCTGCTTGGCGAGTTGCCTGTCCGTATAGTAGTAGTATTTCAGGTAGCCGTTGGGGATCATCCGCAGCGCTTCTATGGTGCTGGGATCCCATTCTGGCTCGCGCGCCAGCCTCAAGTCGGCAAGGAACCTTGCGAGAATTTCCGGCCAGAGGTCGTCGCCTCCGACAGTGAAGCCGTAATGCCAGGAGAGATGGTTGAGGCCGAGCGTCTTCAGGTTCACGATTTGTGGAGAGATGGACGATGCGATGTCCGCGCCAAGCCGTTGCAGGATGCCTATCTTGGTCGTGTAGGGGACGTTGCACAGTCCTACGACAGGGATGTCAGGGGCATAGCGGCTCACGGCTTCGGTTATGAGCCCCGCGGGATTGGTGAAATTCACCAGGAGCGCGCCCGGGGCCAGGCGACGCATCTCCGCAGCGATGTTGAGGATGACGGGGATCGTACGCAGTGCGTTGGCCATCCCGCCGACTCCGGTGGTCTCCTGCCCGATGAGGCCGTGCCGATGCCCCAGGTACTCGTCTTCGCGGCGGGCAGCCATGCCCCCCACGCGCAGTTGGGTGATCACATAGCGAGCGCCGCGCAGGGCTTCGCTTTGGTCGGTTGTCAGGTGAACCGTGAACCGGCCATCCTGCGATTCCACCATCCGCTGGGCGAACCCTCCGACAATCCGAAGCCGCTCCTCGGAGATGTCCATCAGCCACAGTTCGGTCAGCGGAAACGTCGCGGCGCGGTGCAGGAAGCCCTGGATGAGTTCGGGGGTATAGGTGGAACCGCCTCCGATAATGGCGACCTTCAGCATGGCGGCATCTCCGCGCAGGAGGAGAGGCTCTACCCCTGCATCCATGAGGGGTCCCATCGCTCCTGGAGCAGGGTAACCTTCGCCTCCTTGACCCCGGGCACGGATTCCGCTGCCAGCCGCACCTGCTCGGTGAGGAAGTTGGCCAGGGGGCAGAACGGCGCGGTCAGCACCATCTTGATCTCCACCTGGTCGCCGGCGATCACGACCTCGCGGATCATGCCCAAATCCACGA
>DAOTVT010000181.1:0-7352 GCA_034436295.1 Anaerolineae bacterium | reverse complement strand
CACCTACGCCATGTCGCCTGCGCTGCACAACGTGCCCGACCCCGACGCGCTTGCGGATGGGCAGTTGCCAGGCCTGCTGGACCAGCCCGACGCCCGCCAGGTGCTCCCTGTTACGTTCGGCTCGGTGATGACGCACAGGGAGGGGGGCGAATACCGCTTCCGCGACCGGCTGGTGGCGATGTTGCTGGCGCACGAGGAGACGTACTACCGCGCTCTGGAGCAGCATTTCGTCCGCCACTTTGAGGCATACGGGTAGCGGGGTTGGCGGGGGGATGCGCGGGGCTGAACCCCCACGCTGAGGGGCATTTGGATCGCGAAGGACACGAAAGCACACGAAAGCCACGAAAAGCACGTCCGCACGCGGGGCGTTCCTCTCCCGCGGCGGAAGAAATGGTAGGGGCGACCCACGGGTCGCCCCTACGAGCAAACCGGCCCCCGCAGGGCTTTGCGCGTTTAGCCCGGCGCTTCAGCGTCGGGCGACAGGGAACGGCGAATCCACGCGAAGGAACGCGAATTTGCCCCAGCCCGCAGGGCTTCGCACCTCACCCCCAGCCTTCGGCATCCGCCTCTCCGCGCGCGGAGAGGGGGAACGAGGGGGTGAGGTCGGCATGCCCGCAGGGCTTCGCCCTTTCAGCCCGGCGCTTCACCGTCGGGCGCAGTACCCTTCGCGTAGATTCGTGTTATTCGTGGATAGAGGCTCCCTCTGTGCCTTGGTGTCTCCGTGTGGGAACAATGCCCTACGGTTCGGCCTCCACGAACACCGGCGTGGAGCCGAGCAGGAGCGACAGCCCATCGCCCTGCACCGCGAGCCTTTCGGTCTTCGGCTCCGCCTGCCCGATGTCGGTGATGACGTGGGTAACCAGCGCCCGCGAAGCATCCAGCGGCACGCGGACCGACACCGGCGCGGGTTCGGCCTCGTCGGGGAAGTACAGCCGCCCCGCCTCGCGCCACAGGACATAAACGGGCTTCCCGCGGACCGCGAAGCGATAGGCATACACGCCTTCACCCAGGTTCAGCCGCTCTACCGTGGTATAGCCGGCCAGTTTGCGAATGGCGAGTTGGTAGGCGTAGAATACCGGAAGGGGCGACTGCACCTCCCACGCCTGCTTGAGGACGTTGAATCGGGCGTCCACCATCCCCTGGTAGCCCCAACTGCCGGTCATGCGGGGCGTCTGCGTCAGCGGGCTTTCCACCAGCCACGCCAGGTTCATGCCGGCGTATCCCGCGTGCATGGCGACGACGGTCTTTTTCACGACCTCGCGCGCTTGCAGCGCCCGCCACCACCCCACGGCCGCGTCGTGCTTCGGCGACGATGCATCCCGCACCGCGTCCAGCCAGCCCAGCGTGCGCAGCGCATCCTGCGGGCGGATGGGCGCGAGGGTGTAGAAGTCCTCATCCCTGGCGCTGGGCAGGAGTGCAGGCGCGCCCCGCGCCATGAGGAGCGACGACACCGGCAGCGCGTCGCCGATCCAGATGGGCTTCTCGTAGCCGTTCTTGCGCATCTCGGCGCGCAGCCACTCGGCCGTCGGGTACAGTTCGGTGTAGTCGCCGAGGGAGTGAATCTCCACGACATCAAACAGGTCGGGGTGGCGCAACAGTTCGCGCACCTCGCTCATGGGGTGTCGCAGGGGGTTGTCTTTGGCGGCGCGCCGCTCAATCTCCTCGGGCGACGGGCTGCCGTCAAACACGTCTATCAGGAAGAAGTCCACCAGGCCCACGAGCGCCTCCGAATTGGCCCGCTTGATGGCGCGGTGGGCGGCAGCGAGAATCTTCAGGTAGTCGCCCGCAGTGCCCTCAAAGTAGCCCGTCCACTCTTCCACGACGGTGTAGTGGAGGATGGGAGCCTTCAGGCCGGGCATGTCTCGGTCGCCGTCCCCATCGTACCGCTCCACCAGGTTGAAGACGAACTCCTCGTAGTCGTCCATGTACTGGGAGTCGGGGATGTGATGAAGCCGTGTGGACGAGGCCCAGGCGTTGTTGGCGTTGGTGTAGACCTGGATGCGGAATCCGGCGCTCTGCCATTCGGCGACGATGCGGTCGGCGTCGCTCCAGTCATACACGTGCGAACCGGCGGCCGTGGGCGCTCGCGGCTCTATGGTTCCCCACGAGAACTGCTTGGTGGTGTTGGAGCGCGCCCACCCCGCGCCCAGTTGCGCGTATGTGGCGGCCAGCCCGCCGGGGAGCATGTACTCCACACCGAACGCGAACTCGCCGGTTGCGGGCGATGGGGTGGGCGACGCAACGGCGGTGGCGGCGGGCGACACGCGCGGCGTCTGGGTGGCCTTGGGCGCCGGCCCGACACATGCGGCGAGCAGCAGCGAGAGGGCGATGAGCGCGGAGCAGGCGAAGTTTCGCATCGCGCATCCTTCCGGTGCGGCAACTGGCCGCACCTACTCCTTGCAACCCCGTGTTGCGGATAACGATACGATTCAGCGGGCGTAGCGGGTTACCCGCACCAGCGTGAACTGCCGGTCGTCGGTCGGCGTCCAGCCTTCGGCCAGCGCGCCGCGCACCAGCCCCCGCGCGTCCCACAGGTGCGCCTCCGACTCCACGAGCCAGACCGCCCGCCGACCCCGCAGCGCCGTCTCCAGTTCTTGCCGAACGGTGGCAACGGCCTTGCCGTCGTCGGTGTAGGGCGCGGAGATAGCCGCGTGCGGCGCCGAGCAGTAGCGCGCGAACACCGGCTCCACGTGCGGGATGAGGAAGATGACGGCGTCGTCGGCAGACAGGCGCGGGCAGACGTACCCCGCAGCGGCGCGCATGTCGGGCTTGATGGGCTGCGTCGCCTGCACCCACACGCCGCGCGCCGATACGACGAGGATCGCCGCCGCGGCCGCGATCCCCAGCCAACGGGCGCGGCGCAGCAGAGCGTCCACCCCCGCCGCCACCAGCAGCAGGAACGCCGGCATCGTAGTGATCAGGTACCGCTCCACGAACAGCGGCGACCGAAGCGAGATGCCAAACAGCAGGGCGAACGGCACAGCCCACCACAGCGTGCAGGCGAGAACAGGCAGCCGCGGTGATTCGCCGTCCGCAGCCGGCGAACGCGAGAATCCCCACGCCGCCAGCAGGCACAGCAGGAACGGCACCAGCGCCCAGAACGTGTCCAGCGGCCGCACGCCCTCGCTGAAGCCGAACACGACGCTTGCCAGCGCCTGGCTCAACGGCACGAAGGGGTGGCCCGTGCGGAAGCCGGACAGGAGCGCGGGAACCTGCCAGGCGGCGAACGCCAGGCAGGGTACGCCGACCAGCGCCAGACTCGCCGCATACGCCTTCCATCGGGGCTTCCACCGCCGCAACCCGGCGAGGAAAACCAGCGCGAACGTCGGAATCAGCAGGACGGCCAGATAGTGGACGAACAGCGAGGCGGTCGTGAGGAGCACGTATCCCGCCCAGGCCCACCAGGGGCCGCCGTCCAGTCCCCACCACAGCAGGGCGAAACTGCCCGCCGCCAGGAGCGCCACCCAGGCGTACATCTTGCCCTCTTGGGAATACCACACCGCGTAGGGGGCCACGGCGGCCAGGCCCGCAGCCAGCCACCCCACCCGACGGCCGAACAGCCGCGCCCCCAGGTGGAACATGAGCGGGACAAGCGCCGCGCCGGCCACCGCGGAGAACGCGCGCAGGGCGACCTCGCCCTCCCCGAACCATGCCAGCCAGGGGCGAAGGGCCAGGTAGTAGAGCGGGCCGTTCTCGCCAGGCGTGAGGAACATGCGCGCCAGGTCGCCGAGGGGCTGCGTGGCGAAGCGGATGGCATCCACCTCGTCGCGCCACAGGCTTTGGAACCCGATGCGCGCCATGCGGACGGCGAAGGCGGCGATGGTCAGCGCCGCCAGCCACAGGCTTCCGCTTTTTGAGAAACGCGCCGTTCGCGCCACCGTTCTGGCTCACATGCGCCAGAGCGCGCCTTCGGTCGGCGCGCTCTGGGTGGAGATTCGCCGCGCAGCGAGGCTATTCTTCCGCGTTGGGCTTCTTGGGCGAGATCGCGATCACCACGAACAGCCCGACGATCACCAGCCCGACGACAATCCACAGCACGGGCGTGGGGCCTCCGGCGGTGGGCTGTGGGGCGACGGTCGCGATAGGCGCAGGCGGCACGGGCGTAAACGTCGCCTGCTCCGGCGTCGGGGGCGGCGGGACCGTGGGCTGGCCCGGCGTTGTGGGTAGCGCCGGCGGCAATTCCCCAGGCGTGGGGAACGGCGTCGGCTCCACGTAGATGATGGTCGGCGTGCGGACTACAGTTGGCTCCTCCGTAACCACGGGCGTGTCGGTGGGGCTTGGCCCTGGGGGCGAGATGGGCGACTGGAACAGCATGGAGGCCCCCGCGCTGCCCAGACTGCCCGCCAGGAGCGCCGCAAGGATCACCGCGCACGCCAGGAGCATCCAGGCAGATGAAGATTCCGGCAACTTGCGCTTGAGCAGGTTCATCGTTTCCCTCCGTGAAGCCCGGGCAACGCCCAGGGATCAGACCAGTTTTTCGCGCACGATGGCGCTCGCGTAGTCCATGATGGCCACAACCAGGGCAATGGCCCAGACCGCCGTGGCCGCCTGCCGATACTGGAGCAAGTTGATCCACTGGATCAGCAGGAAGCCGATGCCGCCGCCGCCCACCAACCCGATGACCGTGCTCATGCGCACGTTGATGTCCCAGCGGTAGATGGTGAACGCGATGAACGGCGGGATCATCTGCGGTACAACGGCGTAGGCGATGGTCTGGATACGGTCTGCGCCGGTGGCGGTAACCGCCTCAATCGGGCCGGGGTCTATGCTCTCAATGGCCTCGGAGTACAACTTGGCCAGGGCCGCGACGGTGTGCAGCGTAAGGGCGAGCACGCCCGCGAACGGGCCGATGCCTAC
The DNA here is from genome assembly GCA_034436295.1 of Anaerolineae bacterium. Lineage (GTDB taxonomy): Bacteria > Chloroflexota > Anaerolineae > DTLA01 > DTLA01 > DTLA01. The sequence goes on along the minus strand of DAOTVT010000181.1, from coordinate 2,495 downwards.
CCACACCACGAAAATCAGCGCCCAGATGAGCGGCTCAATGGAGCGCATGATGTTCATGATGGTGCGCGTGATGTAGTAGACGGTCGCGCTGACGGGATTGTGAATCATCAGGTTGCGCGCGCTCAGGAAACTGATGGGGATGGAGATGATGACGCCCAGCGTGGTAGCCATCAGCGCCAGGAATATGGTCTCAATCATCTTGTCAATGACCATGCGGAGGGTTACCGTCGCCCTCCAGGGCCCGGCAGGCACCGAGATGACCGCTTCCACTTCGTGGATTTCGTAGTCGGTGCCGCGCGCGTTGGGCACGTTGAAGGTGTACTCAAACTTCCCGTCGGCGTCGGTCTGAATGCCGCGGATACGATCCTTCATCCCGATGGGGTCCACCCAGAACAGGAGGCCCTTGGCGTTGGGCGCGAAGTTCTCGCCCCGAATGGCGATCAGGTCGCCGCGCTCGCCACAGGTCCCGCCACGCGTGATGATGAGGCTGGGCTTGCCCGGCACCACCTCGGACGGAGCGGGCGGCGTGCCCGAGCAGGGAATCTGATACTTGGCGCGGGCGATCTGGTCGGTGGGCGTGCGCTCAAACAGTTCGGGCGTTACCAGGTCCACAAACAGCGGCTTGGCCCGAGGCGCATCCCGCACCAGGGCGTTCAGGTCAATCTTAGTGATCACCCAGCCGGTGGTGTAGGAGAGGATGAGCATGGCCAGCGCCGCCGCGCCCCACGAGCGGGTGTACCACGGGCGGGGCCGCACACGGACATCCACCACTTCCCGATATTCCGGCGGCGAGACTTCAATCCCCGCAATCCGGTCAACCAGGGTGCGCCCCTTGGGGTCCACCAGCGCCCAGAGGAACAGCACCAGCAGCGGCAGCGTTACCAGCGTCCACGTTTCAAAGCGGGGGTTGTGGGTATGCAGCCACCACAGGGCGATGTACACAGGGACCATGCCGACGACGTTCAGCAGGGCGTGGAGCAGCCGCCTGAAAATGGAGACCTCTTTGCTCCCGTTTCGGCTGTACTCAAGGTTGCCCATACGCCCGCCAAGCGACCGCCCCAGGCTACCCCAGAAGAGGGCCACCACAATCGCGGCCGAGATGACAATGGCCCACGGCACGTACAAGACGGGCTGGCCCGTGCTTGCTTTCACGGCTTCCTTGTACTTCGGCAACTGGAGCACCAGCAGCCGAACGGATGCGTACAAATAGCAGAGGGCTAACACATCGGTGAGAAGTCCGGTCAGGCGATGCCGGGCCACCTTGAATCGGCTGACACCGCGCGCGACGATGATTTTGTCGCCGCGACGCAGGACCTCGTTCTGGTTTTCGCTCATCGTTGCTCTCCCCGTGCGAGAATGAACATCAGGCGATCTCCACTTCTATGGCCTCTTCGCCGTAGATTTCCTGGAAGCGCTGGTGGTCAATGTCTTTGGGCAGGCCGTCAAAGACGACCTCCCCGGCCTTGAGGGCGATGATGCGCGAACCGTAGCGGCGCGCCAGGCTCAGAAAGTGGAGACTGCACAGGACGGTGATGCCGTCTTCTTTGTTGAGTTGCTCCAGGTACTTGAGCACCGAGTGCGAGGTGGCGGGGTCCAGGCTGGCGACCGGTTCGTCGGCCAGCATGAGTTTGGGCGCCTGCATGAGGGCGCGCGCGATGCCCACGCGCTGCTGCTGGCCCCCGCTCAGCGAATCGGCGCGGTTGTAGGCCTTCTCGCTGATGCCCACGCGCGCCAGGCTGGCCAGGGCGCGCTGGCGGTCCTCCTTGCTGAACTGCCCCAGGACGCTGGCCCACGTGTTCACGTAGCCCAGGCGGCCCGACAGCACGTTGGTCATCACCGAGGAGCGCTTGACCAGGTTGAATTGCTGGAAGATCATGCCGATATTGCGGCGAATCTCCCGCAGTTCTTTCGGCGAGGCCGCCGTGATGTCCACCCCGTTCCAGATGACTTTGCCGCTGGTGGGCTCCACCAGCCGATTGATGCAGCGCAACAGGGTGGACTTTCCGGACCCGCTCAGGCCGATCAGGATGACAAACTCGCCGTCCCTGACGGTGAAACTCACGTCGTGGAGCGCGCGGGTTCCGTCTTCGTAGATTTTCGTCAGGTGCTGGATTTCAAGCACATGCCCCCTCCTGGAAAGGAATCCGAGAATCGGCTGCCGTTATCGGATGATACACCATTTTGCCGCGGCCCGCAACCCGATTGCCGCTCTGCGTCCTTACCCCTTTGTGTCTTTGTGCCTTTGTGTGAGAACAATATCCCACACGGAGACACAAAGCCACAAAGCCTGCCCCTGTAACCGCGAATAACACGAATCTACGCGAATAGACAATAGCGCGTAGCCCCCGGCGGGCATCCCGACGTGCGACGCACCTCCGAGGTGCGTCGCACGTAACCTATCCACGAATAACACGAAATGCGACCGAGTGTAGGGCAGGTTTCCATACCTGCCCCTGTAACCGCGAATAACACGAATCCACGCGAATAGACAATAG
>DAOTVT010000180.1:0-7706 GCA_034436295.1 Anaerolineae bacterium | reverse complement strand
CGGCCTGTTGGCCGCGGCATGGGTACAGGTGGAAGGTGCGACGCATCTCGGAGGTGCGTTGCACCTTCCACCAACACAAGATAGAACCGAGCCCCATGGCGGCCACGGAAAGCCGCCCGACGTGCCTTCGTATCCTCCATTCGTGTGGATTCGTGTGATTCGTGGATACCTGTCCGGCGGCCATGGAGAGCCGCCCTACGTGCCTACTGTAACCGCGAATCCACGCGAACGCACGCGAATGGAAAACAGTACCTGCCCCGCCCTGTTGGCCGCGGCATGGGTACAGGTGGAAGGTGCGACGCCCCTCCGAGGTGCGTCGCACCTTCCACCAACATAAGTATAGAACCGAGCCCCATGGCGGCCACGGAAAGCCGCCCTACGTGTCTTCGTATCCTCCATTCGTGTGGATTCGTGTGATTCGTGGATACCGAGCGTGGGGCGCACCTGTGGTATAATGGCGTTGCAGTTCGCACGGGGAGGAAACGATGAAAATCGCCATTGGAGCCGACCACGGCGGAGTGGACCTGAAGGAGGTCATCCGCCAGCACCTGGAAAGCCAGGGGCACGAGGTGCAGGATTTCGGGGCGCATTCCCGCGAGTCCACCGACTATCCGGATTTCGCGCGGCCTGTCGCCGAGGCGGTGGCAGGCGGCCAGTTTGACCGCGGGATTCTCATCTGCGGCACGGGCCAGGGGATGGCCATGACGGCCAACAAAGTCCGCGGCATCCGTGCCGCCGTGTGCCTGGACACCTACTCGGCCCGCATGAGCCGCGAGCACAACAACGCCAACGTCCTCTGCCTGGGCGGGCGCGTCGTGGGGCCGGGGCTGGCCGTGGACATCGTGGACATCTGGCTGCGAACCGAGTTCAGCGACGCGCCTCGGCATCATCGCCGCGTGGAGAAGATCGCCGAGGTGGAGCGCGACTACCGTCGGTGAGCCGCCCGCCATGAACATCGGCATTGACGCCAGCCGCGCCGCGCGCCCCATCCGCACCGGCACCGAGCACTACTCGCTGCACGTCATCCGCGCGCTGGTGGACCTGGGGGCCGACCACACCTTCACGCTGTACTTCAACCAGCCGCCCGAACCCGGCCTTTTCCCCGCGCGTCCCAACGTGCGCGTTCGGGTCATCCCATTCCCGCGCCTGTGGACGCATGTTCGCCTGGCCGCCGAGATCGCGGTGAGGCCGCCCGACGTGCTGTTCGTCCCGGCCCATGTGCTGCCGCTGGTGCCAGGGCGGGCGGTGGCCACCGTCCACGATTTGGGCTATCGCTACTTCCCGCAGGCCCATCCTTGGGCCGCGCGCATGTACTTGGAGTGGGGCACGCGCCACAATGCCCGCGCCAGCCGCCTGGTCATCGCCGATTCCCGCGCCACCCGCGACGACCTGGTGCGATTCTACCGCGTGCCCGCCGACAAGATTCGGGTGGCGTATCCCGGCCTGCGACCCGACATGAGGCCAGTGCGCGACAAGGCCGTGCTGGACGCCACGCTGCGCCGCTACGGGATTGAGCCGCCGTATGTGCTGTATGTGGGCACGCTCCAGCCGCGCAAGAACCTGCGCCGCCTGATAGAGGCCTTTGCCCGCGTGCCGCCGCCGTGTCGGCTGGTGCTGGCCGGGAGCAAGGGCTGGATGTACGACGAGATTCTGCGCCGCGCCGGGGAACTCGGCATCGGCGACAGGGTCCTCTTCCCCGGCTACGTGCCCGACGCGGACCTGCCGGCGCTGCTCAGCGGCGCGGCGCTGTTCGCCTTCCCGTCGCTGTACGAGGGGTTCGGGTTGCCGGTGCTGGAGGCCATGGCCTGCGGCGCGCCGGTGGTGTGCAGCGACACCAGTTCCCTGCCGGAGGTAGCCGGCGACGCGGCCATCCTCGTGCCGCCCACGGACACGGACGCCCTGGCCGCCGCCCTGAACCGCGTCCTCGCCGACGCCGACCTGCGCGCCGACCTGTCGCGCAGGGGCATGGAGCGGGCGCGGCTTTTCACCTGGCGGCGCTGCGCCGAGGAGATTCTCAAGGCCCTGGAGGACGCTGCCGCATGACCCTGCCCGAGCGCGTGCCGAAGGTACACTTCCTGGGCGTGCCCGTCCACAACGTGGACAGCGGCGAAGCCCTGCGCATCCTGGATGCGTTCATCCGCGAGCGGAAACCCCGCCAGGTGGTAACGGTGAACCCCGAGTTCGTCATGGCCGCCCAGCGATTGCCCGAGTTTCGCGACGTGCTGACCCGCGCCGACCTGTCGCTGCCCGATGGCGTAGGGCTGCTCCTGGGCGCGCGGATTCAGGGGACGCCGCTCAAGGAGCGCGTTACCGGCGTGGATACCGTGGTGCGGGTGGCCGCGCTGGCCGCGGAACGGGGCTATCGGCTCTACCTTCTGGGCGCGGCCCCAGGCGTTGCCGAGGAGGCGGCGCGCCGCCTCGTGGACGCCCATCCAGGCCTGGTCATCGCGGGGACTTACGCCGGGTCGCCCGCGCCGGAAGAAGAAGACGCCATCGTCGCGCGAATCACCGCCGCGGCCCCCGACGTGCTGTTCGTGGCCTACGGCGCGCCGAAGCAAGACCTGTGGATTGCCCGCAACCTGGAGCGGTTGCGGGTGCCGGTGGTCATGGGCGTCGGCGGGGCGTTTGACTTCATCTCGGGTCGCGCCAGGCGCGCGCCGGCCTGGATGCAGCGCATGGGCCTGGAATGGCTCCATCGTCTCGTCCATCAGCCGTGGCGCTGGCGGCGGATGCTGGCGCTCCCGCGGTTTCTCTTCGCCGTCGTCGCCGACCGTCTCACGAGGAGGTAGCGCATGGACTGGTCATCGCGTTTCGGGCGCGCGCCTCGCTACGCGGGGCTGCCCACCTTCGCCCATGTCCGCGCGGCCCCGACCCCCGACGGCCTGGACGTGGCCGTTTTCGGCGTGCCCTACGACAGCGCCACGACGTTCCGCAGCGGGGCGCGCCACGCGCCGGCGGCCATCCGCGCCGTTTCCGGCATCCTGCGCGAATATCATCCCTGGTGGCGTGTCGCGCCTTTTGAGGCGCTGCGGGTGGGAGATTTGGGCGACGTGCCGGTGGTTCCCGCCTATGTGGACGACACCCTGCGCGCCATCCAGGACTGGACGACCGGCGTCCTGGAGGCCGGCGCGTTCCCCCTGGCCATGGGCGGCGACCACTCGGTTACGCTGCCGCTGCTGCGGGCCGTCGCCGCGCGACACGGGCCGCTCTCGCTCATCCAGTTTGACTCCCACCCCGACACCTGGGACACCGAGCACGGTCGGCCCTACGGCCACGGGACATCGGTGCGGCGCGCCGTGGAGGAAGGGCTGATTGACCCCGCCGCGTCGGTGCAGGTGGGGCTGCGCGGGTCTGTGGACGCGGAGCACGATCTGGACGATGCGCGGGCGCTGGGCCTGCACCTGATCCCCATGGACGAGGCCGCGGAAATGGGGGTCGCTGCCGTCATCTCGCGCATCTGCGACACGGTGCGCGGCCCCGTGTACGTTACGCTGGACATAGACGCCGCCGACCCATCCTGCGCCCCGGGGACGGGCACGCCCGAGGTGGGCGGGTTCTCGGCGCGGGAGATGCTCCAGTTGGTGCGCGGCCTGCGCGACCTGCCCATCGTGGGGTTTGACATCGTGGAGGTATGCCCGGCGTTTGACTGCGGGGGGATCACCGCGCTCTTGGCGGCCAACCTCATGTACGAGATGCTGTGCCTGCTGGCGCGCCAACGCGCCGCGTGAACGCTCAACGCCCGAAGTACGCCAGGGCGAGCCGTATCCGCTCTTCCAGCGGCAACTCCTCGCGAGGGAGCGACTGCACCGCCCGCTGTGCCTCTACGACGCTGTAACCCAGCGACGTGAGGGCGCTGATCACCTCGGCGTCGGCCTCCGCGAGCGCCGCCAGCGACGGGCCAACAGGCGCTGTCTGAATCTTGTCGTGGAGGTGAAACACCAGGTTGCGGGCCGTCTTGGGGCCGATCCCGGGCACGCGGCTCAACGCGCCGATGTCTTCCTGGACGAGCGCCTTCTGCAAATCGTCGGGGGAGAACGCGGACAGGAGGGCCATCGCTACCTTGGGGCCGATGCCGCTCACCGTGAGCAGGAGTTCAAACAGTTCGCGCGCCTCCTCGGTGGAGAAACCGTACAGCGTCAGCCCGTCCTCGCGGACTTGCAGGTGGGTGAACAGCGTTACCTCGCGGCCCACCTCGCCGAGGCGCTCCAAGTCCGACGCGCTCAGCACCACCTGGAACCCCACGCCGTTCACATCCAGGACGATGGCCTGCTTGGCGTGGCCGACGATCCTGCCGCGCAAGGTCGCGATCACGACTTACCCTCCCTGTTGGGTGGCTTCCGCCAGTTTGCGGTAGAGGGCGAACGATTGCAGATGGCACAGGGCGACCGCTACGGCGTCGGCGGCGTCATCGGGCTGCGGGATGGCCTCAAGCCCCAGCAGGATGCGCACCATCTCCTGCACCTGGCGTTTCTCGGCGCGCCCGTAGCCCACCACGGCCTGCTTGACCTGTAGCGGCGTGTACTCGTACAGCGGGACGCCTGCCTGGGCGGCGGCCAGCAGGACAACCCCGCGAGCCTGGCCCACGGCGATGGCCGTCCGCGCGTTCTTGTTGAAGAACAGTTCCTCCACGGCGATGGCGTCGGGGCGGTGCGCGGCAAGGAGCGCCAGCAGGCGGTCGTGCAGCAGGAGCAGCCGCTGGGGCATCGGCTCCTGTGCGGGCGTGAGGATGACGCCGCAATCCACCAGGCGGTATGCGCCATCATCTTCGCGCACCAGGCCGAAGCCTGTGGTCGCCGTCCCAGGGTCTATCCCCAGCGCCAACATCTATGCAGCCTGATACTTCTCCATGACCTCATCGGGGATGTCCAGGTTGGTGAAGACCTTGGAAACGTCTTCCAGTTCTTCCAGCGCGTCAATGAGGCTCATGGCTTGCAGGGTCTCTTTCTCGCCCAAGCGCATCAGGGTCTTGGGGGTCATCCAGATGGGCTCCTGCTCATCCAGTTCCAGCCCCCGCCTTTCCAGCGCCTCGCGAACCCACTGGAAGTCTTCCACCTTGGTATAGACTTCCACGATGTCCTCGGAGGGGACGACATCATCAGCGCCGGCGTCAATTGCGATCATGGCGATCTCGTCGGGATCCTGGCCATCGTTGACTTTGACGGCCAGATAGCCCTTCGGCTCAAACATCCAGGAGACGCACCCGGTCTCGCCGAGGCTGCCGCCATGCCGCGTGAAGACCCGGCGGACTTCGGCTGCGGCGCGGTTGCGGTTGTCGGTGAGGACCTTGACCAGGACCGCCACGCCGTTGGGGCCGTAGCCCTCGTAGGTGATCTCGTACTCGGCTTCGCCCTTGAGTTCGCCGGTGCCGCGCTTGATGGCCCGCTCTATGTTCTCCTTGGGCATGTTGGCGGCCTTGGCCTTATCTATGATGAGGCGCAACTTGAAGTTCGCCGCAGGGTCGCCGCCCCCTTCGCGCGCCGCCACGGAGATTTCGCGGCCCAACTTGGTGAACAGAGCCCCGCGTCGGGCGTCGGCAACGCCCTTCTGTCGCTTGATGGTTGACCATTTGGAGTGTCCTGACATAGACTCCTCTCCCCTCAGAGACGAGCCTTCCCGCTCTTCGCAGCGCGGGAAGAACTGCTATTTTCTTTATTATACCACAACCTGACCCTTTCGCGCCAAAAGACCGCCCGCGGGGTAGTGTACACTTCGCTGGAAGGCAATCAGACCGATGAGCGGCAGTATGCAATGCAAAGAGCGTAGGGCAGGTTCCCATACCTGCCCCTGCCTCTTCGGCGCCGGCTCGCGGGGCTTCGCACCTCACCCACCGCCTTCGGCTTCCCCTCTTGTATATTCACACCGCATATTCACACCGGCACCTTGTATATTCACACCGCATATTCACACCGGCACCTTAACAACCCGAATAGCCATCTGAGCAAGGTTGGTGCATACTTATCCTGGGAGGGCCGAAGCGGCTCCACTTCCCCTATGAGGAGCGTTCGCTGCCTCTTAGCGGAGATTGCCGTTCTCCCGCCCAGGAGACCCGATTAGGAACATTGGGGCTGCGCTTGAGCAGGCCCCTCATCAATCGCAAGGCTGGGTTCAGTATGGCACTGGGCACGGGACGCGAGCCGCTTTGAGCCAACCACTTACGATTTCAGCAGGAGGTGTGACATGGAAACTCGGATCATCGGTATTGACCTATCCGTTCGTGCGGCCCACAAGGCGGCCATCCTGGATCAAGCCAGCAACACCTTCATCAGTCCCGTCGTGTCTTTCCATACTGACCCAGCCGAAATGGACCGTCTCCTTTCCATCGCGCGTTCAGGTGCCGCCAATGACGTTCGTCTGATCGCGGTCTTGGAAGCCACCGGCATGGCCTGGTATCCCGTCAGCGTCTACCTGAGCGACCGAGGGGTGGAGGTCTACCGCGTCAGCGGGCAACAGGTCGCAGACCAGCGGCGGGTCTATCAGCGCCGCGCCAAGAGCGACCGCATTGATGCCCGCATCTTGGCCCGCTTGCCTCTCACGCTCTCGGAGCGCATCTACCCCCTCATCTTGCCAACAAACCCACAGATGGCCTTGCAACGGGCCTGCCGGGAGTTGCTCCGCCTGCGACGCCAGAGCACGTCCATCAAACTCCGCCTGCAGGCCATGGACCGCCTCGTGTGGCTGGAACTCTCGGATATCCTGCCGCCTGATGACCCCAGGATGTATTGGGTTCGTGAGCATTGGTACGACCCCTGGCAAGTCCTGGAAGCAGGGGAGGCGGCCATCGCCCAGTCCTGGCTGCAAGCATCGGAAGAACCTTCCGCCGACCTGGCTTGGGTTTCCGCTTTGCTCCGCCAGGCCGAACGGGCCACGATCGTGTACGGCTCACGTTCTCGCATCATGGGCGACTCCCTGCTGGCCAGCGTCCTGCGGGAGCAAAGCCGCCTGGAAGAACTGGAGTCCCAGGCCCACTGGCTTTGTCTCAACACCATCCACCCCCTGTATCGCCAACTCCATCCTCAACGCTACCTGGAGACCATCCCCGGCATCGGCCAAAACAGTGCGGCGGTCTACATCGCCTTCATCGGCGATATCCGGCGATTCCCCTCCCTGTCAGAGTTCCGGGGATGGACGGGGATGATCCCCTACAGCAAGCAGAGTGGCGACGCGCGGGTCTCCGGCCTCCACATCACCCAGGCGGGGCCTGATCCCATCAAGGCGACCGCGTTCCTCAACGCCCAGGTGGCCCGCCGCTGGGACCCACAGATCGCTGCGGTGTACCACAACCAGATGACCGCCCTGGGCAAACACTACCTGCAGGCCATCTGCGCGTGCGCTACGCACTTGCTGGATCGGGTGTACGTCATCCTTCGCGACAATCGGCCCTATGAACTGCGCGATGTGGATGGAACGCCTGTGGACAAAGACGTGGCTCACCGCATCTGCCAGAAACGCTATCTCGTCCCTGACAGCGTCCGACGCCATACCGCCCATCGGGTGCGGCAGGCTCGCAGGGAGATGCGGCTAGAGCATCTATACGAGCGCCGTTCACAAAAGTGACGAAGGAGGAGAGTCCTTGGCGCGAGCACCACCTCAGCCGAGACTCCTTCCCTCGTCACCAGCCCATAGTTTACTCTCATCACCGGTGGCGTCAAAACTCGGTGAGACGCCACCCTTGGTTCAATGCGGCTTGCGTCTGGCTTTTGGCTATT
>DAOTVT010000179.1:0-1676 GCA_034436295.1 Anaerolineae bacterium | reverse complement strand
GCGGCCAGGTTGTAGGGACGCATTTCTTGCGAGTAGTAGATGTGGGACGGAAGGATGGCGAGGAGCGCAGCGGCCAGGAATCCCGTCGTCTTGTCAAACATGCGCTTGCCGAGGAAGTAAACCGTCGTGACGGAGAGGACGCCCCAGAGCACGGCTGGCAGGCGCAGGATGCCCTCGGAGCGGCCGATGTAGTAGTACACGAAGTGGGTGATGATATACTCAATGGGCACCGCGCTAACCTCGGCCAAGACATCTTTAATCATGGCGAAGAAGGGCAAACGGCTGCGTCGGATTTGGGTCAGTTCGTCAATCCAGAAACTGTCCTGCTCCAGTTGGTACAGGCGCAGGGCGAGGGCGGCGAGGAGGATGGCGCCCAGGAGGATGACCTCATGGTGGCGTCGCAGCCATGCGAGTGGCGTATGGCGGGTTTCGGTTGTCATCGGAATCCTCCTTATGGAGGGTCTATGATACACCTTACCACTTCTTCAGGGTGGCCTCCAGTTGCTGCGGCGTCATGGTCGTTGAGTGTAGGTACAGCCCAACGCCAGAAAAACTGCGGATCGACAGAGGCTTTTCGGTCTTGACCCATTGTGCCACGTCTGGTAGGATGTTACCAAACCCGCTCGTCCAATCCACAACGATCCATACCCGTCGGTGGGTCTGGGCTGCGTCTTCTACGGTCTTCACGCCTCGCATTCGGACAATCTGTGGCTTCAGTTCGGGCGCGTAGAACTCCACCTGGAAAGTTGCACGCGCCACGATGGCATCGTCAGGGTCCGCATGTTGCAGCAGGTAACGTCCAAGCCCTCGCCAGTCCTGCTTGTTGTAACGGTACATGTTTGACAGCGCGCCGGACACGGTTGCGGCGGCGAAGAGGACGAGTACGACGGCGGCCGCGGTCACAACGGCATCGCCGGGTAGACGCGGCGCCAGCCGTTGCGACACGGCGCGAATGACGGACATCGCCCCCGCCGCCCCCAGGAGTATCAGCAGCGGCGCAAAGGGTAGAAATTGGCGGGTGGCGAAGAAGTAGGGTGCGGTGTAGTCCAGTATGACTACCGCTGTTAGTCCGAATAGAACGACCACAGCAAGGAGCCCTATGTTATTCCGTGCGGCCGAGCCTCCCTTGATGAATAGAACGACTCCCGCAAGTGCGGAAAGCCACACGAACCCTGCAAACCACGTGAGCGGGTGTAACAGGGTGAACTTGTAGTTTACCCCTGTGGACGCAAACGGTGCGGAAAATAAGGTGCCCACGCCCGGCATGCGAAAAGTTTGAGATGTCCTGATCGTATCCGACAGGGGCCAGGGCAGGAACAACAGTCCCGCCGCGCCCGCCGCGATGACATACGGGAGCAGGCGGTTCCACGGCAGGCGCTTCACCAGCGCCATCAGTACAAGGTACGCGCCGTGGAGAATGCCCACAATGGCCACGTAGTAGTGGGAATACATCCCGATGACCAGGGTGATCCCGTACAGCGCCCACGCCCCGCGGGTGTTCCTACTCACGGCATGGTAGAACGCAAGCGTTGTCAGCGCGATCATGAACGCGGCCAGGTTGTAGGGACGCATTTCTTGCGAGTAGTAGATGTGGGACGGAAGGATGGCGAGGAGCGCAGCGGCCAGGAATCCCGTCGTCTTGTCAAACATGCGCTTGCCGAGGAAGTAAACCGTCG
>DAOTVT010000178.1:0-5163 GCA_034436295.1 Anaerolineae bacterium | reverse complement strand
TACCACTTCACCCATTTCACTTTTTCGCAGCCCCATGCACGTATAGCGCCCGCAGTTGCGCGAGCGCCTTCCGGTGGCTCTTATGACGCTTCCAGACGACCCACCGCCCGCCCCGGTTTACCAGGATCGTCCTCCCGCTCTGACTCAATTTGTAGGGCATCTTGCAAACTCCTGCGGAAGTTGCGCCCGATGCCCGCCACTCTCTCCGCGCCCGCCGCGATCGCCATCAACCGCTGCATGTCCACCGTGCCAGGCAGCCGCATGATGGCGTTATACAATCGGCGCGGCATGTCGGGCATCACCTGTTTCAACATCAGCCGCCGCCGCTCCCACTCGGCAACGCTAACATCCTTCGGCTCCTCGCGACGCAGCAGAAAGTCCGGCCTCTCTTTCAGCCGGACGGTCTGCCCTCCGACGAGGAGAACCAACCAGATCGGCCGGCCCTCCTCGTCGGTCGTCTCTACAATGCCGCTGACATGCTCCACGCGGAAGAAGGTATCACTCATAGAACACCCCCCTTACTGATCTTACTATGAGTATACACCTCTTTTCGCGCGTTGTCAAGGCTACTGGATGCGAGTTCGCTCTAATCGCTATGATTGTTCGGCAGGATCGTCGGGCAATTCGGTGAACCGCACGCCGGGCAGATCGCGTTGGCCATGTATGATCTGCGACAGCGTGAAGGCGCTCGTGGCATAGAAGAACAGCCGCTCAATCCACTGGTAGACCGTGAGCGGCCAGGCTTCATAGCCCATCGCCATCATCACCAGGTAGCCTAAAATCGCCAAGACCGCCGACAGGACGATCGCTGCCAGCCGCTTGGTGCGCGGCGCAAGTTCTTGCAACCACGCCACTTGATCCACCAGGACGTAGGCAATGACGCCCGCGCCCCCGCCCGTTACCAACCACGCGAGAAAATCCTTCAGTTCCATGCTGACACCCTCCTTTATATTATTTGGGGGACAGGCGATCTAGCATTATGCGCACCTGCCCCAGGCTCGCCTCCGCATTGTCCAGCGCCTGCTTGATTTCCGCCACGCTGACCGGCCCGCCACGGATGGCCGCCCAGTGCGCGGCAAAGTGGTGATCCGGCCCGCCCGCGGCTTCCCACTCGGCACGGGCTTTCTTCTTGGCCGCTTCCTCCTCCGCCGTCGGCCCGACCGGCGCCGAAGACGGCCAGTCCGGGGCACGATAGGAAGGCAACCGCGCCAAGAGCCGCCGCACCGCCGGACTCATTACGTTCGTGCCGTGCTCCGGCCCGCTGTCGTAGATGAACGGCGTGATCCCCAGGCATCGCCCCGTGGCCTCGTAGGCGGCATACGTTCGCGTGTACGCCGCCCACAATCCGTCTAGGTTTCGCCCGTCGTGCGTCCACGTGCCAAACTCGGAGACGAAGATGGGCTTCGTGGGATACTGATTGGCGACCCCCCCCATCTCGCCACCGTCGACAAACGGAGGCCGAAGCGGGCGCAGGTGCGCCCACATGGGCTTCGCCTCGTTGTAGTAAGCATGAACGCACAGGATGTCGCAGGCTTGGATCAGTTCGTTGAAACTGTTGAGGCCATACTCCGCGTCCGGCGGCATACCCGGGATGTCATGCCCACCCGCCAGGGGCACTGTCCCCACCGCTCCCCCGACGTTCTTCTTCCACGCCTCCGTAAACCGCAACGCCCACGCGAAGGCTTCGTCGTAAACCGACGCGGGCACGTTCGGCCTGTCCGGCCTGGCGGCCTTGGGATGCCCCTCGGCCTCCAGGTCCGGCTCATTCGCCGGTGTGATGAAGACGAGGGGATCGGTCAACAGGCCCGGTACATGCTCTAGATCGGCCATGACCTGCAAGGCCCACTCCTGGGGATCAAGGCTGTACCAGTTCGGATGGTACGCCCGGATGTGGATGAGCACGTCCTTGCTGTAGGCGCGAACGTTGGGGTAAATCTGCGCAGCCAACATGTGCAAAATGGTCATCGCCCCGTTCGGCCCGGCAATGGCGTTGCGCACCTCCGCCGTGTCGTTGATCCTGACGTTCTCCGCATGAATGCCGTTCAATCGCCTGCTCATTCTACAACCTCCTGTAGCGGCGTCCGCCGCAACTCAAACTCGGCGCATCCCGGCCTGCGCCGAACCGTCGTCTCCGAACAGACCCGATCCCAGTGCAAACTGCACCGGTATCGCTCCGTGTCCGCGCCGATCTCCCGCACAATCCGCGTGCAGTTGAAACAGGTCCGATTCAATGGCGATCCGTCAGCGGCAACGCCATGCGCGCGCCGCCACGCGGCGCGCTCCACCCGCGACATGCGCGCCTCCTTCTTCGGAGGCGCCACGGCTTCTCTCGGTTTGCCCGTCAGGACGCACCGAGGCAAGACGCACTGACCACAGTATAGTTCCGATCTGGTGCGCCCTGCCGGAACAGGTCGCAACCGATAGCCGTCCCTGCACGGTGCAGGCAATGGCCCTGTTTCTGGAACATCCACCAGCCCACTGAGATCCATCGTTACCTCCATAGATGAAAGAATGTGAGATAGTTGTCCCCCAGGTCAATCGTGAGTTGCCCGCTCGTTACTTGTACGCCCGTCAGCATCACCTCCCGCTTCGCCTTGGCCTGGCTCGGGACGCTCACGCCCCCAACCGTGAAGCCGCCCGTGCCAAAGAAACAAAGATCGGCGTTGTACGTGCCGTCCGACGCGCCGAGGAAGTAGAGCGTGATCGTGCCCTTTCTTCCATTCTGGCAGTACGCGTCGACCCAATACCCGTGCTTGTGGGAGTCAAACGGCAAGCAGTCAATCGCCGTCCAGTCGTACCGGGTAATGCCAGCGTAATACCAGACCGGAATGCCCGAATTGAGCCATTCCGTCCTCGGAATGAGCGATCCGCCACTGTACGTTACCCTCCACGCGAGCGGCCCGCGCTGCATACACGCGCCGCCGGCAGGCGTGGGGCAGGCTATCCCATCGCTGGAGGCCGGAACCTCCCGCAGGATCACCCACCAGGTATCTTTGGCCCAAGCCCGCTCGATAAACCTGCGCCACATGACCTGCGAGGTCTTGAGGAACGGCCCTGAACCGTCCAAGTACTCCGGGAAGAAGTCGCAGAACCGGTTGCCTTTGAGCATCATCGTGGCAATGGTGTACAGGTGGCCGGAGAGGTCGCTCTCCACAAAGTTCTTGTTCTCATCTGTGCGGGAACCGTTAAAGAAGGCACCACCCTTCGGCTCGCACCCGCACGGGACGTAACCCTCCAGGAGAGTCGTACATCCCTGCTTTCCACTCCCCCCATACGATAACTGCTCCCCCTTCTCCGTGAACATGTTGGTCTTGTAGATGACGCCATCCTTGGCGAATCTGTAAACGCCACGACTTGGAGGCCGGAATCCACCCCAAATCAGAGGCTTGTTGTGGAAGTTCGCCACGTAAAGATCGTAAATCCACTTTAGCCAGGCGTTCCATTGGGCATCGGACACGTAATTGGCCGCGATGCTTGACCATTCGGCCGTGGCGTTCTTGCACCGCACGGCTTCGTCGTCTATGCCAGCGGCGATGATGACGGCAGCCAGGCGCGAATCGCCATCATACCGCGCCGCTAACTGCTCTATGAATCGCTGATACTTGGCCTTGGTGTTGGTGCTGTCGTAGGGGAATAGGTACGCCTGCGCACCGCCGCTCGTCATCAGGATATAGCGGTCCGATTGCGGCAGCCAACTTGGAGTCATCACGCGGTGATTGGGAGTAGAGCCGCCGTCGGCCTTGTAGATGGAGATGCCCAGGACAAATTGCTTGCCCCGCGCCGCCGCCGCTTCCAAATGCTTGTCTATGGCTTGCCAATTGAACTCGTTGCTCGCGCCAGGCGCGTTCGTGTGAACCTCCGACCACGGGACATGGTAATGGTGTCCCGCGTCAAACTCCATGTTCGCGTCATACGCGAAGGAGATCGGCCTGGGTGTGATCCTGGTGAACACCGCCGCGAAGGGGGCTTTGATCGTGTGAACGCACCCCGCCCAGAGGGCATCGTTCAGTTTATGCCCCTTGAACACAACGTAACGGGGATTATCGCACGCGATGGTGAACTGGCCGTTGCCATCCGTGTTGCCGCTGACTTCGCCCGAATCGCCCCAGACATAAACGGTCGCGCCGGAGACATAAGAGGTCGTGCCCACTTTGCGGAGTTTGCCCGTAACGCTCGTCGGGGTGGCCACTACGTTGACGAATTCGCACCGGTCGCCCGCGCCGATGGCAATGTAGGTGTGGGCAACCTTCGTCGGCGTGCCCTCGCCCCAGACGCTCAAGACGAAAAGGGCCGGGACGTTGGGAGTGCCATACCCCTCCACAAAGTTGGGGCTGTTGGCCTGAATCGTGAGCGTCGCAACGCCACTGGCGTTCGTCTTGCCCCGAACCACAGTGTGCCACTCGTTATTGACCATGAGCCACACGGCGGCATTGGGCTTGTAGACGACGTTCACGTTGATCGCGTCGCCCATCTTGAAACTCTGGGAGGGGACGGTGATGGCCCAGTCGCCCGTTTCCTCCACAACCGGCGTGGCAGGTAGTACCAGCGCCGATAGCCTGCGCGCCCCCATCGGGCGGTCGTAGGCGGATGCGGCATTGCGGCTGACCTGCACCTGCAAGGTGTACGTGCCCGGCTCCAACCCGCGCAAGACCCACTGCCCGCGGATCGCCATGGCCTCCTGCTTCCCTCGCTCCTCCAAGGTCTCCGTGTAGGTGGTGCTGCCGCTCTTCGTAACGGCAAGACGAAAGCGCAGGGTCGTGGTGAAATCACCCGATAAGGCCGGGATGTTCGCCTGCAACGACGTGAAGAAGTCCGAGATCGCCGTGATGGTGATGGTGAGCGTCGCGCCGGGGATGTTGCTCCACGTGTCCACAGTCTTGGGCAGTGTGTAGGCGCTGTCGGCATAGGCCGTCTGCGAACGGTTGAAGTCCGCCCACGGCGGGAACGCCTGCGGGCCTTTGCCGCCCAGGGTCCCGGCGTCTATGCCCAGGGCATCGTGGAGAGCCTTTGTATGGCGTGCCGCGTTGTAGTACTGCGTGTGGTCATCCACAGTGAGATTGGACAGGTTCGCGTGGGGGATCTTCAGGCCCTTCGTCCCGCCGCTGTGATCATGCGACCCCACGAGCAGACCGCCGACCTGCATCCCGCTGGCAGGCGCGATGG
>DAOTVT010000177.1:0-18352 GCA_034436295.1 Anaerolineae bacterium | reverse complement strand
TTTTGCAAAGTCTGTAGGTCGCCCACCCCCTACCGCTTTACAGGCCAGCGCGAAGAGAGTACAATCGGGTTGTACTTTTACAACGCCCGCTACTACGACGCGGCGCTGGGGTGTGCGGCAAGTCGTCGTTACGCACGGCGGGCCGGGAATCCTGGGCGTGGGGTTCGTCGTGGCCTGACGACGCGCGCCAAATGGGTGCCACTCTCCGACCTTCGCCGCTACGCGAGCGGCGAGCCCAGAATCTCCGCGACCTCGGGCGTAACCCAGATGGCGGCGCCGGTGGTGTCCACGACCATGTCGCAGACCTCCATCTGTGGCCGATAGCATTTCTCGGCCATCAGGAACTGCTCCTTGAAGAAGCGATTGCGGAAATACGACGGCTCGTACTTCTTGCGATAGTCAATATCGCGCTTCCATTTGCGTTTCAGTCGCACGGCGTCGTCAGTGAGGTACACCACCTTCAGGCCGATGAGGTGCGCGACCTCCTCAATGAGAAACGGGAAGTTGCCCTCTATGAAGATAATGTCCGCAGGGTCAATCTCTATCGGGCGGCAGCCGGGCTTCAGGTTTCCGTCCAGGTCGTGGCTGGACGTAGCGAACACAAAGTCGTAGCGAGGGATGGCGATTCGCTTGCCTCGGGTGATGTCCTCCAGGCTGCGGCAGAGGAGCCCCAGGTGGATGGCCTGCTTGCCCAGGGTGAAAATCCCTTTGGCCTCTCGGTAGTCGCGATCGGTCAGGAAGTTGTCCATCTCAATGGAGGTCGTCTTCCGCCCATCCTGCTGCAGAAATTCGCGCAGCCGCGCCACGATTTCGGTCTTACCCGCCGCCGTCGGCCCTGCGATAGCCAGCACAATCGGGGTCCCCTTGGCCGCGATGAGCCGTCGGACGCTTTCCAGGAAGAACTGGTCCACCTCGGCGTTGGCCTCGCGGAACTCCTTGTAACCCAGGTCTTGGCGGCGCTCCAATTCCGCCTGGCGCCGCCGGAACTGCCGGAACGGCGCGCCGCCCAGATGCGCCACGATGCGGTCGGTGAAGTAGGTCGTCCGGTGAAGGAAATAGAACCCGCGGATGTCAAAGTAGAAATGCACCCCTACCCATGCCTCGGGATAGGCTCCGGTAACCAGCCCGACAAACAGCATCTGGGCCAGGCGCACGATGTTCGGGTCCAGGACGATTCGATCATCAACCCGAGGCTTGATCTGGATGGATTCGTAGAACGCCGCCGTGTTCACGCGCTGCTCAATCGTCTCCATCGGCTCCAGGGCCACCGAGGCCCATCCTTGGGGCGGGACAAGGTTGTCCAGGGCGTACCGGAACTCGTAGAGTTCCATGTCCTCCACGCCCGGATGGATGCGCCGCATCACCTCGTAGAGGCGCTCCGAAAACGCCGCTGGATCATGCAACAGAGCCGAACCTGGCATACTCTCCTCTCCTTGGGGCAGGATCTGCGCGGCTACGGGTTCAGGCGCCGTATTTGGCGACGCGACCTGCGCTGGCCAGGGCAATCGCCATGATGTCCCTGGCGGGCAGCACGCCGAGGCTGCCACGCGCGCAGGCCCGCTCGCCGAATTCGGCGATCCCGTCCGGCCGTACGGTTCTGGCGTACAGCAGGGTCGGCACCGGATGCCAACTGTGCGAGCGCAGAACGGCAGGCGATGAGTGATCGCCGCTCACGATGACGACATCGGGCCCGAGAGCCATAAGCCGAGGGATCTGCGCGTCCACCTCCTCCATCACGCGCACCTTGCCCCAGAAATCACCGCTTTCGCCGGCTGTGTCCGTCTGCTTCACATGCAAGTAGAAGAAGTCGTAGTCCTGCCAGTGCCGCTCCAGCGCCGAGAACTCATCTGCCACGGAGTAGCCGCCGACATCCAGCACCGTCATGCCGACGAGCCTGGCCACGCCGCGGTACATGCCGTTGACAGCGATCGCCGCCGCCCGTAGCCCAAACCGATCCCGATACGTCGGGATAGACGGATAGCGCGCGAACCCCCGCAGGAGGACCATATTGGCAGGACGCTTGCCGGCAAGCAGGCGGCGCGCCTCCTGGACGAAGTAGTTGGCCGCCCACGCACCCCTCTCCGAATCGGGGCGCAGCGCGCGCACCGGCAAGGGCGGCACGCCGGTCTTTTGCGGATCCGTGTCGGTCAGGGCATCGCCAAGCCCTTCGCCCCGCATCACAAACGCGAAACGGTGCTCCTTGACCGGCTCCACGAAGAACGCCACGCCGTCCAGTCGGATCGTCCGCAGCAGGGCCGCGAGTTCGCGGCTCGCCTCGGTGGCAATGCGGCCCGCGCGACGGTCGGTGAGCATACCGGCATCGTCTATGGTGCAGAAGTTGCCCCGGGCCGCCACGTCGTCGGGCCTGAGGTCAAACCCTGTGCCCAGCGCCTCCAGCACCCCACGCCCGACCTCATACTCTATGGGGTCATATCCGAAAATCGCCAGGTGTCCGGGGCCGCTCCCTGGCGTAATTCCCGGCGCAACCGGAATGGTCAGCCCCAGCGCCGACCGCGCGGCCAGCGCGTCAAGGTTGGGCGTGCGGGCGGTCTCCAGTTCCGTCTGGCCGCCCGGCTCGGGCGGCAGCCCGCCCAGCCCGTCCATGATGACCATCGCGATTTTCGTTTCGGCCGGTTGTACCAGCCGCTGCAGAAACTTGGCATCCACGTTCGCCGTACCTATGCAAAGGGATGTTTTCGCCCCGCGCCGAATACGAGGGCGTCGTAGGCCTTTCGGGTCTTGGCGTAGTTCCCGTCGCGGTCCAGCGCAATGCCTCTGCCCACGCCGGTAACGATGCGGCCCACGCCGATTTCCCGCACCCGGCTTTCCAGTTTCTCCAGGAGGGCGGGAGCACTGCCGGGCTCGGTGCTTCGCCCGTCAAAAATGATGTGCAGATAGACCCTGTCCAGGCCGGCGGCCTTGGCCATGCGCAGGAGCGCCAGGGGGTAGTCAATGGAGCCATGGGAACTTTTCTCCGTCAGCAGGCCCAGCAAGTGCAGGCTCGCGCCGCGGTCTCGCGTCTGGCGGATCACCCTGCACAGGGTCTCGTTCGTGTAGAACGAGCCGTCCTTCATTGCCATGTCCAGCCGCACGTCGTCCTGGAGAATGACCCGCCCCGCGCCAATGTTCATGTGCCCGGCCTCGGAGTTACCCGGCTTGCCCGGCTTCAGGCCCACCGCGTCGCCTGCCGCCTGCAACGCCGAATGCGGATGCTGGGAGAGCAGGCGGTCCCACGCGGGCGTGTGCGCCAGGAAGATCGGGTTGGTCTCATCCTGCTTGCCCAGGCCCCAACCGTCCAGGATCAGCAGTAGAACGCGGCGCCGCTCGCCCCAGGGCCAATTCGGAGCAAGCCCATTGCCCTGCATCGCGTCGGGCTGTGCAAGCCCCAGGGCGCGCAACACCGTGGGCGCGACATCCGACAGCCTGCCATCACGCACCGCCGCATCCGAAGGCCCACGCGGGTCTATCAGGACGAAGGGAACCGGATTGGCCGTGTGCGCCACATGGGGCGTGCCGTCAGGGTTCGTCATCTCCTCCAGGTTGCCGTGGTCCGCCGTAACGAACGTAACGTAGTCGGCGGCAAGGGCCGCGTCCACCACATTTCCGAGCGCGTGGTCCACGGCCTCGGCACAAGCGATCTTGGCCTGGCGGCTCTGCGTGTGCCCGATGACGTCGCCGTTGGCGAAGTTGGCCACGATCAGGTCATATCCGCGCCCAATGCCCTGCACGACCTGCGCTGCCACTTGGGGCAGGCTGAGTTCAGGCGCCTGGTCAAAGAGGATGCCCTTCGGGGAAGGGACTCGCACATCCTCCTCGCCCGCGAAGGGCTGACTGTTGCCCCCGTTGAAAAAGAAGGTTACATGGGCGAACTTCTCGGACTCGGCCACACGCAACTGGCGCATTCCGGCGCGACTGACGACTTCGCCCAGCGTATCCGCGACCTGAGTGGGCGCGAAGGCCACGGGCAAGTCCTTGAACTTCTCGTGGTACAGGGTGAGGATGACAAAAGTCAGGTTTTGGAATTCGCGCCGCGGAAAATGTGTCAGCGTCGGATCCACGAACGCTTCGGTCAGCTGAATCTCGCGCTCGCCGCGGCGACAGCAGAACACCACAGCATCGCCATCCCGGACGCGGCCAAGGGCCTCGCCGCGCTCGTCCACAAGCACAACAGGCTCCAGCGAGTAATCCGTTTGCCCCTCGCGATAGAGTTCCCTGACCGCTTCGGCCAGCGCCTTGCCTCCACGCCCTGCATGCTCTGCCGCCATGCACTCCTCCCTGCGTCTCCCGCCGCATCACGGGTTAGTCTGGACTGGCTGCCGCGGCGGGAAGATGTCCAGCAGATCGCTCAACCGACGGATGACGTAGTCCGGCTTGTTTCCGTCGCTGATAGGCTCGTCGGCCTCTGCCGGATCCAACAGCAAAATGACCATGCCGAAGCCAGCCTCGCGCGCCCCCTGGACATCGCGGGAGGGGTTGTCGCCAACGTAGGCCGCCTTCTCCGGCGCGACTCCGGCCTGGCGGGCGCCCTCCAGGTAGATTTCCGGGCCCGGTTTCCGCCTCCCGAAGATGGACGAGAGCACCACGGTGGGGAAGTAAGGCTTCAGGCCATCTTCCTCCAGCCACTCGGGGATTTCACGCTCGGTGATGGTGTTGCTGATGATGCCGAGCCTGTAGCCTCTGCGCGTCAGTTCCAGCACCACGTCTTTGGCATCGGGCTGCGCAAAGCGGCGGCCCATCGTTTTGCGGTACAGGAACGTAAGTTCGCCGGCAAGCGGGGCGATCTTCTCGGCCGGGTAATCGGGCAAGAGCCAGCGCGTCCACAACTCGCGCTCCGAAGCCTCATTGAGAGTCTCAAAGGCCCACTTGCGGTACACCTTGTACCTCCTGTCCAGTTCGGCGCAGAAGGACTCCGGCGACTCCTGCGTGCCGACCAGGGCCGCGATCTGTCGCCTGGCCTCGGCCTGATAGGCTTCGTCCTCCACCAGCACGCGCAGAGTGGCCCCCACATCAATGAAGATGACTTCTATGTCGCGTACCATGCTTGCCTCCCGACTGTAAAGGGTGTCCTTGAAGAGTGGTAGATTCAGCATGTCAAGAAGGGTGGGCGCATAATGGTCGGCTGTGGCGCCCGGGTCAGGATTCACGGCGACGGTCGTCATGCCAACCCTGCGCGCGCCCTCCAGTTCGTCCGCTGCATGTCCTACGAAAACCGATTCCTCGGGCGACAGATGCGCCATTTGCAGCGCGCTCGCGTAGATGGCCGGGTCAGGCTTGTACGTCCCGACTGCGGTGGAACAGATCAGGACATCCACGAACTCGGAAAGCCCGAGCATGTCCAGCCATCGGCGCTTCCGTTCCACAGGGTGGACGGAGTCGGTGATAATGCCCAGGGTGAACCCCCGCTGCTTGAGGGCGGCCAGGGCTTCTCGCGCCCCGGGCATCGCTGCCACGCTGTCCGAATGGGCGTCAATCTCGGCCACGAGTGCTCCGCGGACGGACGGATCGCCGACGCCGTAGGCGATCAGAACGGCGTCCCAGTATTGGTCTGGCGTCATGCGGCCGCTGTTGGCTGCCGCGCGCAGCGCCTTCAGGCGGGCGCGCCGGGCATCGTCCAGTTTCGGCGCGATTCCCTGCCGCTTGAGCAAGTCCATCACGTATCGGTTCGTGGATTGCGGGCGGTGGTAGAGCACCCCCGCTGCGTCAAAGAATATGCCCCGTATCGCCATCAACGGTCTCCGAGCGTGAGAGTACCAGAGGAATGACCTCCGTCAGGTCGCGGACAACGGCGTCAGGCGCAGCCTCTACCTTGCCGCGATCTGCTTTGTCCGTCAGAAACGAATGGATTTGAATGGCAAGCCCGTACCCCGCCCGACGCGCGCCGATAACGTCGCGAGACAGCGTGTCGCCGACGTAGGCGCACGCCGCCGGTGGAAGGCCCAGCAGCCGCGCCGCTTCCAGGAAGATTCGCACATTGGGCTTGCGCCAGCCGAAGCAGGCGCTGGTAACCACAGGGCCGAACAGGTGCGCAATCCCGTAGGCCTCCAGTTGGCGCGGGACCAGGGTGCGGCTGATGATATTGGAGATGATGCCCAGCCGAAACCCCCGCTCGCGCAGGGCGCGCAGCACATCGGGCGCCTCCGCGCGCAGCCGGCGCACCTGATAATGCGTTTCGTAAAAGAACGTAAGGTCTTCCGCGGCCGCCTCCAGGCAATCCCTGGGCAGCCCCCTATTGGGAAAGACGTACTCTGTCCACACGCGTTCGGGCGAGAGTTCTATTTCCGTCGCCTCGCGCCACGCCTGGTATGCTTCCATCCCCGACACGACGGTGCGCTGCAAAGTTCCGAGATCCAGCCCTGGCTCAAGGCCCCGCTGGCTCAGAAGGCGCTGAAGTTCCCGCGTTGCCTCTTGGTGGCTGGCGGAGTCGTAGTAGATATCTTCCAGCGTGCCGCCCATGTCAAAGACGACAGCCTGAATCCGGGTCTGCGCCATTTCGGTCTCCAGAACGTTCCGCGAGGGCGCGGAGAATGTCTCGCCACTTGCCCGCACGCCGAAGCGCGGGGCCACACCTGGGCGCTCCGGGGGCGCGGAGGTCTGCGCCCCCGGCACGCTCTTGCTTGTCCACGCAGAACCGCGCGCTTACTTGAGCAGGTTCATCGCCCAGAAGTCACGCATCTTGGCGATGTTGGCGTAAACGTAGGCATTATCCTGGGTCCACACGCTGAGTTCATTGCGCGGGATCGCGCCCTTGGGCGCAGGCACGTCGGTGCGGGCCGAGTAGTCGCCAACGACGTTCCACGGCTCAAACCCCTCGTTGAGCACGAAGCGGATGAACAACTTGGCGGCGTTCGGATGCGGCGCGCGGTTGATCACCGCCACGTAAGCCTGCGTCTGCACGCCCATGACCGGCTTGACACCCTTGCAGGCGTCAAAGACCAGTTTACCCTTCTGGGTGTCGCGATATTTGGAGTAGGAAGTGAACCCTACGCCGGCCTCTTTCATGCCGGGCGTGGCGAAGGCCTGGACGACCTCATCGCCGCCGGGTTCGGGCACGGGCGAATTCTGCGCGAACTTCTTCACCCAGAGCCACCCTGCGTCGGGCGTGTCGGGGTCCAGGACAGGATCCTTGCCATAGCGCTCCCGGTAGGCTGCGGCCAACTCCTCGGCGTGGGCCGCGATGGTGGTCAGGATGCCCATGGTGGAAGCATCGGTCAACGGATCCTCAATGAAAACCTTGCCCTTCCACTCGGGCTCGGTCAACTGCCACCAGTTGGTGATGGGGCAGCCGTTGGGGTTGAGTTCGGTGTTGTAGCCCAGGACGCGCACGCCGTAGCGGGCCACGACCAGAGGATTGCGGGCCTCGGGCGGGATCACGTCCAGCAGGTCATCGGGGACGAACGGGACGAGATAGCCCTTCGGGAGGAAATCGCCGATGATATCGGGGCCGCCACCCGAGTACCAAACGTCGCCGACATAGGCGCCAGCCTTCTGCTCCTCGCGGACTTTGATGATCGCGTCGTCGCCACCCAGGTCGTACCCTTCCACGGTGATTTCGGGGTACTTCTCCATGAACATGGCCGCGGCCTTCTCAATGCGGGAAGAGTTGGCATAGACGATGACCTTGCCTTCCTTCTTCGCCGCAGCCTCAATGGCAGCCCAGTCCTGCTTGGCGGGGGCAAACTTCCCCAGTTCCGCCGCCTTCATCCACTGCTCATTGGGAGTCAGCGTCGGCTCCGGCGTTGGAGTTGGGGGCTGGGTCGGCTGTGGCGGCGCGGTGGTAGGCGCCGGCTTGGGGGTTGGCGTCGCAGCCGGCGCGGCGCACCCCGCGATCAGGGTAACCAACACGCAGATTGACAGAATCCTCACCAGTGTCTTCATTTCTCCCTCCTGGCAATGCAATAGTGGGCCGAAACCGCTTCACCAATCAGATATGTGTCGCTGCTCGTTCTCCCCTCCTTTCATTGCGTCAACTACCGCTCCCCGAACAGGGGGCGCGACGGGCTTGAAGCGCGGCTACGCTTCGCGAACTGCTATCAAGTTGCCGCTATTTCCGTCGTACAGATTGATCGTCCGCGGGTCAAACCCCAGCCACACGCGGTCGTCCATCTTGAGGGAACTGATGCCGGGCACGCGGATGGTGATTTCCCGCTCGCCCACGCGCGCCACGATGGTGGAATCGGCACCCGATGGCAGCACCGAGTAGACCGAGGATTCCACCGCGCCCATCGTCGGCTCCGTATAGACCGCGATGTCTTCGGGCCGGACGGCCAGCACCACCTTCCCCTGGACCCCGCACACGCTCACAGGCACCTTGAACTCGCCCAAATCCACGTGTCCCTGGCCGTCCACCACCCCTTCCAGGAGATTTACCTTCGGGTTGCCGATAAAGTCGGCCACGAACAGGTTGGACGGGCAGCGGTACACACGGTCGGGAGTGTCCACCTGCTGGAGGACGCCATCTTTCATGACGGCGATGAGGCTGGACATCGTGAGCGCCTCCACCTGATCGTGGGTAACGTAGATGGTCGTCGCGCCGGCCACATGGTGCAGCCGCTTCAGTTCGGCCCGCATGTCCATTCGCAGGCGCGCGTCCAGGTTGGATAGCGGCTCGTCCATCAGGAATACCTTGGGGCGATAGGCCAACATGCGCGCCAGGGCGATGCGTTGCTGCTGTCCACCGCTCATCTCGCGGGGGTAGCGATTCTCGTACCCCAGCATTTTGACTTCGGCCAGCGACTCCTTGACGCGCTTGTCAATCTCGGATTTGGGCAGTTTGCGAATCTCCAGGGCAAAACTCATGTTCTTGTAGACCGTCATGTGGGGCCAGAGGGCATAGTTCTGGAACACCAGCCCCACATCTCGCTGGCCCGCCGGCACCGAGATACCCCGAGCACGCGAATACACGAGTTTGTCGCCGATGTAGATTTCGCCCTCGTCCGGGTCTTCCAGGCCCGCCACACATCGCAGGAGCGTGGTCTTGCCGCAGCCCGACGGGCCGAGAAGGGTCAGGAAGGTCCCCGCCTCCACGGTCAGGCTCACATTGTTGACCGCGACCACATCGCCAAAACGCTTGGTCAGGTTCTTGATAGTGATGGTTGTGCCCATGATTCCCCCCCTATCTACATTCCGAGGCCCTTCTTGAGGCTGCCGCCCCTGAAGCGCCCGATCAAGAAGTTCCCGATCAGCACCAGTGTGATGAGGATGAGGATCACGGCGTTGGCCATCTGGTCGTCGCCGTTCTCGGTGTAGCGCATCGTCTGGCTCGCCAGGACTTGCGTGGCCGGCGTTACCAGCAGGATGATCAGAGACAGTTCCCGCATCGTCGTGATGAACGTCAGCAGGAATCCGGAGACAAACCCTGCGCTCGTGAGCGGGAAGATGATGCGCTTGAACCGCTCCCAGAGGTTGGCACCGGCGATCTGCCCGGCCTCCTCCAGTTCTCGCCCCACCTGAAGCATGGCCGACACGCCGCTTCTCGCCGAGTAAGGGATGTGTTTCGCCACAGACACCACCACAAGGAGCGCAAATGTGCCGTAGAGCGGTGGAATCGGCCCCACCCGCTTGGAGAACATGGAGATATACACCGCCCCAAAGGCAATCCCCGGGATCACATACGGGACGAAGGAGATTTGCTCCACGAGTTTGGAAAGGCGGGTGCCGCGCCCCTTCACAATGGCGTAGCCGAGGATCACTCCCAGCAGCGCCGTGAAGAAGGCGGTAGCCAGCGACAGACGGATGGAGTTCCAGGCGCTGGAGTAGATTTTGGGATTGCGCAGGACACCCGGTGCGCCGTTGGCGATGTTGATATCGCTCTTGCCAATCCAGTAGTGCAGGGTGAAGTTGGAAAGGCTGAAATCGCCGGAGCGCAGCATGAATGTGTCGTAGGCGAGCAAACCGAGCGGCAACGCGATTACCAGGACCTGGAAGATGATCACGGCGGCGGCCAGGACCCCACGCCATCGGCGCAACCTCGCCACGTGGGCCACAAACCCGCGCCCTCCGATGGTCTCGTAACTCTTGCGCGTGCCGATCAGCCGCTGGTTGATGTAGATGGTTACGATGGTGAACAGGATGAGCACGATGGCCAGCACGAACGCATCCGCGAACTCGCCGATGGCGACATTGGAGCGGATCATGGTGGCGATGACGTAATAGCGCACGGGCGTGCCCAGCACGTTGGGGCCTCCGAAGGTGCCCATGACCTTGGAGAACGTCATGATGAACCCCGACAGCAGGGCCGGCAGCACCAGCGGGAAGGTGATGCGCCTGAGAATCCGCCCCCGGCTGGAACCCATGAGTTCCGCCGCCTCCTCCAGGTTGGAGTCAATGGACATCAGCGCCGCCGACACGAACAGGAAGAAAAACGTGTAGTAGTGCAGCGCGCTGCTGACGATGATGGGGATGGGGCCGTATGCCAGCCAGGTGGGCACGGGCCGGCCGATGAGGTACTCCAACAGGCCGGGGGTGCCGCCCGCGACGCGCGTGTTGAACAGCACCTTCCAGGCCATGGCGATGGTCCATGAGGGCATGATGTACGGAATGGTAGCCAGGTTGTTGATGAGATTGCGCCCGGGCATGTCGGTGCGGATGACCAGCCACGCCAGGATGGACCCGATGAGCATGGCCAGGAGCGTCGCGCCGGTGGCGACCACAAGCGAATGCTGGAGCGGCGCATACAGGAAGACCTTGCTGATGCGACTGGCCAGCATTCGCACCCAGTGATAGGTTGTCAACTCGCCCGGCACCGCATCGGGAACGGCCAGGACGTCGCGCTCCTGGTACGTGAGCGTCGTTTCCACCATGCGGTAGAGCGGAATCAGGATGAGGTACACCATCATGACCAGCAGGATCAAGGCCAGGAGCACCCTTGCGCTGGTCAGCCAGCGGATGAACCTTCGGTAAGCGGCCAGCACCCGAAGCGACAACGGCGGCTGAAGAACCTCAGGAACACTCATGTCCCCTCCCCCGACGGTCAGATCCGATACGGCAGTCCCTCCGAGACGCCGAACCCAAGCCCGGCGGCAAGCGGTCCACACAGCGGTTCTAGGAGCCCGCCCCAGGCTTATGGTCATCCCACGTGAGTTTCACCGGCACGTCCATGTTATAGGTCGCGCGCAACTGCTCAAGGCGGTTGAGCGCGGCGATGCTCTCGTCGGGCCTGGCCATCGCCACGGCCAGGATCAACGCGTTGAGTACGGACATCGGCACGGTCAGCGAATGGAAGGTGGAGACGGGCCCCCTGCGCGCCGCGAGCACGACATCCGCCTTGTGGCGAAGTGCTGGCCCCAGCGTGTCGGTGAGCAGCACCGCCCGGCACCCTACGGCGCGGGCATGGTCCAGCACCGCGACCAATTCGTGCCGCACATACTGGAAGCCGGCCGCCAGCACCACATCCCCAGGTTGGAGCAACTGCAACTTCTCCAGCAGATGGCGCCCCGACTCGGTCATGGCCAGGGTCAGGATGCCCAGCCGCCTGAACCGCAACTCAGCCAAATCGGCGAGGACGGCCGAGGGGCCACTGGCGAATACGAAGATTCGCTCGCCACCCAGGAGAATCTCCACCGCGCGGTCAAAATCGGCCGCGCTTATGCTGTGGGCCGCTTCGTTTAGGTACTGGACTTCCATTTCCAGGACTTTGGTGAGCGTGGAACCTTCGCCGTCCGCAAGTTCGTGGAGTTTGCGCTGGAGTCGGCTGGCGGGCGTTGTCTTCTGACGGAACAGTTCCTGAAGGCAACGCCGCAGTTCGGGGAACCCGCTGAACCCGACGGCTCGGGCAAATCGCCCCAGCGTGGCCTCGCTGACCTGAAGCCGCTCTACCAGGTCGGCCGCAGCCAAGAACGCGGCCTCGTCGTAGTTGGCGAGCAGGTAATTGGCGATGCGCTGCTGACTCTTGGTGAGGCTTGGGAAGCGGTCTTCCAGCCGCTGCCGGAAGCCGTTGAGCCCTTCTTCCATCTGCGACCTCGCAGCGGGAGGCAATGCACACGTTATCAGCCTCTCGTCGTGAAAGATTATACATCAGAATCTCCAAAAATGCAAGTGGAATTTCATTTTGCACGAAATTTTAAACTTAGGCCCCTAACCCCCTGCAGCCTCGGTGTCATCCTGTGCCGACGACTCTGTGCAAGCCATCCCATTGGGCCACCCTGCCACCGCAGAGTTTGCCCTAGGCTTCGTCCCTCACGATGGCGGACGCCGACTGTCTTGGGAACCGCCCCTTCCCTGCAAGTGGACTGGCAAAACCGCCGATTTTGTAGTATAGTTTTGCATCAAGCGGACACCCGTCAGGCACACGCCGTCCGCAAGGAGGTTACCGTGAGCGAGAACGAGTGCAACGAGTTCAGTGAACTGGTGCGCGCACATTTTGATTCGCTCACCAAGAGCGAACGCCGCATCGCGGACTACATCCTGCGCAACTCCGACGAGGCCGCTTTCCTGTCGGCCGCCGAGTTGGCCGACCGCCTGGGGTTGAGCGAAGCAACCATTGTCCGATTCGCCCACACCCTGGGCTTCGCCGGCTTCCCCGAACTTCGTGCCTGCTTGCAAGACCTGTTCCGGCGCAGAGTTTCGCACGCGGCGCGCCTGCGCAAGAAACTGGCCGAGATCAGCCCCGAATCGCACATCCTGGAGCAGGTCGTGGCCATGGAGATGGAATACCTCACCGACGCCCTGCAAACCGTGTCCCGCGACGCCTTTGACGAGGCGGTGCGCCTCATTTGCGGGGCGCGGCGCATCTTCGTCTACGCCCTGAGCGGTTCCGCCACCCTGGCCGAACTGCTCCAGCACCGCCTCCGCCGCTTCGGCCTGGAGGTGGTGCTGCTGACCCAGTCGGGCCGCGAGATTTGCGAACCGCTGCTTACGCTGGGAAGCCAGGATGTGCTCTTCGCGCTGCTCTTCTTCAATCTCTCGGACGTTATGGAGGCGACCCTGGCCTACGCCAAAGCCTGCGGCGCCAGGGTGATCCTGCTCACGGACACGTTGGGCCCCCTGCTCCGCGAGCACACCGACGTGCTGCTGGAAGCCCAGCGCGGCCCGGTAATGGCGTTTCACTCCCTCATCGTGCCGATGGCCATCATCCAGGCGCTCATTATCGCCGTAGCCATGGCGGATAAGGAGAAATCCCTGGCCACCCTGGACAAATTGGACGAGATTCGCCGGCGCCTGAGTTTTGACGTGCCGGTGCGCATCTGGTGGCGGGAAAAGAAGGGCTCGGGCTAGCCAACCGCAACCCACGCTATCATCTC
Organism: Anaerolineae bacterium; assembly: GCA_034436295.1. Lineage (GTDB taxonomy): Bacteria > Chloroflexota > Anaerolineae > DTLA01 > DTLA01 > DTLA01. The sequence goes on along the minus strand of DAOTVT010000177.1, from coordinate 5,114 downwards.
ACGCGACCGGAGGAGAACATGGAGAGCCTGAACGCTGCAATCGCCGGAGTCGGATTCGTAGGCCGCGCCCACCTGGAAGCGCTGCGACGGCTCGGCATCCACGTGGCCGGCGTGCTGGGCAGCACGCCCGACAAGAGTCGCTCCGCCGCCCAGACCCTTGGCGTCGCTCGCGGTTATGTGGACTTCGCCGAACTGCTCGCGGACGCCTCGGTGGACGTCGTGCATGTGTGCACCCCCAACAACCTGCACCTGGCCATGGCATCCGCTGCCATGCGTGCAGGGAAACACGTCATCTGCGAGAAGCCGCTGGCCCTGACGGCACAGGAGTCGCGCGAACTCGTGCGCATACAGCAGGAAACCGGTCGGGTATGCGCCCTCTGCTTCAACCTGCGGTACTATCCGCTCTGCCACGAGGCGCGGGCGCGAGTCCTCGCCGGGCAGATCGGCCAGGTGCGCATGGTGCATGGGCAGTTCTTGCAGGATTGGCTGTTCTCGCCCGCGGTGTGGAGTTGGCGGTTGGACTCGTCGGTGGGCGGCGCGCTGCGCACGGTGGCCGACATCGGGAGCCACTGGCTGGACCTGGTGGAATGGCTGAGCGGCCTGCGGGTTACCGAGGTGTGCGCCGATCTCACCACGTTCATCCCCAAACGGCTCAAGCCCGCCGGCGGCGCCGAGACTTTCTCTGCGGGGGTGCGTGAGGACGGCGCGCAAGAAGTACCGGCGGCGGGCGAGGACTACGCCGCGCTCCTGCTGGCGTTCTCCAACGGTGCGCGAGGATCGGTAACCCTGTCGCAGGTCTGCGCGGGCCGCAAGAATCACCTGTGGTGGGAACTCAACGGTTCCGAGGGCTCCATGTGGTGGAACGCCGAGGATCCCAATCGGCTTTGGATTGGACATCACGACGCGCCCAACCAGGTGCTGATCAAATCCCCTGGACTGATGCAGGCCGACGCGCGGCGTTATGCGGTGTATCCTGCGGGCCACGCCGAGGGGTATCCGGATACGTTCGTACGGCTCTTCCAGGATGTGTATGAGCACATCGGGAGCGGCGCCCCCTATTCATCGGCGACCTTCCCGACGGTTGCCGACGGGCACCGCCAGATGGTGCTGTGTGAGGCGATCGGGGAAAGCGCCCGCCTGCGGCAATGGCTGCGGGTGGGAGCCTGACGCCCCCGCACGGCCCGACACGCCGCACGGCCCGCGGCTGGCCACGCCCATCTGCCGGTCATGGGACGCGGCATCAGGAAGTCGCTGCGGATGCCAATACTTCCTGCCCATCCGCTGCGAATATGCGGGCGTACAGGTCCATACCGTAACTCGTGTCCAGGGGAGCGCCTTCCTTTATCCTGAAAGTCCGCCTCCCGTCTGGCAACCTTTCTGCCCGCAAGAAGAGGACGCTCTTGGCCCCTTCCTCTTGAACAAGGCGGGCAAATTCCCACAGGTGCGTAACGTAGAAAACCTTGACGCCCGCTTCGCGGAGAGCGCGGACCACCTCCCTCGCAATCTCGGAACCCTCGCGTTCGTTGGTGCTGGCAAAGGACTCGTTGAGCAAAATGAGGCCATCGGGTTTCACGAGGTCAACGATGGCACTCATTCTCTTCAGTTCCTCCTCAAACTTGCCGCGTTCCATGGTTTTGTCCTCTTCTCGCTTGAAGTGCGTAAAGAGGCCCGAGCACAGGTTGGCAGAAAAGGACTCCGCCGGAACGAACATGCCGGCCTGCATCATCAATTGCGCCAGGCCCACGCTGCGCAAGAAGGTGGTTTTCCCGCCCTGATTCGGCCCCGTGATGATGACCACATCTTTCCCATCGGCGGTAACATCGTTGCCCACGACCTTGCGTTTCATGGTCAGCGCCAGCGAGACGTCATACAAGCCCTGGCACGAGAATCGGCGCTCCCCAGCAGGCGCCAGCCGCGGGAAGGCGAATGGCTCGCCGATCTGCACGAGTTGCTCGCGCAGGTTCAAGCAACCGAGGTAGAACGCCAGTTCCCATCGCAGGACATTGAAAAAATCCTCAATGTGCTTGGCCGCCTGCGCAACCGCGTTGGCTGCTCGCACAAGGCCCCTGTCCCGCAACTCCCCCAATACGCGCGCTCCCTGGTCATCGCGGGGATGAAGGGAGAAGGAATACACTGGCGACTTTGGCGCGAAAACGCGCTTGACCCAGTTCCGATCCGGAGCGTTCGGCTTGCACAGCAGGTAATCGGTGCCCTCATTCCCCTTTCCCAGTCGCGCGCGCAGCAGGACGCCATGGGGGAACCGGAGCGCCCTGATGTGCTTCGCCACCGAGGCCAGGTACTCGTCGTCCAGTTCTCGCTGAATCATAGCAAAAAACCGGCGGAAGCCTGCCGATTGGAAAGTCTCAGCGTTCGCGTCGGCTATCCGCCGCAGGCTCCAGAGCAAGTCCAGGGAGGCTTCCAGCAGTTGCTGCCCGCCACTCAGCGCAAGGCTTGGGCTTGCATCGCGTGGGGAAATCCAGAACCACTCCCTGTGCTTTCTCTCCAGGAACTCCAGCGGAATGCCGTACATCTGACGGACAACATCGGGGTATCTCAAGCAATCCTGGAGGACTTCCTGACGATAGGCAATCGTGTTGATCTCGTCCGAACCGGACAAGACGACCCGACGAACCACGTCAAAGAGAAAAGAATCCCTTTGCGCCATGGCCGCAAACAAGGTGTCCAGCGCCAGGTCTTGCGCCAGGTCCGCCGCGTTGGGTGGCAATTCCCGGGAAAGGTCAAAATCTCGGTCAGGGTACAGCAGAAAGACCTTCATCGTGAAATCCGCTCCTTGATCTGCTTGTAGGTCAGGCGGTGTTTTTGAGCCAGCGACAGCGCGTAAGCCAGCCCGTCAGCGGGTCGTCTCACGATTTTGAAGGTGCGAATGGTCGGATCCTCGGGGTCCACACTGGCTACCATACTAACCGTTTTTTCGCTCAACGAGGCCAGTTCATCCAAGAATGTTACCCACACGCCAATGACATCCAATTCCATCAGCCGGGCCATGACTTCCTTGCTCAGGAAGACCGCATCCTGCAAAGTCGTTGAGGTGAAAACCTCGTTCAGGATGAAAAGGCTGTCGCGCGTGGCGTGGGAAAGCATGTCATAGATGCGCACCAGATCGTCCTCTAATTTGCCGCGAAGGTTGCGGATGTCTTCCACCCGCTCAAAATGGGCGAAGATTCGGTCGCACAGGAAAAGTCGCGCTTCCCGGCCGGGGACCGAGCAGCCCAAACTGGCAAGATAGTGTATCTGCCCGAACATGCGAGCGAAAGTCGTTTTGCCCCCCTGATTGGGGCCCGTAACGACGAGGATGCGCTCCGGGCCTTCCAGGCGGAAATCGTTGAGCACGACGGGCTTCCCCTTGCGGCTCAGGCCATGCGCCAACGCCAGGTCAAACCCATCGCGCACGTACACCTTCTTGTCCACCGTACTCACCTGCGGGTAGCAAAAAGGCAGTCCCTTGCGCTTGAGATCGGCGACGAAGTCCAGATAGGCAACGTAGAATTGAATCTCTCGGTCAAAAGACTGAATGTCACCCTCAACAAAATGGGCATAACTGGCACAGAAGTGATCCAGCGCAGCGAAGGGTTCGGGATATAGCCGGGCAACGAACTCAAGGATTTTCGCCTCAATATGGCTCACACCGGCCGTTTCGGGGACTCTCGCAAGGTAGCCGCTCACCTCTCTTTGCCGGAACTTCTCAAAGGTTTTCTCCAATTCAATACTGTAGTCTGTCTCTCCTTCGTATCGCTTCACCCTGAACTTGCCGATCTCAATGATCACGCTGTATTCCAGAGCGGAAAGGGCCTGCTTGACCCGTTGCGCCTCGGCAACAAGGGACTGAAATGCATCCGATTGAACGTAGTGCAGTAGCCACTCTCGGAAGCCCAGAAGGCCACGCGATTTCAGGGGAGCCTCTGTCAGGTCATGAGCCAGAGCCGTTACCGCATTGCCATAAAGCAGCGCGGCTTCCAGCATCCACCCTTTTCTGTGGTGCTCAAAGTCCAGCCGTTCGGCCATGGCCAGGTAGCGGCGCACCACGCTCATCTCTCCGCCAAATGCTTTGATACGCGCCATCAGGGTCTCATTCTCCAGATCCTGCATCACTTCCTGGCGATAGCGAACGGTTTCAGGGTCGCGCAAAGGCGTCCAGAAGAAAGGCCCCAGGTTGTACTCCTTTTTGGACGCGGTGATGGCATCCACAACCTGATCCAGGTTTAGGTCCGAAAAGAAACTCGGCGGACCCGCCGTCTCATACTGAACGCCACCGTTGGCGTGGAGGATGCTTTGAACAGTCAAGGTTCTTCTCCCGTTGCAAAATCTCCTACCGCTTCAAAGAAAAAAGCCTCTACGAAGAACGCGCTCCTCCGTAGAGGCTATCAGCCAGACGGCGATCAAGGGCGAGCCTCATCGCCCCATCCATTGCTTGTGTATTATAGGCCCCCTAGCCCCCAATCGTCAAATCGGCGTCTATCTGCCCCCGCGCAACCGGATCAGGCAAAATCGCAGAGACTGCTCCCGACCCATGGAGCGGCTAGAAAAATTGCGAGCGCGGAACGCAAGAGCCTCGGCTGCCGCGTGGCCCGCAAGCATAGCCACCTGCCTCTCACGCCAGCGGCGCGCAGCACGTGCGCCAGCGACCTTGCTCTCCTGCCGCCCGGCCCCCACCGGATTACTCGCCGGCGAGATAGGAGGACGCCCACGGCTGCGGCTTCAGGAACGTCGCTTCGTACCACGCCGCGGCGTCGGCGACGGTCTCGCCCAGCGCGCGGTGCTTGTAGCCCAGTTCGCGCTCGGCTTTCCCGCTGGATGCCCAGAAGGCGTAGTGACAGAACGTGGCGACGCTCTTCTCCACCAGCGGCTGCGAGAGGAGCGCCGACAGTTCCGAGAGCATCTCCAGCGTCTCCCAGGCCAGCGGCCAGATCGCTCTGTTGAAATCTGTAATCTCTCGCAGGTACCGGAACACCGTAACCGTGTCGGTGTTTTCCCCGCCCAGGATGTACCGCTCTCCCAGTCGCCCGTTGCGGTAGGCCTGCACGAGGCCATCTGCCACATCCCGCACATCCGCCAGGTTCAACCGCCACGCCACGACAAATGGGTTGATCCGATGG